>NZ_JAHKQX010000023.1:0-68285 GCF_019345515.1 Shewanella sp. NKUCC06_TVS | reverse complement strand
ATTGCGGGACTCATCGCCTATCAATTGAAAGACAATAAGCCACAACTGAACATCACTAACGCAGAGTTTAATGCTATTACAGTTATGGCTTGTTAAACCGATCTCAGGTTAACATAGGAAATCAACATAAAAGTCAGTATAAAAAAGGCACTCAACTGAGTGCCTTTTTATTATTTATGCCGTTATTTTGAGCAATCAACACAAGTGACTGTATTAACTCAATACTATCTAAATACAATCCTCAACTCATTTGAGTTTAAGCATTCCACAGTTTATCGTCGTTGTGCATACGATATAAACTCTCGGCACGCGATACTAATAGTTGAGCAAATTTAGCCTGAGTGGCATCACGGGTTGCACCCGAACGCACTAAGTTTTCCGCCTGCATTTGCCACATCATAGAGAAATGACGCACGGCATCACGGGCCGTCGCCGCCACTTTCACATCGACAAAATCCGACGGTAAATCACCTGACATCACCCAATAGGTTTTGTTGCTTGGACGCTTTGATTCCATCTTCCAAATCGCCATATAAGGCGCAAGATAACGGCTTTCATCGGCTAGGACTTTGCTTGGGATCACGCCTTTTTCAGCGAGAAAACGATTAGCTTTTTGAAATTGAGTTCTGACCCACTCTTGACGCAGCTTTTCTATTTCTTCAGCTGATAAATTTTGTTGAGTTTGGTCGACAGCTTGTTCAGTCATACTTCCGTCCTATCTTATTGTTATAACGCGAGCCTAATTCTTGGGATCAGTACGCGATTCATTCTATTCGTTACGTTAAATTCAGTACAATCCATTCTTAATCGCAAAGCTTACGTTTACGTAAAGTGGAAAGCTAAATTGCCACAAATAATGTATTTATTCGGTCATTATGCATGGTTGAGAGTATCGCTAAATGCTATGGTTCTGCAATAAATATAACAAGCAGTCGATAGAGGCTCACCTCGTCGGCTTTTTCATTGTGTATAGCGGAGAAATTCACGTGGCTGTATTTAATCATGTATCCTTTGACGAACATGAACAGGTTGTATTCTGTCATGATAAAGAAAGTGGCTTAAAGGCCATTGTCGCCATCCATAACACTAACCTTGGTCCTGCCGTGGGTGGATGTAGGATGTGGAACTACCAATCGGATGATGAAGCCCTGACTGACGTATTACGCCTTTCTCGTGGCATGACTTATAAAAATGCCCTAGCAGGTTTAACCATGGGCGGTGGTAAATCCGTGATCATTGCCGATCCGAAAAGACAAGATCGCGAAGCGCTGTTCCGTGCTTTTGGCCGTTTGATTAACAGCCTAGGTGGCCGCTACTATTCAGCGGAAGATGTTGGCACTACTACGGCTGATATTATGATCGCCCATGAAGAAACCCCTTATATGGCGGGTCTTGAAGGCAAAAGTGGCGATCCATCACCGTTCACAGCCCTTGGCACTTATTTAGGCATCAAAGCTGCGGTTAAACATAGACTTGGTTTAGACAGCCTTAAAGGCCTTAAAATCGCCGTTCAAGGCGTCGGTCACGTTGGCTATTACCTGTGCAAACACTTGCATAACGAAGGCGCTGAACTGATTGTTACCGACATTCATCAAGCCTCGTTAGATAAAGTCGCTACCGACTTTGGTGCCATTGTTGTCGCGCCTCAAGAAATCTACGCGCAAGATGTGGATGTGTATGCCCCTTGTGCCCTTGGCGCAACCTTAAACGATGCGACCTTACCGCAACTGAAAGCCAAAATTGTTGCTGGCTGTGCCAACAACCAATTAGCCGAAGTACGCCACGGTGAACAACTGAAAGAAATGGGCATACTTTACGCGCCAGACTATGTGATCAACGCAGGCGGTATTATCAACGTGTCGTTCGAAAAAGATTACGACGCAGCAAAATCGACGGCTAAAGTAGAAGAAATTTACAACACGCTGCTTAAAATATTCAGCCAAGCCGATGCGCAGAACCGTACAACCGGCGCCGTGGCTGATGAAATGGCAAAAGCCATTATCGAAGCCGCTAAGCAGTAATTTTTCTACGCGTTTATTATTTTTTATGCCCGTCAAATATTGAAAAAAGCGACCTCTGGTCGCTTTTTTGTTATCTAAAATTTAATCTATCACTAAGTTCATGGTTTAACCGCGCTTTTAATTTCGACACAGAATATTCATTTAATCACGCTGGAAAACGTCATATTTGTCTGCTTGAATTAGTCTATCAGGTCCCAGCACAGGATAGCGCTATGATCCGTTTCAAATATGATCTCAACCAAGATGTGGTAGAACTGCAAGCCAGCAATTGGAGTGGTTTAGAGCGGGTCTTCGTTAATGGCCAGATGGTGTCGCACAAGCTTAACTTTAAGCCTCAAAGCGAGCATACCATTCAGCTTAAAGACGGCGCGCCTTGCAAGTTTGAACTGCTTATCGATCCCCAAACCGATGAACTCATGTGCCGAATTTATAAGCAACATAGACTCGTCGCTAGCCTAAAACAAGGTAAAGAAAATTTATTAGCTAGCCGGCGTTATTTACAGCACTCAGTGATAGCCGTAAGTCTGCTTTGCGTCTTTGCACTTTACTTGAATTAATCAAACCAGTTTAATCCCGCAAAGTGAGGCATAGTGGGTGGGATTAAACTGGAAAATGATTTAGATAACCACATACAGATAGAAGTAAAAACGGCTAAACCACAGTTTTCCTCCATACCCATTAGATTCAAAATCTCAAGCCAAACGGTTGATTTTATTTAATAGTAAAATGAATGTCTGTTGTTCATCTTCACTTAAATTTGACAGGAATTTTTCATTGACCCGCTCAGCTTCGCAGATAAGATCTTGCTCTAATGCTTTTGCTTCATCGGTCAAAAAGATTTGGAAAGCACGCCGATTATCGACTTCTTGATGGCGAGTAATAAGACCTTGCACCTGTAACTGATCGAGTAAGCGCGTCATAGTGTAATTTGCCACATCGCAACGCTTAGACAATTCAGTTTGGCTTATGCCCTCTTCTTGCCACAAAGCAAACAGCACAGGCCACAGTTTTATATCGAGTTGATATCGCTTAAGATGCAGATCAAGCTCATTTTGCAGCTCGATATTTAAGTGGGAGACAAGATAGCCTAAGCTTTCATGACGATTCAAACAGCACCTCCTACAGCAAAGGTTTAACGCGTTTTCACTTACTCTGCACGCCATCATAAGAACCCAGAGTTAGTTTTAATACTACCACTTAACCCATAATAAACTAGCTTAGACCACAGCAAATTATGCGATTAACCTACGAGCTCATTCCTCATCTAGATCAGATAAATTGAATTCATTCACAAAATTATAGTAACAGGCCCGACCTAATTTGCCCCATAAACCGCGCTCAAGCGGCAAATAAACACTGTCATCGGTGAGCTTCATCTGTTTTATATCGACTTTATGGTGCTGTGTTTCAATACTGGTTCTTACATTGAGCAGCGAATGGGGTTGCGCTCGCTCGAAATCGACAATCAGTAAGGGAGCATCTTCAACCCGCACTCGCACCTTCTCCACTGGGGTAATTAAGAAATACTCATCATCGATGCAATGCAAAATACTGGCGAACAACTTAGCAAACTTGGCTGGCAGCGATGTGCCTAGATATGTCCAATCACCCAAGGCGTTAATGTCAAACAATGGGACTTCACTGCACAATGGCGCAACCGAGGTTAGCCTACTATCAGCGGCGAATTGTTTGAGCGTGTGTTGAATACTGTAAGTCATCTTTTCCATCTAGGCCTCCATCATCCATAAAAAAACCAGCCTTGCGGCTGGCTTTAGTGTGACATTCAACACTTGGATATACCAGTGAGGATAATTACGGCCTTGCTGGTCAATTTAAGTAATAAGGACCATTACGCGTTTACTAACTCAAGTAAGGCCTCAAGTGGATGCTTTGGCTTGTAACCGGCAAAACGTTTTACCTGACTACGGCACGAATAGCCAGACACTAACACTTGCGGCTGCTCAATTCTTGCTAACATTTGCTGCCAAGACATGTCGAACAAGGCCTTAGAGCGCTCGAGGTTTTCCGCCTCATGACCATAGGTTCCCGCCATACCACAACAACCTAAATTAACTGCGGTTAACTTAGCACCGAAATGGGCAAAGATTTTAGTCCACTCATTGGCGGTATTTGGCTTGGCAGTCGATTCGGTACAATGACTAAACCAAGTATATTGCTTACCTTGCGCAGCTTTTGCAGGTAAATCTTTGATGACATTCAGTAGCCATTCGTTGGCTAACTTGACCTCAAAATTACCGCGATTAGCCCCTAAGACTTCACGATATTCATCGCGATAACACAAGACTAAGGCAGGATCGATACCGACCATGGGCATGCCCAGTTTATGGACTTGGTTCAGAAAGTCCGCACTCGACTGCGCCGTTTTAGCAAACTTATCTAAAAATCCCTTGATATGTGTTGGCTTACCATTGGGTTTATAGGGCAATAACACCGGCTTTAAGCCGAGTTTTTCAATTAATTGGATAAAGCGCAACACAAGACCTGAGTCATAGAAACTGTTAAAGGGATCTTGTACCACCAACACAAACTGCGAGCGCTTCTCTTCTGGAATCGCTTGCAACGCAGCTAAGTCGTAACCGCGGCTTGCATGACCATCGAGTCTTTGCTTCAAAGTCGGCACAGATAACGCAGGCGCATCCACATAACCAATCGCCTGTTTAATCACCCATTGGCTCAATGGATTTTGTGCGACAAAGTTAGTGAGACGCGGTGCCGCGGCCATCAATGGCAAGCTATCTTCAATCCCTGCAACGAGATAGTCTTTCGCGGGTCTTAAATAGCGTTGATAGTATATATTGAAGAACTGCGCCCTAAACTTAGGCACATCCACTTTTACCGGACATTGTCCAGAGCAGGCTTTACAGGCCAAACAGCCCTTGAGCGATTCCATCACCTCGTGGGAGTAATCATAATCACGTTTGGAATTGATGGTATTTTGTATGCGCTGCAATATACCAAAAGGTTTCGCTTTGGCGAGGGCATTAACATCAACCCCTTCAGCCTCAAGCAGTCTTAGCCACTCTCTCATGAGCCCTGCACGCCCCTTAGGCGACTGCACTCTGTCACCCGTCACCTTAAACGATGGGCACATGGGCGAATAGCTACTGTAATTAAAACACAGGCCATTACCGTTACAATTCATCACATCGGGGAACGCATCACGCACATCAACGGGGATTTGTCGATCAAACTTACCGCGCTTAGCACTGTCAACATCGTAATAGAGGGCACCTGTATCTTTAGGCGCCACAAGCTTGCCGGGATTGAGTCGGTTATCGGGGTCAAACAAACCTTTAATATCTTGCAACACACCGAAAAGTTCATCACCAAAGACAGCTGGACCGTATTCACCGCGCACGCCTTTACCGTGCTCGCCCCACATTAGACCGCCGTATTTAAGTGTCAGTGCCGCGACTTGATCAGAAATGACTCGTAGTAATTTTTCATCTTCAACATCGCACATATCGAGCGCTGGACGAACATGCAACACGCCCGCATCCACATGGCCGAACATACCGTATTGCAGATTATGCCCGTCGAGTAACGCGCGAAACTCCATAATGTAATCGGCGAGTTTTTCGGGCGGTACCGCAGTATCTTCAGCAAAGGCGATAGGCTTACGGCGACCTTTAGTGGCGCCGAGTAAGCCAACGGCTTTTTTACGCATGCCGTAAATTTTTTCGATACTCGGCTTATCTTGCGTCACTTGGTAACCCAATACACCGCACTCGCCTTTGCTGATCTGCTCAGTTAACACAGCTTCCAAACTCGCGAGCTTTTGCTCAACTTCGACCGTGTCACCTGCAAATTCGACCATATTGAGGCCATCAATAACTTTACCAGGCACTTCTTGGATAAGATCAGCCACCGAATGCCAGACAATATCTTCACGGGCTAAGTTAAGCACTTTTGAATCGACGGTTTCAACCACAGTCGCCCGCGCGGCAACTAAGGATGGCGCATGACGCAATGCCGATTGGAACGAATCGTACTTAATGTTCACCATAGCGCGCTCAGTCGGCAGCGGGGTGAGATTAAGTTTGGCTTCGGTTATCACCGCAAGCGTGCCCTCTGAGCCCGTCAGAATTCGTGATAAATCGAATTGCGTCAGGTTGTCGTTCCACACGTGTTTTAAGTCATAGCCAGTGAGGAAACGATTGAGCTTAGGAAATTGGTTTTCAATCTGAGTACGCTTTTCACGGCATACCGCCGCCACAGCAGAAAACAATTTCTGCCCCAGTGGATTATCACTGACATTATCGGGGTTACACAGTAGTCCCGCATCTAGGGGATGCGTATCCAGCACACTGCCATCGATCAACACGCTACGCAGCGCCAGCACGTGATCTGACGTCTTACCATAGACCAGTGAGCCCGCACCCGAGGCATCGGTATTGATCATGCCACCAATAGTGGCGCGGTTTGAAGTGGATAAATCGGGACTAAAAAAGAATCCATGGGGACGCAATGCATCGTTAAGCGCATCTTTAATCACGCCAGCTTCGACTCGAACCCAACCTTGCTCAGCATTCACTTCGAGCACACGATTCATGTAACGCGACACATCCAAAATCAAACCATGGGTCAGAGATTGTCCGTTGGTGCCCGTACCACCGCCCCGCGCACTGAAGGTCACGCTGCGAAATGCGTCAGTAGCAGCCAGCGTCAATGCAATTTGGATATCCTGCTGATTTTTAGGATATAACACAGCTTGAGGCAAAAATTGATATACAGAGTTGTCCGTTGCTTGCACTAAACGGGCGCTGTAACGTTTGTCTATATCACCGGAATACTCACTTTGCTCCAGTGCATCAAGGTATGCCAAATACACTGGCTCTAATGTTTGTTGATGTGATAGCAGGGGTAGCATAGATGGCTTCTGTCAATTATCGTTATGGCGCCATTATAAACAAAAAAAAGCCGCTAAAAAGCGGCTTTTTTAACAAGTTTATAAAATTACTATCTAGATCAACCGTGCGCTTCGGCTAAATACAACCAAGTATCAATCACAGTATCAGGGTTTAATGACACTGTATCTATGCCTTGTTCTACCAACCAAGCGGCAAAATCAGCGTGATCTGAAGGACCTTGACCACAAATACCTATGTAAGCGCCCTTCGCTTTAGCCGCTTTAATGGCTAATGAAAGTAGCATTTTAACGGCTTCATCACGCTCATCGAATAAATGGCTAATGATACCTGAGTCACGGTCAAGGCCGAGTGTCAGCTGAGTTAAATCGTTTGAGCCGATAGAGAAGCCATCGAAATGCTCAAGGAATTGGTCTGCTAACAGGGCGTTTGAAGGCACTTCACACATCATGATGACACGTAAACCGTCTTTACCACGCTCTAAACCTTGCTCTTTGAGCAGGCCGACCACTTGCTCAGCTTCTTTCACTGTGCGAACGAATGGGATCATGACTTCAACGTTTTTCAGACCCATGTCATTACGAACGCGTTTAATCGCTTCACACTCAAGGGCAAAACAGTCACGGAAGGATTCAGAGATATAACGGCTCGCACCGCGGAAGCCCAGCATTGGGTTCTCTTCTTCTGGTTCGTATCTGTCACCACCAACCAAGTTTGCGTATTCGTTAGACTTAAAGTCTGACATACGTACGATCACTTTCTTCGGATAGAAAGCTGAACCGATAGTCGCAATACCTTCAACCAGACGGGCAATGTAGAACTCAACCGGTGATTCATAACCCGCGATCATCTCGTTTATTTCAGTTTGCAGTGCTGCATCCTGTTGATTGAACTCAAGCAGTGCCTTGGGATGGATGCCAATCATACGGTTGATGATGAATTCTAAACGCGCTAGACCCACACCTTCGTTTGGCAAACGGGCGAAATCAAATGCACGATCAGGGTTACCCACGTTCATCATGATTTTCATTGGCAATGCAGGCAACGAATCAACACGGTTTGAAATCACTTCAAACTCTTGTTTACCTTCGTAGATAAAGCCAGTGTCACCTTCGGCGCAAGAAACAGTCACGATTTGACCATTCTTGATACGGTCAGTCACGTCACCACAACCCACCACCGCTGGCACACCTAATTCGCGGGCGATAATCGCCGCATGACAGGTACGACCGCCACGGTTTGTGACGATAGCACTTGCGCGCTTCATGATAGGTTCCCAATCAGGATCTGTCATGTCTGTCACTAACACATCACCAGGTTGGATTTGATCCATATCGGCGATTGACGTTAATACTTTGGCTACGCCAGTACCCACTTTATGGCCAATAGCGCGACCTTCACAGATCACAGCGCCACGGCTCTTTAAGTGATAACGTTCAATCAATTGCACATCTTCACGGCTACGAACCGTTTCTGGACGCGCTTGAACGATATACAATTTGCCATCGTTGCCGTCTTTTGCCCATTCGATGTCCATTGGACGACCGTAATGTTTTTCGATCACCATGGCTTGTTTGGCTAATTCTTCGACTTCAGCGTCATTGATAGAGAATTGACGACGTTTGTCAGCAGTCACGTCTTCAATTTTGACTTGTTTGCCGTGAGCAGCATCATCTGAATACACCATTTGGATGAGCTTGCTACCGATATTACGGCGCACAACAGCCTTGTGACCTAAGGCTAAAATAGGTTTATGAACATAAAATTCATCTGGGTTTACCGCGCCTTGAACAACCATTTCACCCAGACCAAAAGATGAAGTGATAAACACCACATCGTTATTGCCAGATTCAGTGTCCATAGTGAACATCACACCTGAAGCCGCTTTATCTGAACGAACCATGCGTTGTACGCCAGCAGACAAGGCAACACCGTGGTGCTCATAACCTTGATGCACACGGTAGGAAATAGCGCGATCGTTAAAGAGTGAAGCGTACACATGCTTGATCGCTGTCAGTACGGATTCAAATCCTTTCACGTTTAAGAAGGTTTCTTGCTGACCCGCAAAAGAGGCATCTGGCATATCTTCAGCTGTTGCAGAAGAACGTACCGCGAATGACGCTTCGCTAGTTTCAGCGGCAAGTTTATCGTAAGCTTCACGAATCGCTTGCTCTAATGCTGGTTGAAATGGAGTGTCGATAACCCACTGTCTGATCTGTGCACCTACTTTAGCCAGCGCATTGACATCATCTACATCCAGTGTGGCTAGAATGTCATAAATCTTCTGGTTAACTCCGCTTTGTTCAAGGAACTCGTTGAACGCATGGGAAGTTGTCGCAAATCCGCCAGGTACTTGAACACCGGCATTGGCCAGATTGCTGATCATCTCGCCTAGAGAAGCATTTTTACCGCCAACCAAGTTGACGTCACCCATGCCTAATTCTTGATACCAGAGTACGTATTGCTGCACAGTTCTATCTCCGCAAGTTTATTTCAGTGGCCCCTTCACACGAGGGCAGCGGCATTTTACACTCCTGTCGAACACGCGTAAATCTATAATTTTATTTGTAATTTTATTACTACAAGAGGTCAGTATGGCACCAAAAGTATTCTATATCTCCGACGGGACAGCGATCACAGCTGAAGTTTTTGGTCATGCGGTTCTCTCGCAATTTCCATTAGAATTTGAGTCACTTACGATTCCATTTGTCGAAACTCTGACGAAAGCGGAGCAAGTTAAGCGACAAATTAATGATTGTTTTATTACAACAGGTGAGCGGCCGTTAGTATTCCATTCCATCGTAAAAGCCGAGATCCGCGACATCATCTACTCGAGTGAAGGGGTTGATTATGATTTTTTGAATACTTTTGTGGCCCCACTCGAACAACATTTAGGTGTTTCTGCCTCTCCAGTTGTACATAGAACCCATGGAAAAGCGAATCACGGCTATGAAGCGCGTATTGATGCCATTAATTTCGCCATGGATAACGATGATGGCCAGACCATGAAACATATGGATCAAGCCGATCTGGTTTTACTTGGGGTCTCTCGCTGTGGCAAAACGCCATCGAGCCTGTATTTATCAATGCAGTTCGGTATAAAAGCGGCAAACTACCCTTTCACCGAAGATGATATGGATAACCTTAAGTTACCTGAAGCGCTGAAACGCAATAAGAAAAAACTGTTTGGTTTAACGATTGATCCCGTGCGTTTACATGAAATCCGTCAGAGTCGAATGGAGAATAGCCGCTATTCATCGCTCAAACAGTGCCGCTTAGAAGTCAAAGAAGTGGAAATGCTGTTTAAACGCGAACGCATTCCTTACATAGACACCACTAATCATTCCGTGGAAGAAATTGCCACTAAAATATTAGATGTCACGGGCCTAGAACGGCATATGTTCTAAGCCTAATAAGCCAAAATCAGCAAAAGAAACCGAGTGAATTTAGTCTAAAAGAAACTAACTTAAATCAAATTCATTGCACAGTTGCCGACAATTAACGCAATTGGCACTGTGCAACTCGGTTCGATTCGTTATAATCCGAGGCAATCTGGCGAAAAGCGCCGCACGCAAGCTCGGTATTTTGAATGACCATAAAAACAGACGAACTACGCACTTCCTTATTAGCAAAAGTCATCTCACCTGCGCAACTGGCATCTGAGTTCCCATTAACTCAAGATGCAGCCGATTATCTGGTTCAGCAACGTCGTGAAGTCGAAGCCATCATTATGGGTGAAGACCAACGTCTATTGGTGATCATAGGCCCATGTTCAATCCACGATACTAAAGCGGCATTAGATTATGCTCAACGCTTAGCCGCGTTACACCAAGAATTGAAAGATGACTTGTGTATCTTAATGCGCGTCTATTTTGAAAAACCCCGTACAATTGTCGGTTGGAAAGGATTAATTTCAGATCCCGATCTCGATGGCAGTTTCGAACCAAACAAAGGTTTACGCATTGCCCGCGAATTGCTGCAACAAATCACTGAATTAAAATTGCCTATCGCCACCGAATTTTTAGATATGGTGAACGGTCAGTACATAGCGGATCTCATTACTTGGGGCGCTATTGGTGCGCGTACTACGGAAAGCCAAGTCCACCGTGAAATGGCTTCGGCACTGTCTTGCCCCGTTGGTTTTAAAAATGGTACTGATGGGAACATCAATATTGCCGTTGATGCAGTTCGTGCCGCACAAGTGCCACATGTTTTCTATTCACCGGATAAAGATGGCGCTATGGCGGTCTATCGCACCCACGGCAACCCGTTTGGCCATATCATCCTACGTGGTGGCAAAAAACCTAATTATCACGCACAAGATATCGAAGAAGCGCGTCAACAGCTTGCATCTGTTGGGGTAACTCAACGTATGGTTATCGATTTCAGCCACGGAAACAGTGAGAAGAACCATCTCAAACAGCTGATGGTCGCCGATGAAATTATGACTCAAATGCGTGCTGGCAGCACTGCCATCGCAGGTATTATGGCTGAAAGCTTCTTACAAGAAGGTAATCAAAAAGTCGTTGAAGGCCAGCCACTCTGTTATGGCCAAAGTATCACCGACGCTTGCTTGCATTGGGATGACTCTGAAATCCTGCTACGTAAGCTCGCAGCGGCTTCCCGCGAAAGAAAAGCACTATTAACCAAATAAATCTGAAGTAAAATAAATCGTCCAATAAAAAACCGATCTCATTTCGGTTTTTTTATTGGAAGCATGACATTATCCTCAGTCATATGCCTACTGCACCTTAAAGCCTGTAGTTTTCTATCTTTAACCACCATAAATCTTTATAATTCGAGCTTATTTTGCTGCATTACCTTAGGTTGCTGTATGTCGCTTACCCCCATGTCCACAAACACCGAAAACACCTCACGAATCGAAGCCGCTGCCCCCCCCTTTCCTGACGCGATTCAAACTCGAATTGATTCCTCAGAAGCGCGCGTGATTAAAGCAGTATTCCCCTCAATCACCAACCATCACAATACGTTATTTGGTGGCGAAGCTTTAGCGTGGATGGATGAAACAGCCTTTATTGCAGCAACTCGTTTCTGCCGTAAAACCTTAGTCACAGTGAGTTCCGATAGAATTGATTTTAAAAAGCCTATCCCAGCAGGCACACTAGCAGAACTCATCGCTCGTGTGATCCATGTAGGTAATACGTCATTAAAAGTTGAAGTCAACATCTATGTAGAAGACATGTATCAAGACCGTCGAGAGCATGCTATACGTGGTGTGTTCACCTTTGTTGCGGTTGACGAACAACGAAATCCCACAAAAGTGTGGACATATGGGTAGTTTTTAGACGATTTTAAAGTATAGGTTAGCCCGTACTTTCGGGCTTTCAATTGAAACTATACGGTCCATCTTTTTCCTTGTAAAACACCGACCAAAGTCTAACAACCAGAAACATATCAAAATTTTGTCCTTATTCCTGAATAAAGCAATAGGATCCTTGATTACTTTTCTGTTACATTGAGTTCAATCTTCACGCGCACCGAACATAATCATAAAAGCCATGAAGCTAGAAAACTTAAATATTATTATCGCAGACGATCATCCATTGTTCAGAAATGCACTACGTCAAGCGCTGACCAGCGCTTTCGAACATGCACAGTGGTTTGAAGCAGACAGTGCTGACGCACTGCAATCTGTATTGGATGTTCGAAGCGTCGATTACGATCTTGTACTGTTAGATCTGCAGATGCCCGGGTCCCACGGCTATTCCACGCTTATCCACCTACGCTCACATTATCCTGAGTTACCCGTTGTGGTGATTTCAGCCCACGAGGATATCAATACCATTAGCCGTGCGATTCATTATGGCAGCAGTGGTTTTATCCCTAAATCAGCTTCAATGGAAACCCTAAAAGAGGCGCTAAGTGCGGTGTTATTCGGTGATATTTGGTTGCCTAAAGGCACTGAGATTATTGCTATCAATGACGATGCCATTGATAAAATGGCCAGCAAGTTATCCGATCTCACGCCGCAACAATATAAAGTGTTGCAGATGTTTGCCGAAGGGTTATTAAATAAACAAATAGCCTACGATCTTGGCGTGTCTGAGGCGACCATCAAGGCGCACGCGACTGCCATATTTAGAAAACTTGGCGTTCGCAACCGCACTCAAGCAGTTATTGCCCTTGCGCAACTCGAGATGGATAAAGTCGATTTATCTTAATCGCTAAACCCATAAAAATGCCGCTTTTATTAGCGGCATTTTTATGTTTGTAAATCATCCAAGTTAACGCATTGGCAGATTTTTATCGGCAAACATTTCATCTATGAGCTGTTGATCCCGTAATGCTACGGCTTTCTCCACCACATCACGGGTTAAATGCGGCGCAAAGTGCTGAATAAAATCATACATATAACTGCGCAAGAAACTGCCCTTCCTAAAACCAATTTTAGTCGTACTGTGGGCAAACAAATGACCGGCATCAATAGCAACTAAATCTTTATCAACATTTGGATCAATGGCCATAGACGCGATGACGCCCACGCCTAATCCTAAACGAACATAGGTTTTAAGCACATCGGCACTGGTCGCACTAAAGACAACACGCGGCTCTAAATTGGCCCGATTGAACGCTTTTTCAATTTCAGAAGCACGGTCAAAACCAAAGACATAGGTCACTAAGGGGAAACGGGCTAAATCTTCGATACTAATCAAGCTGCCTTGATTGCGGGTCGCAAGAGGATGGTCTTTTGGCACAACGATAGAGCGGTTCCAGTGGTAACAAGGCAACATGATCAGATCTGAATATAAATGCATTGCTTCGGTCGCAATAGCAAAATCTGCATCACCGCGAGCTGCCTGTTCGCTGATCTGCGACGGTGTCCCTTGGTGCATATGCAAGTTCACTTTAGGATAGCGATCAATAAACTGACGAATTATCGTCGGTAATGCATAGCGTGCCTGAGTATCTGTTGTGGAAATATTTAACTCACCTTGATCTGGCTTAGTATATTCTTCAGACACTTTTTTGATACTTTCAACTTTACCTAAAATATCATTGGCAATGCTGATCACTTGCAAACCCGCAGGTGTGACATGGGTTAAATGTTTACCGCTACGGCCAAATATTTGGATCCCCAACTCATCTTCAAGCATACGAACTTGTTTACTGATCCCGGGTTGAGAGGTATACAAGTTTTCAGCTGTCGCCGATACATTGAGGTTATGTTTTACGACCTCAGCAATATACCTGAGTTGTTGCAGTTTCATCTTATTTCCTTGTCTCAAACACGCAAAATGCCATTAACAACTGAGCCCTCAAAGCACTCTCAGCTATAATCAATCGTTATAGTATATAGTAAAAATTAAAGCAAATAGGAATATAGAGCACAAGTCTACAGATTCATACGACAGAAATGATAACCTAGGCTAAGATAACTATGCTAGTTTATTGATTTATTGTAGCATTAGCTCAATTGGATAAATAATGGAACATCTATGTCATTCACCTTGGTTCTGATCCTCATCGGTGCGCTTTTACTGCTTGTTATCGGAATTAACGTATTACAGCAACAAAAAGAACGTGTAGAGGCTGAGCGTCGCATTGAATTTGCCCGTCAAAGAGCAATTATCGATGAAACTGAAACTGTGTTATCAAACACAGGAATGATGCCTTGTAGCACGAATATAGTGTTGGTTTTGTATCGGCGTGTACAAGATGCCTTGCAATCTGCAACAGCGATCAGTAATGGCCAACAACAGTCAGACTACCAACGCCGCTTAGCCGATATTAATAATCAAATAACAAGCTTACAGTCTGGCCAACCTCAAACTCCTCCAATTGAGAATTTCAGACTACCCGATAATGACAAGCAAATTTTAGCGCTTGTTCAAACCTTAAAAAAATTAAAGGCGATACTCAGAGCCGAGCATAATAAAGGTAAAGTCGATCCGAGCATTTTTGCTCAAGAAGAAAGCCGCATCGACAGTTTACAGCTCAGAATTAATGTCGATTCTATGCTTTCTCGTGCCCGCGCTGCCAGCTTTATGAAGCAATATGGCTCATCAAAACAAATGGTAACCAAAGCCCTATCAACATTACACGCCATTAAGGCACAAACGCCTAATGATCCCTTCATTGGTCGTAAAGTCGATGAGGCTAAACAATTACTTGATGAAATTATGGGTGCACAGAAACAATCTGAGCCCAGTGCGCCTAGACCTAAAAATGAAGAAGATGATATCGATATGCTGTTTCAACCTAAAAAGAAATGGTGATCAGTCTCTATTTGCTTACCGTTAAGTTGAATTAGCGACACATTTGCCACCATTCTATCGCGTCATTGTGAGTCAGTTTGTATCTGTAAGTGTAAAGTACTCAGTAAGTGTAAAGTACTCAACATGTTTAAATTATTATCTATAGCAACAAATTGATATCGAAAAAATGCAAACAAAAAGCCAAGTCATAATTGACTTGGCTTTTTTGTTATTCTCTTGGCGTTAAGCTAACTCAATCCACCGCTATACGCCTTTCTTGGCCTTCTTGGTAGATTCACTCACCCACTTACCATTGACGTAATGCGCAGACCAACCCGTAGCTTTACCATCGACTTCAGTCGCAACGTATTGCTCTTTCGTCTTACGGCTAAACTTCACCGCAGCCTTATTGCCTTCATCATCAGTGACTGGCGCATCCGCTAAATACTGATACTTAGGCCATAGCAGCTCACGGTATTGAACCAGTTCCTCAACCAGAGGCGCACGGGTTTCACGTGATTTAGGGAAAGTACTGGCCGCTAAGAAGATACCCGCCGCACCATCACGTAATACGAAATGGGCATCCGATTTACTGCATTTCAGTTCGGGTAAATAAATAGGATCTTCTTTTGGCGGCGCCGCCTCACCATTTTTAAGTAATTTACGGGTATTCTTACACTCTTCATTGGTACAGCCAAAGTACTTACCAAAACGACCATTTTTCAGTTCCATATCGTGACCACAGCGATCACACTCAATCAGTGGACCTTCATAGCCTTTGATCTTGAATTGGCCTTCTTCGACTTCATAGCCTTCACAGATTGGATTGTTACCGCAGACGTGTAACTTACGCTTCTCATCGATCAGGTAACTGTCCATTGCCGTGCCGCAAATACTACAACGGTGCTTCGCACGCAGTGCATCTGTTTCGGCATCTTCACTGTTTTCGCTAATCGCCTCAACGCCAGGCGTGAGGTTCATCGTCGTCTTACAGCGTTCTTTAGGGGGCAATTCATAACCAGAGCAACCAAGGAAAACACCTGTCGTTCCAGTGCGGATCCCCATAGGACGACCACAAGTTGGGCACTTGATATCGGTCATCACCATTTGGTTAAGACGCATGCCACCTTCTTCGGGATCCAGCTCCGCTTTTTCTAATTGCTTAGTAAAGTCAGCATAGAAACCATCGAGCACTTTTTTCCAGTCTAACTCGCCCCGAGCCACATCATCTAATGTTTGCTCCATGCTGGCGGTAAAGTCATAGCTCATCAAATCAGCAAAACTGCTCACCAATCGTTCGCTGACAATTTCACCCATTTTTTCGGCATAGAAACGACGATTTTCGACTTTTACATAACCACGATCTTGAATCGTTGAAATGATGGTTGCGTAGGTTGAAGGGCGGCCAATACCGCGTTTTTCTAATTCTTTTACTAAAGAAGCTTCGCTGTATCGTGCTGGCGGCTTAGTAAAATGTTGTTTAGGCTGCAATTCTTTTAATGCTAATACATCGCCCTGAGCCACGAATGGTAACGTATTGTCTTCTTCGTTTTTCTTCTTAAGCGCTGTTTGTACGCGAGTCCAACCATCAAAACGTAAGGTACGTCCCGTGGCTTTGAGCTCATAATCACCCGCTTTTACGGTCAACTTAGTGGCATCATATTGTGCAGGTGTCATTTGACATGAGACAAACTGGCGCCAAATAAGCTCATATAAGCGCTGAGCGTCACGTTCCATGTCAGATAAGGTCGCTGCTTGCACTTGAACGTTTGATGGGCGAATCGCTTCGTGAGCTTCTTGTGCGCCTTCTTTTGATCCGTATCGAATCGGTTCGGCGGGTAGATACTTATCACCAAATTCTTTGGCAATCATATCGCGCAAGTTTTCAACGGCTTCTTGACTCAAATTGGTCGAGTCAGTACGCATATAAGTGATATGACCGGCTTCGTAAAGTCGCTGAGCCATCATCATGGTCTTCTTCACACCAAAACCTAAGCGTGTACTCGCGGCCTGTTGCAATGTCGACGTAATAAAGGGAGCAGATGGTTTACTTTGAGTCGCTTTATCTTCGCGGGCCAGCACAGTAAAACTTGCCGCAGATAACGCTTGAACCGCAGCCATCGCTTGCTGTTCATTGATAGGATTAAAAGCAGCATCTAGATGCTTAACCACTTCCATCCGCAAAGCTTCTTGAGCGGGCGTATTGAGTTCTGCGTGTACATCCCAAAATTCTTCAGGCACAAAGGCTTTGATTTCGCTTTCGCGTTCGACCACTAAACGCACGGCAACCGACTGCACTCGCCCAGCGGATAAACCGCGAGCAACTTTTTTCCACAGCAGCGGCGACACCATAAAACCGACAACTCTGTCTAAGAAGCGGCGGGCTTGTTGGGCATTAACCATGTTAGTGTCGAGTGTCGACGGTTTACTAAAAGCATCTTGAATCGCAGACTTAGTAATTTCGTTGAAAACGACACGTTGATACCGTGAAGGATCACCACCAATCACCTCTTGCAAATGCCAGGCGATAGCTTCTCCCTCACGGTCTAAGTCGGTTGCGAGATAGATTTGGTCAGCAGAATCGGCAAGTGCCTGTAACTCTTTAACGACTTTTTCTTTACCCGGCAAAATTTGGTACTTAGCCGCCCAGCCCTTTTCAGGGTTTACGCCCATACGAGACACTAGCGCTTGCTGATCTTTCACCTTTTTATATTGAGCTTTTTCTTCTGGCGACATCTTCTTAACTTCGGCAGCGGATTTAACCTTTTCATTGCCTTCTGAAGTCGATGATGTCGGCAGATCACGGATGTGACCTACGCTCGATTTAACGATGAATTCTTTGCCAAGATATTTATTAATAGTCTTAGCTTTGGCCGGTGATTCGACAATAACTAGCGATTTACCCATAGTTTAATTTGCGCCAAAAAATCTCAAGAAGGTGGAAATTGGCACCATATATAGAGGGTTGTACTGATAGTTTCAAGTTAATCCCTCTTTTATATGTACCAGCGAGTCACTTTTTAATCAAAGTTGAAAAAATGTAAAAATATAATATGCGTAATTAAAAACTAATATTTCATTATTTGCCAGCAAGCAAGAAATAGTTATGCATTTATCGTGAAAAAGTCGCTTTGAGCACAAAACCGTCCGCTTGTGCACTCGAAAAGCTTCAGTATACTGGGTTCCCTCAGGGACCATATGAACAAATAATAACTTTCCCTATCACAAGGATAAGCAATGAAGCACTTTGAAGCGAATTTTGATGGACTCGTTGGACCAACACACAATTACGCAGGGTTGTCTTTTGGCAATGTCGCCTCACTTAGCAATGCCGCCTTAGTTTCCAACCCCAAAGCTGCTGCAAAACAAGGACTCCAAAAAGCCAAAGCACTAGCCGATATGGGCATGGTTCAAGGAATATTAGCTCCTCAAGAGCGCCCAGACCTCTATACATTGCGCCGAATTGGATTTTCTGGCTCTGATGCTAATGTATTAAAACAAGCGGCAAAAGAAGCGCCCATATTACTTAATGCCTGTTGCAGTGCTTCCAGTATGTGGACAGCCAATGCCGCTACCGTCTCACCAAGTGCAGATACACGTGACGGCAAACTGCATTTTACCCCAGCAAATTTAGTCGATAAACTGCATCGCAGCATCGAGCCTTTGACAACGGGGCGCATATTAACAGCAACTTTCAGTGATCCCCACTATTTTCATCACCATAGTCACTTACCTGAGCATAATAGCTTCGGTGATGAAGGTGCCGCAAACCACACTCGTCTCTGCAATGAATACGGCCATGCTGGTGTTGAGCTGTTTGTTTATGGACAAGAAACCACCAATCCCAACGCACCTAAACCGCAAAAATATCCAGCAAGACAAACCTTAGAAGCGTCGATGGCAGTCGCACGCTTACATCAACTGGAAGACGATAATTGTGTCTTCATCCAACAGAATCCTGATGTGATTGATCAAGGTGTATTCCATAACGATGTTATCGCAGTAGGTAATCAAAATGTCCTGTTCTACCACGAACAAGCCTTCTTAAATACCCAGAATAAGATCGATGAAATTAAACGTAAACTCGACACTGAGCTGTATTTCATTGAAGTGCCAACCGCGAAAGTAGCAATTAACGACGCAGTCAAAAGCTATTTATTCAATACTCAAATTATTACATTGCCATCCGGTGAAATGGCAATTATTGCCCCAACGGATTGCCAAGAAAATCCCGCGGTATTTGCCTATTTAAACGAATTACTCACGTTAAACACGCCGATTAAGCAAGTGCTTTATTTCGACGTAAAACAAAGCATGCAAAACGGTGGCGGCCCTGCCTGTCTTCGTTTACGTGTCGCCATGAATGAAGTGGAAGTCGCAGCGGTAAATCAACACACTCTGATGAATGATGCTTTATTTACTCGTTTAAACCTTTGGGTAGACAAACATTATCGAGACAGATTAACCACCCAAGATCTTGCAGACCCTCAGCTAATCATCGAATCTCGAACAGCTCTGGATGAACTGACACAGATTATGAAACTAGGTAGCGTGTATCAGTTCCAGCGTTAATGAATAAATATAATTCCAAAGACTAGACACTAAAAAGCGCACAATTAAGTGCGCTTTTATTTATATAATAAAAAACGTATTTATAAAATATTTACTGCTATTGAAAGCACCTCTGTTACAACATTATTAGGTGTAGTCACAGTTACAAGTAATGTGCCTGAGTTAGGCTTATCTTCACCTTTTAATGATACGGTAAACTCACGACCACCGTTATGATTTGAACTCGGCCAAATATATTGGTTTGCACTAGTAACAGAACCTGCACTAACTACAAAAGTAACGACTGAGCCTGCTGGCAATTGCTGATTATGCAAATCAGAAAGAGTAAATGAAGCAGAAGCAGTTCCCTTTCCATAGATCTGAATTGAACCACCAAAATGCTCTCTAGCAACAAGCACTGTTATAGGCTTACCATCTTCATCGACACCATCAACTAGTTCTTGATCAATGATTTTTATATCTTTGTCATTCGTTGCATAAGCAGCACTGCCTGACATAACCATAACAAGACTTCGGCGTACATAAAGCGACTTCTCATTACTCACACCATCGGCACAACCTACATGCACAGGATCGGAACATAAAACTCCATTATATTTATTGTCTTTAACATCGAATACCCCATTCGAGTTAAAATCAATTAATTCTTCTAGCTCACCACCTAATTGCCCACTGGCCTGCTGCGGGTTAAAAATACCATCCTCATTATAATCGTTAAATGCATCATTTAAATCAAATGATTGGCCCGTAACATCCTTACCAGTAAGAAATGTTGTCATTTCGCTAGCATCAAAACGACCATTACCATTCAGATCTGGGAATGACTCTTCACCAATTGCAGTAGCAGTAATAGTTGCCCGCCCGCCATATTTCTGGCCATAAAAATTACCATAAACACCTAAAGCAGGATCTAGAATCATACCAGCTTCAGGATTACGAATTTGAATACCAGCACCATCAATTAGAACTTCACCTAATGGGCGAGGTAACTGACTTGTCCATTTCACAGTACAAGCCCCTTTTATCGTTTGACAGGCATCCTCAATAGACCCCCCCTCTGTAGTAAATGAAACTGTCGTTCCATCAGGCACAGGGTTATTAAACGCATCAGCTAAACGCGCAGTGACTAATACTTCTGAGCCATCTCGGTTCCAGCCTTCTGCATTTAAACTTTGTGCAGAAAGTGAAAAACTATCTTGGTCAGGAATACCCGTTGAAATAATCAATTGACTCGACTGACTTGATATTGCAGGAATAGAATTATCATCGACTGTTGCAGTTACTCTTAATGATGTGGCAACGGTACCAGTTGTCACAACCGTTTGTACAAGCCCCTCATTATTAGTTGTTGCCTCAAGAGGTGCAAGCTTTACGCCTCCAACGCCAGTATTCAAATTAAACTTCACATTCTGATTACTAACAAAGTTACCATTTTTATCTAGAACTCTAAACTTAACCACTGACGATTCAGTACCACCAGTGCCAAGAATGCTAATATTTTCAGGAACCGCCGATACAAATACAATACTACCTATATCAGATCTTAAAACATTAATAGTTCCTGTGGCTGACAAGCTAATTCCACCAGCATTCGCAGTAACATTTATTTGATCTTCACCTACGCACCCTTGTGCTAAGTAGGTAGAAGTCGCAACGCCATTACTAGATGATACAGGCGAACTTATTTGTGCTTGGGCAGGAATTTTAGTTGCACACGTTGAAGAAAAGTTAACGTCCACAGGCTGAGTAAATGCATTACCTAGATCATCTTGAATTAAAACAGAAATTGTTGCAGTACCACCAGCAGAAACTGTAGTACTGCTAACTGCTGCCTTGCCCTTAACAAATGGATTGCCGCTTCCCATAACAACATTAGTTGCACCAACAACAACAATAGTATTACCTACTTCACCAGTAACTAGTGAAGCCATAACTTCTCCTGCACCTAAAGCACTTCCTGCATAAATATCAACAGTGGCCTTACCTTGAGCGTTCGTTACAGCTGTTTTAATTGGTAAATCACCTATTGGACTGGAAAAGGTCACAATCGCTGGCTTCTTAATACCTGTCACTGTTGCAACTAATTTCCCAGGTGAAAGAGTACTAATTGACTGTATTGGAGAACCATTTGCATCAGTTAAAACTAATGAAACTTGAGCACCGCCACCAGCTACACCACCATCACCCTTCATATTAAATCCAATCTTACCGGACTCACCACTGTCAATTTTTGCGCTTACTGTACCAGCTCCAGCAATCGTCGCAGTCACTAATGTAATACTCGCTACACCATTAACGTCAGTTAAGGCTGTTCCGATAGAGGGATTGAAAGATCCAATATTGCTATCACTGAGTGAAAAAGTAACTAAGATACCAGCAAGAGGCCCAAGTTTAGAATCTACAACTTTAGCAGTGACCTCCGCAGGGGCTATAGCCGAAATATCAATATTTGAAATTCCCATGGTGACAGTGACGACACTTGGCGTCGGCGGAGTACCGGAACCATCATCAGAGATACTGCCTCCACCACCACATGCTAATAATAAAAGCGAACACAATCCTGCGAGAAAAACCTTATACGCTGACTTCATTGTCAGGCTCCCTGTTACTCTGATGATAATACCTAAGCGAGACGCTTATTACTTATAGGCTAACATTACACAATTTTCACACAACTTTCCCATAACTATCTTATTTTATTTCGCAAATCTGATAAATACTTTAACATTAATTGTCATTTCATCTTCACGATTTTCTTGCTAGTCTTGTGAGCGCCAAAAAATAGAATGTATAAAAAACACACAGGACTCTCTATGGCAATTTCTATAAAAAATAAACTAGGCCTTACAAGTAAAATTCTGATCGGTATGGGAACAGGTATTGCTTTAGGCCTCATTCTCCGCAATGCCTTTCCAGAAAGTGATATAGTAAAAGATTATATTACTGAAGGTTTCTTGCATGTTATCGGTACTATCTTCATCTCCAGCTTAAAAATGTTAGTCGTTCCTTTAGTCTTTATTTCATTAGTTTGCGGAACTTGCTCACTGAGTGAACCTTCAAAATTAGGCCGCTTAGGGGGGAAAACCCTCGCCTTCTATTTATTCACAACCGCCATTGCCTTAGTGATTGCGATTGTCAGCGCAGTCCTTATACATCCTGGAAACGCCTCACTGGCGTCAGAAAAAATGGAGTACGTCGCAAAAGAAGCCCCAAGTCTTGCTGATGTGCTGATAAACATAGTGCCCACTAATCCGATGCAGGCATTGAGCGAAGGTAATATGCTGCAAATTATTATTTTTGCGGTGATTTTTGGCTTTGCTATTGCTCATATTGGTGAGCGCGGCAAACGTATTGCGGCGTTGTTTGAAGATTTAAATGAAGTCATCATGCGTGTCGTGACACTGATCATGCAACTCGCGCCCTATGGTGTATTTGCGCTGATGGCAAAACTTGCATTAACACTCGGTTTAGAGACCTTTGGTAGTGTGGTGAAATATTTCTTCGTGGTCTTAGGTGTATTACTGGTCCATGCGTTTATCGTTTATCCAATCCTTTTAAAACTTTTCTCAGGCCTCAACCCCTTAATATTCATTCGTAAAATGCGTGATGTGCAGTTGTTTGCTTTTTCAACCGCCAGTTCAAATGCCACTTTACCCATTACCATAGAAGCGTCTGAACATAGATTAGGTGTCGATAATAAAATCGCCGCTTTTACGCTACCGTTAGGCGCTACCATTAACATGGATGGCACAGCAATCATGCAAGGTGTTGCCACTGTGTTTATTGCGCAGGTTTTTGGCATTGAGCTCTCACTAACCGATTATGCTGTTGTCGTTGTGACTGCCACGTTAGCATCAATTGGTACAGCGGGTGTTCCAGGTGTCGGACTTATCATGCTGGCCATGGTGTTAAATCAAGTTGGCTTGCCAGTGGAAGGGATTGCCCTGATTATCGGTGTCGATCGCTTACTCGACATGGTGCGTACTGCTGTAAACGTCACAGGTGATTGCGTAGCAACTGTAATTATTGCTAAATCAGAGGGCGAATTTAACGAGCAAGTGTTTAACAACACTCAAGCGGGTAAAGTTGCTAGAAGTTTTGATGAGCAAGTTCATCATTTAGATAAATCGAACTAAACCTCACAAAGACCAAAATGACGCCCAGCTTCAGTGTTGGGCGTTTTTGTTTGAACGCAATACAGTTAACATGTCTATTGTTAGCAAAATGTGAACGCACCAATAGTACGGAAGTTTGTTTTTAGATACATTATGTTTACTATTTTAATACGTTTAATGGGAGGGGTATAAATGTGGTGGAGAAGTCTTTGGATCCTGATTGCATGCTGGTTATTGAGTGCCCACTTCGTACGTTACGAACAAATTAACTTTGCTATTCCTTTTGCACTTGCGCCTTTGGTCTTATTTTTTAACTCAGTTTACTTACTTCGTTTATTACAAATTTTATTATTTATAAGTGTCTTTGCCGTCTGGGGCGTCACAACCATTGAAGCGGTACATCTGCGATTAGCGCAAGAAATGCCTTGGTTGAGATTATCTTTTATCATGATGGCGGTGATGTTATTTACCTTAGGCGCGATTATGTGTGGCAACGGCATTTTGCGGATCAGAAAACAAAAATCGCCTTGGGGAAATTCCCCAATACGCTAACACTTTAACGGCAAAACCTTCTTATTCAACAATAAATTAGTACTTATTTTGACCACAAGTTCAACTCGGTCAGCAAAGGTTAAGTTCAACTAAGATATGCTGTTCCTCTATTTGGTTATCAGTGTGATTTTGCGTAGACTAGTTTGCTAAAGCTTAGCTCATACACTTTAAGGCATTATATTATGAGAATTTTGGTTGTTGAAGACGATCCTATTTTATCCCACCACTTAAAAGTGCAATTAAGCGATCTCGGCAATCAAGTTCAAGTGGCACTGACTGCCAAAGAAGGTTTTTATCAAGCCACTAATTATCCCATCGATGTAGCCATTGTCGATTTAGGGCTACCCGATCAAGATGGTATTAGCTTAATTCAACAACTCCGTGAAGCGGGTCTTAAAGCACCGATATTAATTCTCACGGCACGAGTTAATTGGCAGGATAAAGTTGAAGGCCTTAACGCCGGAGCCGATGACTATTTAGTGAAACCCTTTCAAAAAGAAGAGCTTGTCGCAAGGCTTGATGCCTTAGTGCGACGTAGCGCAGGTTTTGTTAAACCCGTGATTTGCAGTGGAGAATTGAAACTCGATCTCGCCGCCAAACAAGTCACTCTGGGTGACGAAGTCATGGAGGTCACTGCCTTTGAATATTTAATCCTCGAATATTTGATGCGCCATTGTCATGAGGTTGTCGCCAAGCAACGTTTACTCGATGTGATTTATGGTGATAAGGAAGGCGATCCCAATACGATTGAAGTTATGGTCAGCCGCTTGCGTAAAAAACTGACCCGCGATGGTATCGATACCCCCATAGTGACCATCCGCGGCCAAGGATATAAATTTAACCTGCCATGCAATTAAGATTAAAATTCAAGAAACGTCTGCTGACACGGATGTTTCTCACCTCACTATCAATTATTACCTTAGTGGGTTTTGGTCTCGCATGGATGGTTAATATTCTGCATGCGCAAAATAGTTATAACGAAGAAACGGCCCAACTCATTGCCGAAATTCCCCAAGTCGCCGCCGAATTACGGGAGCACGATCTTATCCCCGATACCAGTGCTTGGTTGGAAGAAAATAATAAACAAGAGCGTTATGTGATAGCGAGTTGCGATGACAAATTTAAGCAGGTTTGGACCTCATCCCTCGCAGTAGATCGTGGCTTATTTGATACCTGTGAGCGTTTTAACGAAATCCGTAACGACTCCCCGCCCTACTACCTCACCATGGCTGACGATAGAGGATATTTCGTCTATTTGCTCGCGGTAGAAATTGCCAGTGTGCATTACAACCTCCTCGTCATGAAAGATGCCGCCAAACTGGAGCAAGAATACAGTAAGTTCAGTAAACGTACTTATATTCGTTTAGCCATGGTATTGGCCTTAGCCTTAATTCTATTGGTCAGCGCCGCCTATTGGGGCATGCGTCCCTTGGTACGGATGCAAAATGAACTGCAATCAATTAACCAAGGGAAGAGTAAATCACTTTCTGAGGGCTATCCTGTTGAACTTGAAGGCGTAACGCAAGCACTCAACCAGATGTTGCAACAATCGAGTGCCCAACAACAGCGCTATCAAAATGCTATGAATGACTTGGCACACAGTCTTAAAACCCGCTTAGCCGCCGTGCATGCCATTACAGATGACGCCAGTTTGAGTAAACAATCGGCAAGCGAAAAGATCATGGAACAAGTCAGCCAAATGGATCAGCTGGTCAAATACCAATTAAAACGGGCCATGTTAGGCCGACAAGGCCTGAAGCAAGAACAAACTGTTATTGCGCCCTTAGTCGATCAATTAGCACAAATGTTGTTTAAAATTTATCGAGAAAAACAAGTGCAGTTCTCGGCCAACATATCCCCCTCTTTGATGTTCCCCGGCAACAAGGGTGACTTAATGGAGCTGTGTGGCAACCTTATGGAAAATGCTTTCCGCCTGTGTATCAGCCAAGTGCATGTATCGGCTAAAATTAACTCACAAGGTGAGTTTGAACTCATTGTTGAAGATGATGGCCCTGGTGTTGAAGAAAGCTTAAGACAGAAGATTATCCAACGTGGCGTGCGTGCCGATACTCAGTCCCCAGGGCAAGGGATCGGATTAGCTGTCTGTGATGAAATCGTTCACAGCTACGGTGGCAGCTTAAAAATTGAAGAAAGTCGCTTAGAAGGGGCGCTCTTTAGGATCCGTATCCCAGTGTAAGAAACTGGGATATTATCATGCTATCACCGCATATAACTGTTCGGCTCGATTAAACATGATCCAAGAAGTGGCAATATATTTGTCACCACTCACAGGTTTATTTCCCCGATGTGAATGAGTAAATCCCGCAGGCGCTATCACCATAGTGCCTTTTTTGGGGGAGATTTTACGCTGTTGATAATAAAATTCGGTTTCGCCGCCCTCTTCCACATCATTTAAATAAAACATATAGAGCACGACGCGATGCAGAGCTTCATTGTGGCCATTCTGCGGGAATTGCTCCGAATGCCAATGGGGATAACCGCCTTTATTTTGCTGATACTTTTGAATATTAATACTGCCACTGCGATACAAATACTTCACTAAGCCATCGGCCCTAGGCGCACCCAGCGTCGCAAAATTAGTCGGAGTTAGCGTTACAGGTTGGCCCTGCTCATCACTCACTGACACTGACACCGCCCCCATTAATGCCATTGAATACTTTGTGAAATAATCTACCGCGCCCTTTAAGGTATAACCTAAGAGTTCGTTTCTGATGGGTTGCAGGTCGACGAAACTATCTAAGGTCAAATCGCGGCTGATCTTCTTCTCCAAATCGACGCCATTGCCCGTATGTCCATCAACAACGCCAGCATGTTGCTCAAATGCCAGAATGAGACGGTCACACAAGTCATTCGGCAACGCATTAGGGTATACTTCAATAAAGTCCATACTTCCTCAATGGAGTGGCTACTTTCTAGGCTTACTATGCTGACATGTTAGTTAAGTAATTGTAAAGCAGCATCATTGAGATAAAATAACCCACATTACGCTTCACGATAACAAGAATATGAAAAAAAGCTGTAAAGTTTCAGTCCATCAACTTCAAGTCGGCAACTTTGTGCGTTTGCCCGTGGCTTGGAAAGATCATCCCTTTTTATTCAGTAGCTTTCATATTAAACAAGCTGCGCAAATCGAGTTGATTAAAAATCTGGGCATCGAACATGTCATCGTCGATTTAGAACGCAGCGACGTCGCCCCGATACATGCTGATGCGGTCAACCCTATCAAATTGCCGCCAAGTGCTGAAATCAATGTGCTTAAAAACGACATGGATCAATACAAGGCTGAGCAAATCGAAGTACAAAAAAAATTACGCCGTGACATTAATAAAACTGAGCAAAATTTTACCCGCTCAGTAGCCATGATGCGCAGCCTCATCTCTAAGCTACGTAATCGCCCCTTAAATGCGGTCGATGACGCCAAAGATTTGGTGCACACAATAGTCGAACAGCTGCTCAACTCAGATAACTTAGTGCTGCATTTGATGAGTGATGCTAAGCAGGATGAAAGCATTTACTACCACTCCTTGAATGTTGCGATCCTCTCTATGCTGATCGCCAAAGAAATGGAATGGGATAGAAGTGAAATCGAAACGGTCGGTCTCAGTGCCCTGTTCCACGACGTGGGTAAATTAAAAATCCCACCACAAATTCTAAAAAAATCGACACCTTGGTCAGCACCTGAGCTTAATTTTATCAAACAGCATCCATTACTTGGGATTGAACTGCTCAAATTAGCCGATAATTTTCCCCAAGCAGCCTTACCTGCAATCACCAATCACCACGAGTTTCTCGATGGCAGTGGTTATCCCAAAGGCCTAAAGGAAGAGGCTCTCGATAAGGTATCGCAACTGATTGCGGTAGTGAACGAATATGACTCCTTGTGTTACCCAAGCCAACAGGGCAAAGCCAGAATGCCCTACGCCGCACTGGGGCATTTGTATAAGCAATACAAAACTAAGCTAAATCAAGAGTATATTGGCAAGATGATTAAGATGCTGGGCATTTACCCCCCCGGCAGTGTGGTGGAATTATCCAGCGGTCAATATGCCATGGTGATGTCGGTTAACTTAACTAAACTGCTATGCCCTAAGATATTGGTTTACGATGCGTTAGTTCCTAAAGACCAAGCGCCTATCGTTGATCTGGAAATTGAAGGGATCAGCATAGTGCGCTGCTTACCCCCTGCGGCGCTTCCTGAAAAAGTCCACGAGTATCTAAATCCGCGCGAGCGAGTGAGTTACTACTTTGGCGGCGATAGTCGTAAGTAGTTGATTAAGAAACTGGCTTCACGATTATGTCTAACGAGCTTCACTCATTTAAGCAAAGTCATCGAGTCTCACTCATTGAATAAAAGTCATTGAATGAACGTAGTTAAATGGCAGTGATAAAAATAAGGGTCGAATATTGCATTCGACCCTTATTTTAAATTCGAGAAAACCAACACAGCTAGCGCCAGACTTATAACCAATGCTTACGTTTAAAGAAGAAGTAAGTACCTGCGGCACTGGCTAACATCATCACAATCGCCATAGGGTAACCGTATTGCCACTCAAGCTCAGGCATGCTGGCAAAGTTCATCCCATAACTACTGGCAATCAAGGTCGGTGGTAGAAACACCACAGCGGCAACCGAGAAGATTTTGATGATTTTGTTCTGCTGCAGACCACTGAAACCCATGGCCGCATCGAGCAGAAAGTTTAACTTATCGAAAATAAACTGACTGTGGGGCATCAGCGACTCGATATCCGACAACATTTCCCGCAAGTCCTTTAAATGTTCATCGGATAACTGGCCACGATAATAACGCTGCATATAACGCAGTGAGCGCTGAGTATCGAGCAAACTTAATCGGATTTTACCATTAGAGTCTTCTTGCAGAGTGATGAGTTTAAATACATCGTCAAGTTCGTCGTTATCAAATACTTGCTCACCGACATTTTCAAGTACAGTGTAAACGTCTTCAATTAAGTCAGATAGATAATCCACTTTCAGATTAAATAACTCGAGAAACAATTCCTGCGGTGTCGATACTTCTAACCGCCCTAAACGCAAATAGTTACGCAGCAAACGGATAAGACCTACGTCTTCTTCACGAATTGTCAGTAAAAAATTGCTACGAAGGTTGAAGGAAACGTTAACGCCGCGCACATCTTGGCCGACACGCTGTGGGAATAACGAATTAATATGCAAGCCGTCACTGTTTTGATAAAAACGTGCTGAGGCCTCAATTTCATTGATATCTTCTTCGTCAGGCACTTCTTCAACAGAAAAATGACTTAACCACTCTCGCTCCTCATCATCGGGTTTATACAGATCTAACCAAATGGTCGATGCGGGAATACTGTCCAGTATGCCGAGCTCTGTCACAGTAAGGTGACGATTATCATAGACATAAGCAGTAATCATTTGTCCTCCTGAAAAAAAACTTAAGTTAACGATTCCACTTAAGTGCAGGCTAAAAAATTGTCGCTAGTTTACCGCATAAGTTGGCAATGAAAAGGCGTGCAAGGTAATTTAGTAAAATAAATATGCCTTAATCGGTTTCGATAATTGCCAACCGTTCTTGGGTCGAAAAGCGAATATGTATGCCATCGATAGTGACCATTTTCGAGTCTGAGATATCCCCTTTTCGCACACGATACTCGCCGTTATTGTCGGCATTCGGTGACACAATTCTCACAGTGACAATTCTATGCTGATCGCGCCAATACCAAACACTGTAACTCAGCAGGCTAAATCCAATCACCACAAACACACCCGTCAACAGGTGTCGGCGCCACAGCGGTTCACTAAAACGCTTTGAACTGAGATTAACTGCCAGAGGTTCAATCTGACGCTTGCGTTTCACCAGTAAAAACCAAGCGCCAGCAATGACTAAGACTGTTAGTAAAATTTTAATGAGCATGGTTCTTTCCTCTGATAAACGTCCGCTTGTGCTCAATGGTCTCGATCAAGCCAGCAGCAATCTTGCATTGACCCTTCAATGCCACACAAGTTAGCGCATTATACGCAGACTTATGTGGATAAACTGTCTTTGGGATCAAGCTTAAAGTGCACAGTCAAATAGACAAGGCGAATGTACGAGCCATACACATGCACATAGACATAGACAAAGCAGAACGTTGAAACAGAGTACAACAGACTTATGACAGGGCGAAAACACTGCGGGACCTATACCTAAAATTGATTGCTACAGATCACAACACTCAACATAAGTAAGTACCTGACATTAAAAATCTTCAAATCCCTTCGCCATACGCTGAATTTGTGCCAAAGGAACGCCGTGGCGATTGCGTGTCGCGCATTCCTGCTGATGAGCCAGACTGCTTGGTTCACCCACAAGCACAATTCTAACTTGATAACCTAAGGCTTTTGCCGCCGCTTCATAGGCCATGTATTCCCAGTGGCACAGATTGGTATTGTCACAAATCACCACGGGCTCGCTTGAAGAAAGTGCCTGAATAAACCCCGTCAAATTACATTGATGAAACTCAGGTAATTTCTTGGCATCAAAACGGTATTCATCTTCATGGTAGAAAAAACTATCGGTCGAAAATACGCCACGTTGCCGCACGCAAATGGCTTTTTCTAAAGGAAGGGAAAGAATGTAAGCTTCAACCCAATGTGACTTACCACTGCCCGGTAAGCCACGCATTATAATCGCAACTTTTTCGCTCATGTGTTCGACTCACTGCCAATCACTCGACCCGCTAAAATGGTATCAACCAACTGAGGCACTAACTCCCCCGCTTTTCCTGTGAGGTGATATTGAAACTGACTGTGTCTATCGGGTGCCATCATATTCACTTCGACTGTTTGAGCCCCATGATGGTTAGCAGTATCCACAAAGCCCGCGGCAGGATACACAGTGCCAGAGGTGCCAATGGCAATAAACAAGTCACAGTTATCGAGCGCATCGTGAATTCGATCCATCCCTAAGGGCATTTCACCAAACCACACCACATGGGGGCGTAATCGCTGAGCCGGAATACAACAAGTACAGCAATTATCGGCACCAAAGGGCTCACGTAAAATAAAGGTCTGACGTGAGCGCGGACAACGGCCTTTGGATAATTCACCGTGCATATGCAATAGACGGCGCGAGCCCGCACGCTCATGCAGATCATCAATATTTTGTGTGATGATAAGTAATTGACCTTTAAAGTCCGCTTCCAACTTTGACAAGGCCACATGCGCTGCATTGGGTTCAACCGTGCCACTGTGCAGTTGCAACCAACGACAATTGTAAAATCGCTCTACCAATTCAGCATCACGTTCATATCCTTCTGGCGTAGCAACGTCTTCAATATGATGTTCTTCCCATAGACCATCTTGATCGCGAAAGGTGCGTAAACCCGACTCAGCTGAGATCCCCGCGCCGGTTAACACCACAATTTGCTGGTACATGCCGATTCCTTATTATTTTATTTATTTGAATTATTCTCACTGACTTTGGCAGCCGTGAATATTATTCCTTGGTATAACCATACAAAAACTATGCTTGAATTGCCGCAAAATATTGTGATTTAACGCCTATTGACACAATTTATCTGCATATCGCCCTAGAAAGCCAGAACAAAGGTTTAAGTTTTCAACCTGAGCACCTATAATGGCAAACACTATCCACGGATGAACCTATTGGTTCTGCAATCAAGAGATTAGCAATGACAGATGGAAATCAAGCGCTAAAAAAAGCGGGTTTGAAAATTACCCTGCCACGAGTCAAGATCCTAGAACTGATGCAAGGACCTGAAAACCAACATATCAGTGCAGAAGATTTGTACAAGAAGCTGCTCGATATCGGTGAAGAAATTGGTCTAGCCACCGTCTACCGTGTGTTAAACCAATTTGATGATGCAGGTATTGTCAGTCGCCATCATTTTGAGAGCGGTAAAGCCGTTTTCGAACTATCGACTCAGCATCATCATGATCACTTAGTTTGCCTCTCGTGTGGCAAAGTGATTGAGTTTTCAGATGAAGTCATCGAACGTCGTCAAGATGAAATTGCCATGAAACACAACATTAAGCTGACTAATCACAGCTTATATTTGTACGGCACTTGCACCAACGATACCTGTGAGCATAACGACGCCTAAGTCGGCCATTGTGTTTATAAAGCATTAAGCAAAAAACCAGCCTAAGGCTGGTTTTTTATTGGATGATGTTTACGGGTAAACCGCTATAACACCTTGGCGTAGATATTCACTTGATGGCCCATAAACTCATTTTGCTCACGCCAATGCATGCCCACACGCTTAGCCACACCTTCAGAACCGAGATTCCCTGCTAAGATAAGTGCAATCGTCTGATCAATACCAAAACGTTTAAATTCGGCTAATGCAGCAAATGCGGCCTCAGTACCAATTCCTGTTCCCCAATACTCAGGGAAATAACGATAACCCAGTTCGACTTCGCTGAATTCTGGAATAAATTTCGGACCACAAAAACCAATCACCCGCTTATCGGCTTTATGCTCTACCGCCCAACGACCAAAACCATGTTGCTGATAATCGACTTGGATCACCTTGTGAAACAACTCAACCGCCTGCTCGCGAGCTGTAAATGCCGCGGTGGGAATGTACTTCAGCATCGCGGGATTACTGTTCATCAAATAAAGCGCTTCACAATCTTGCTCAGTAAATGGTCGAATAATTAACCGTTCAGTTTGGGTTATCATCTTTGCTCCTTCAAAAATGGCACTTAAAAATCAACCAATGGTTCGCTTAAAGTGCACTGGCGTAACGTCAACGACACTACGCCAATACCTCAAACTTAACGGTGGAAATCACCACTGCGTTCAGGTTGATACAGGATTTCCTCAATACGCACTTTTACCATAGAACCACCCGGACCTGGCCATTCAATTTCATCACCTTGAGAGAGCCCTAATAATGCGCTGCCCACCGGCGCCAAAATAGAAATCGTGCCCGCGCCGTTCACGTCTTTTGGATACACTAAACGTAAACAGAAAGTCTCATTACTGGATGAAACGCTAAACTTCACTTCTGAATTCATGGTCACCACATTCGCGGGCACCTGTGATGCAGGCACAATATCGGCTCTGTCTAATTCAGCCTCCAATGCCGCTTTGCCCGGAAACGCATTTGCCGGCAGTGACTCCAATAATCGCTCTAGTCTTTCTAAGTCAATTTCCGAAATAATGATTTTAGGTGTTTTCACAGTTTTTCCCTCGTAAAAAAATGTGATGTTTAAGCCGTTACTGTGGCTAACATCGACTCTGTTGCTTACCCTCCCCCAATGCGATAAGCCCCATAAAACAAATACGCTCGCAACGATAAACTGCAACCGTGTTAAATAAATTTGAGTTCAAGATTTTTTGCAGAACAGCACTGAAGCCATAAGCACTTAGCTCATGGTTAATGGCTCTACTCACATTATCCTCGCCAATGACACAGACGAGCGCGTAGTAGAGAAGCATCAATCTAACCCGTAGAAGAAAAAATATCTAGTCTTCATGGTGTTAGCTCAATCCCATTCCTGTCATTTACAGCGATTCGCTGCCGAAATTACAGCCAATAAAAAAGGCGCCTTAGGCGCCTTTTATATTCGAAAGGTTAGCTTACCAACCTGTACGAATACGCAGCGCTTTGCCGATATCAGCAAGCGAGCGGACAGTTGTTACGCCCGCTGCTTCTAATGCAGCAAATTTGTCTTCTGCAGTACCTTTACCGCCAGCGATAATCGCGCCAGCATGGCCCATACGCTTACCAGCAGGTGCAGTGACACCCGCAATATAAGACACAACAGGTTTAGTCACGTGTGCTTTAATGAAAGCCGCCGCATCTTCCTCAGCGTTACCACCGATTTCACCGATCATAACGATCGCTTCAGTCTGTGGATCGTTTTGGAACATTTCCAGTACATCAATGAAGCTAGTACCTGGAATTGGGTCACCACCAATACCTACACAAGTAGATTGGCCGAAACCTTCATCCGTCGTTTGCTTAACCGCTTCATAAGTCAGAGTACCTGAACGAGAAACGATACCCACTTTGCCTTTTAAGTGGATGTGAGCAGGCATGATGCCGATCTTACATTCACCTGGGGTGATAACACCTGGGCAGTTAGGGCCGATCATGCGAACGCCAGTTTCTTCAAGCTTCACTTTAACTTGCAGCATGTCCAGTGTAGGAATGCCTTCAGTGATACAAACGATAAGCTCGATGCCACCGTCGATAGCTTCAAGAATGGCATCCTTACAGAACGGAGCCGGTACATAGATCACAGAAGCAGTTGCGCCAGTCGCAGCCACAGCGTCTTTCACAGTGTTGAACACTGGCAGACCTAAGTGAGTTTGACCACCTTTACCAGGAGACACACCACCCACCATTTGCGTACCGTAATCGATAGCTTGTTGTGAGTGGAATGTACCTTGACCGCCAGTGAAACCTTGGCAAATTACCTTGGTATCTTTATTGATTAAGACAGACATTATTTGCCCTCCGCAGCTTTAACTACTTGCTCAGCCGCGTCAGTTAGACTGGTAGCTGCAATGATATCTAGACCTGATTTAGCTAATACTTCACGGCCAAGTTCAGCGTTAGTACCTTCTAAACGAACCACAACAGGTACTTTAACGCCCACTTCTTTAACAGCGCCGATAATACCTTCTGCGATCATGTCACAACGTACGATACCGCCGAAAATGTTAACCAGAACCGCTTTCACATTGCTGTCAGACAGAATGATTTTGAATGCTTCTGCTACACGTTCTTTCGTCGCGCCGCCGCCTACGTCTAAGAAGTTCGCTGGCTTGCCACCGTGCAAGTTAACGATATCCATAGTACCCATCGCCAGACCTGCACCGTTCACCATACAGCCAACGTTACCGTCTAATGCAACGTAGTTCAGCTCGAACTTAGCAGCGTGAGCTTCGCGGGCATCATCCTGTGATGGATCGTGCATGCCTTTGATTTTTGGTTGACGATAAAGTGCGTTACCGTCGATACCGATTTTACCGTCTAGGCAGTGTAGGTTGCCTTCAGTGGTAATAACCAGTGGGTTGATTTCAAGCAATGCGAAATCATGATCAACGAACATAGTCGCCAGACCCATGAAAATCTTAGTGAACTGCTTCATTTGAGTTGGGTTTAAACCTAACTTGAAGCCAAGATCACGTGCTTGATAACCTTGTGGGCCAGTCAAAGGATCGATGATTGCAGTGTGGATGAGTTCTGGCGTTTCTTCTGCCACTTTCTCAATTTCAACACCACCTTCAGTCGACGCCATGAACACAACACGACGAGTCGCGCGGTCAACAACGGCACCTAAGTACAGTTCGTTAGCAATGTCGGTACAGCTTTCTACTAAAATTTTAGCAACTGGCTGGCCTTTCTCATCAGTTTGATAAGTCACCAGATTTTTGCCTAACCAGTGTTCGGCAAAGGCTCTGATTTCTTCTTTATCGCCAGTGACTTTAACGCCACCTGCTTTACCGCGGCCGCCTGCGTGTACTTGACACTTAACAACCCATAAATTTCCGCCAATATGGCCTGCCGCTTCTACAGCTTCTTGGGCTGTATCACATGCAAAACCTTCTGACACTGGTAAACCATATTCGGCAAATAAGGATTTTGCCTGATACTCATGCAAATTCATGATGATCTATCCGTATACTTCTAATCAAATCCAACTGGCCCGTTTGGGCCAGTCACGAGGGTATGTCTGGCTATTTCTTTAAGCGCAATCTCTTATCGAGTTGTGTTACAGATCAAGCAGCAGACGAGTTGGGTCTTCTAGGAAGTCTTTAATCGCAACCAAGAAACCAACAGACTCACGGCCATCAACAATACGATGGTCATATGAGAGTGCTAGGTACATCATGGGCAGGATTTCAACCTGACCATTGACTGCCATTGGGCGATCTTTAATGGCATGCATGCCTAAAATCGCACTTTGTGGCAGGTTAAGGATCGGTGTAGACATCAGTGAACCGAAAACACCACCGTTAGTCACAGTGAAGTTACCGCCAGTCATGTCAGCCACAGTCAGCTTACCGTCACGGCCTTTAAGGGCTAAGTCACGAACTGCTTTTTCGATTTCAGCTAAGTTCATGGTATCTGTGTCACGTAACACTGGTGTTACCAGACCACGTGGTGTTGATACTGCAATGCTGATGTCGAAGTAGTTGTGATAGACGATATCGTCGCCATCAATAGACGCGTTGACTTCTGGGAAACGTTTCAGCGCTTCAGTCACGGCTTTGATGTAGAAAGACATAAAGCCTAAACGGATACCGTGGCGCTTTTCAAAGATATCTTGGTATTGCTTACGGATATCCATGATGGGCTTCATGTTCACTTCGTTAAACGTCGTGAGCATAGCGGTAGAGTTTTTCGCTTCTAACAAGCGGTTTGCGATTGTCTTACGCAGACGTGTCATTGGCACGCGCTTCTCGCTACGGCCAGCCGCTAACGGAGCTACAGCAGGTGCTGCTGGCGCCGCAGCTTTAGGGGCAGACTTAACGAAGGCTTCTACGTCTTCTTTCGTAATACGACCACCCACACCAGTGCCTTTTACTTTGCTGGCATCAACATTGTGCTCAGCCAGTAAACGGCGAACAGATGGGCTTAACGCATCACTGCTTTCATCGCTAGTTTCAGCTACAGGCGTTGCCGCTTCAGCTTGCGCTTTAGTGACTTCTTTGCCCGATACAGCACCGGCGATAAATTTAGCGATCACTTGTTCACCCAGAACAGTGGCGCCTTCTTCAAATAAGAACTCGCCAATGTGGCCATCTTCTGGCGCAACCACTTCAAGAACCACTTTATCGGTTTCAATATCAACCAGGTTTTGATCACGAGAAACTTGCTCGCCCACTTTCACATGCCAAGTGGCAATCGTGGCATCGGCAACAGATTCTGGTAGTACGGGTACCTTGATTTCGATACTCATGAAAAACTATCCTTTTATAAAATGTCTATTACTACAGTGCGATTGTAAGTTTCAGGGCACTGTTCACTAAAGATTCTTGCTGATGTGTGTGCAACTCAGGGTAACCACACGCTGGTGCAGCTGACGCTTCACGACCAGCATAAGTTAACTGTGCACCTGCAGGAACCGCGGCCCAGAAATGGTGTTGACTAGAGTACCAAGCACCTTGGTTCTGTGGCTCTTCCTGACACCAAACAAAATCTTTCACATGTTGGTAATCAGCCAAAGCAACGATCATTTCATCATGTGGGAACGGATATAACTGTTCGACACGGATTAACGCTACGTTAGTGATATTTTCTTTACGACGTTTTTCCAGCAGTTCGAAGTAAACCTTACCACTGCAGAAGACAACTCGGTCAACCTTGCTTGCTTCCAACGTATCGATTTCACCGATCACATTTTGGAAACTGCCATTGGCTAATTCTTCCAAGCTTGAAACCGCTAATGGATGACGTAGTAATGACTTAGGCGACATAACGATAAGTGGACGACGCATAGGACGCACCACTTGGCGGCGCAACATATGGTAGACCTGTGCAGGTGTTGAAGGCACACACACTTGCATATTGTGGTTAGCACACATCTGCAAGAAACGCTCTAAACGGGCGCTTGAATGCTCAGGGCCTTGACCTTCATAGCCATGGGGTAACAGCATAGTCAGACCACATAAACGGCCCCACTTCTGCTCACCCGATGACAAGAACTGATCGATTACCACTTGGGCACAGTTAGCAAAGTCACCAAACTGGGCTTCCCAAATAGTCAATCCGCCGGGTTCTGCTGTGGCATAACCATACTCAAACGCCAGTACTGAGGCTTCAGATAATACTGAGTCAGTAATATCAATTGGGCCTTGTTCATCAGCAATATTGCGCAGTGGCATGTAAGTCGTGCCATCGTTTTGATTGTGCAATACAGCATGACGATGGAAGAAAGTACCGCGGCCAGAATCCTGACCTGTAATACGTACACGCTTGTTGTCTTCCAGAATTGAGGCATAAGCCAGCGTTTCTGCAAAACCCCAATCGAGTGGCTTCTCGCCTTTTGCCATAGCTAAACGGTCACTATAAATCTTAGCAACCCGTGATTGCAATGGATGACTTTCAGGTACATAGCTCAGTTTGTCAGCCAGACTTTGTAAACGCTCAGCCGACATAGAGGCTTGATACGCTTCGTCCCACTCACGACCGATATACGGAGTCCAGTCAACAGAATGCAGCGTCATTGGGCGCCATTCTTTAACCACACAATCACCTTGATCTAATGCATCACGGTAATTATTGATAAGACCAGTCACATCATCAGCTGCCATCACGTTTTCAGCGATTAGCTTGTCTGCATAAATCTTACGTGGCGTTGGGTGTTTCTTGATCTTGGCATACATCAGCGGCTGAGTTGCACTTGGCTCATCGGCTTCGTTATGGCCATGACGGCGATAACAGACCAATTCAACCACCACATCACGTTTGAACTCGTTACGATAATCAACGGCTAACTGCGACACAAAAGCAACGGCTTCGGGATCATCAGAGTTAACGTGGAAAATCGGTGCCTGAACCATCTTAGCGATGTCAGTACAGTATTCAGTCGAACGAGTGTCCGCATGGTTAGACGTCGTGAAACCCACTTGGTTGTTCACTACGATGCGAATACTGCCGCCGACTTTAAAGCCACGGGTTTGAGACATGTTGAATGTCTCTTGTACTATCCCTTGACCTGCAATTGCAGAGTCACCGTGGATAGTAATAGGCATGACTTGTAAGCCATCCTTACAACCGCGACGGTCTTGACGGGCACGTACAGAGCCAATCACCACAGGGTTAACGATTTCAAGGTGCGATGGGTTAAAGGCCAGTGCTAAATGCACATTGCCGCCCGGCGTTTCAAAATCAGAGGAGAAACCTTGGTGGTACTTAACGTCACCAGAACCGTGGGTATCAGCATGCTTACCCGCGAACTCGTCAAACAGTTCAGCTGGACGCTTACCTAATACGTTCACCAACACGTTCAGACGACCACGGTGAGCCATACCGACGACGATTTCTTTAGTACCGGCTTCACCTGCACGATAAATAATTTCGCGCATCATAGGCACTAACGCATCACCGCCTTCTAACGAGAAACGTTTCGCACCAGGGAATTTAGCACCTAAGTATTTTTCAATACCTTCTGCGGCGTTAAGGCCTTCAAGAATGCGTGTCTTAACACTTTTATCGTAGTTAGCTTTACCTAAGGAAGGTTCGAGACGTTGTTGGATCCAGCGTTTCTCATCGGTATCGGTAATGTGCATATATTCAGCACCGATAGAACCACAGTAGGTGGCTTTCAGCGCTTTTACCAAATCCGCGAGCTTCATGGTTTCGCCACCATGAGCAAAAGAACCTGTATTAAACTCACGTTCCATGTCTTCTTTAGTCAAGCCGTGGAAGGCAGGATCTAAATCAGCTACGGGTTCACGTTTCCACAGTTCGAGGGGATCAAGATTAGCACCTTGGTGACCACGGAAACGATGGGCGTTAATTAATTGCAGGACTTTAACTTGTTTAGCATCCATTTCAGGATCCGTCACACGAGCTGAGCTCTTATGGCGACCTTCTAACGCTAAACTGCGAAAATAATCACGTACTTTTGAGTGAGCAGCTTCAGGCGCATCAACAGAGGCACCGTTCACAGGAGGGAGATTATCAAATACCGCACGCCAATCATCAGCGACTGACTGTGGGTCTTCTTGATAGGCTTCATACATCTCTTCTACGTAGGTCGAATTTGCACCACTTAAGTGAGATGATTCGAGCCAGGCTTTCATGATGCCTTGGTGCATTTCTATTCCTTTCAAACTTTATACACGTGCTTAGCCATAGTATTAAATATGCAGTCTGTAGAGATTACCTTCGACGCATAATTTCTGCCGCCCCTAGATGTCCAGATATACGGCGCGTTGTCTTCCATTACATACGCAAAAGAGTCACCTTCTGCTACCAGAAAGTGACTCTTCAAGAGCTATATTATTATTGGTTTCAGCTCGGGTTCTCGCATTACACTGCTCGCTTCAACAGCATGGACTTAATATGACCAATTGCTTTAGTCGGATTAAGACCTTTTGGACAAACGTCAACGCAGTTCATGATGCCATGGCAACGGAACACGCTATAGGCGTCGTCCAGCTCAGATAAACGTTCTTCTGTAGCTGTATCGCGACTGTCGATCAAGAAACGATATGCGTGAAGCAGACCGCTTGGACCGATAAACTTATCAGGATTCCACCAGAATGATGGGCAAGCCGTAGAACAACAGGCACACATGATACATTCGTACAAACCATCTAAATGAGCACGCTCTTCAGGGGATTGTAAGTGTTCACGAGCAGGTTGTTTCTCATCATTGATGAGGTAAGGCTTGATCTTCTCATACTGCTTATAGAACTGAGTTAAATCAACAACTAAGTCACGAACAACTGGCATACCTGGTAATGGACGTATTTCTAATTTCTTGCCTTTAAAGGTTGAAATTGGGGTAATACACGCCAGACCATTCTTACCATTCATGTTCACGCCGTCTGAACCACACACGCCTTCACGGCATGAACGACGGAATGACAAAGTCGGATCTTGCTCTTTCAACTTGATCAGTGCATCGAGCACCATCATGTCAGAGCCTTCAGCCACTTCTAAGCTGTAATCCTGCATATACGGTTTAGTATCTACGTCAGGATTGTAGCGATAAACTGCAAATGTCAATTTCATCTTTGCAACTCCTAGTAGGTACGTTTCTTCGGCGGGAATGCTTCACGTAACTTAGGTGCCATGTTCACTGCACGACGATCCATCGTTTCAGTGATTGGGTCAAATAAGCTGTGGCATAACCAGTTCTCATCATCACGCTCTAAATAATCTTCACGTGAGTGAGCACCGCGGCTTTCAGTACGGAAGTTAGCCGCATAAGCCGTGGCGATTGCCGTTGCCATCAAGTTATCTAACTCTAAACATTCAATACGTTGAGTATTGAATTCACGAGAGTTATCAGACAATTTAGCATTTGCAAGACGTTCACGAATCACTTTCAACTGCTCTAACCCTTCAGCCATAGCATCGCCACGACGGAATACAGAGAAGTTTAATTGCATACACAATTGCAGATCCTTACGGATTTGCGCTGGATCTTCGCCATCTTTGTTGCTTTCCCAACGATTCAGACGCGCCAGAGAGGCTTGAATATCCGCATCGCTAGCATCTTTTGGATCGTCAGTCTCATCCAAAGCTTTACCTAAATGCTGACCCGCTGCGCGGCCAAAGACCACTAAGTCAAGCAGTGAGTTACCACCTAAACGGTTTGCACCATGTACAGATACACAGGCAATCTCACCCACAGCGAACAGACCAATAACATCTTGTTCAGTGCCGTCTTCATTCTTACGAATAACTTGACCACTGACCTTAGTTGGTAGACCGCCCATCATATAGTGACAGGTTGGTAGTACTGGAATTGGACCATCGGCTGGATCGATATGGGCAAAAGTACGAGACAATTCACACACGCCTGGTAAACGTGCTTCTAATGTTTCTTTACCTAAGTGATCAAGCTTGAGCAAACAGTGTGGGCCTAATGGACCGTCTAAACCACGACCTTCGCGGATTTCAGTCATCATAGAACGTGCTACCACGTCGCGTGATGCCAAATCTTTCGCGTTAGGGGCATAACGCTCCATGAAACGCTCGCCGTCTTTGTTCAGCAGATAACCACCTTCACCACGACAGCCTTCAGTCACAAGTACACCCGCGCCGGCGATGCCAGTTGGGTGGAATTGCCACATTTCCATGTCTTGCATTTGCACGCCAGCACGCATTGCCATACCTACGCCGTCACCGGTGTTGATATGCGCGTTAGTCGTCGAAGCGTAAATACGCCCTGCACCACCTGTCGCTAGAATCGTTGCCTTAGCTTTGAAATAAACGATATCGCCCGTTTCAATTTCAATCGCAGTACAACCCACAACGGCGCCATCATCGTTTTTAACGAGATCTAATGCATACCATTCTGAGAAGACTTGCGTCTTATGCTTAACGTTTTGTTGGTATAAACAGTGAAGCAAAGCATGACCAGTACGGTCGGCAGCTGCCGCAGTACGCGCAGCCTGCTCGCCACCAAAGTTCTTAGATTGACCACCAAATGGACGTTGGTAAATCGTGCCATTTTCGAAACGAGAGAAAGGCAAACCCATTTGCTCAAGTTCAATCACGGCTTCAGGACCGGTTTTACACATGAATTCAATCGCTTCTTGGTCACCGATAAAATCGGAACCTTTCACGGTATCGTACATGTGCTGTTCCCAATGATCTTCATGGGCGTTACCTAACGCAACAGTGATACCACCCTGCGCAGATACGGTATGAGAACGAGTTGGAAATACTTTTGATAAAAGCGCACAGCTTTTACCTTCTTTGGAAATCTGCAGCGCTGCACGCATACCAGCGCCACCGGCACCGATCACTACAGCATCAAATTCGCGTACTGGAATACTCACTTAGACACCCCACACAATAACAATGCCGGCCGCTAAATAACAAAATACGGTAACGACAAAGGTGAACTGTAAAACACCACGTAACGACGTGCACTTGACGTAATCTGTCAGCACTTGCCATACACCAATCCAAGCGTGTACGAGTAATGCAACCAGCGTCAGAAGTGTAAACACTTTCATTGGCAGAGCGCTAAAAAGGCTATGCCAGACGTCGTAGGTGAGAGGGGAACTACATGCAATAAAGCCAACCAAGAAAATGGTGTAACAGGCGAGGATCACTGCACTAGCGCGTAGTAGAATAAAGTCATGAACACCACTGCGTCCAAAACTTGCTGCATTGGTTACCATACCCAGATCCCCGCTATGATTGAAAAGGCTACCGTTAAGGCAAATACAGCTTTCGCTGATGCGGCACCCGATGACAATTCTTCCCAACGACCGGTATCCATTACTAAGTGGCGCAGGCCACCAAACAAGTGATACGCCAGTGCAGTCATAATGCCCCACAGGATAAACTTCATCACGAAGTTATCGAATAGAGACTGTACGCCAGCGAAACTTTCAGCTGATGCTAAAGATGAATTTAGCAACCAAATGAGAATGCCAACTGCGAACAGCATGATGACACCGGAAACACGGTGAAGAATTGACACAATCGCTGTTGCAGGAAAGCGAATGGTCTGCAGATCTAAATGGACAGGTCTTTGCTTTTTCACGTTCTGCTCACTCAGCTCCATTGAGCATTTTTTTTGTTATGTGAACCGCTTTTGTACAAACTTTAAACAGGAGGTTGATCACTGCAAAAGTAAACACAAAAGCAAAGTTTAAACAAACAGTTAACTATCTGAGCACGCACTCATTTAACATGTAAACAAAGGGTGCTTTATAATCGTTGTTTGCGGCCCTTATTGGGCGAGGCAAGTATACTCGCGGCAAATGTCAAATACAAACATCACAGAATGCAAATTATGTTTTTTTGACTATTTTTTACTGTAAGTGCCAGTTACAAATAGAAAAGTAAAGGCTTTTATACCATGGTCTAACAAATTTAAACGCTTATTTAAATTGAAATGTGATCTAGAATGGCTGTAAAGTAATGGCGGTTTGACATGCCGCACTCACAGATAAGAACTAAGTAAGGAGAACGGGGTATGGCTGATTTAAAAGCCAAATTAGAATTACCAGGGAACGACTCGATAGAATTGCCAGTAAAGCAGGGAACCGCTGGTTTTGACGTAATCGATATCAGTAAACTTGGCAGCAAAGGTTACTTTACTTTTGATCCAGGTTTTCTTGCGACTGCCTCCTGTGAATCTGCAATTACCTATATTGATGGTGATCTGGGTATATTGTTACACCGTGGCTATCCAATCGATCAACTTGCCGTTGACTCCGATTACCTAGACCTGTGTTATTTGCTGCTTTACGGTGAACTGCCGACCAAAGCGCAATATACTGAGTTTGTACATACAGTTAAAACCCACACTATGGTTCACGAGCAGCTAGCCTTCTTCTTTAGAGGTTTCCGTCGTGATGCTCATCCTATGGCCATGTTATGTGGTGTGACGGGTGCATTATCTGCATTTTACCAAGACTCTCTGGATGTTAACGATCCACGTCACCGCGAAATCGCCGCTTATCGCTTAGTCTCAAAAATGCCTACGATAGCAGCCATGTGCTACAAGTATTCTTCAGGCCAGCCATTCGTGTACCCACGTAATGACTTAAGCTATGCAGGCAACTTCTTAAGCATGATGTTTGCTGTACCGTGCGAAGAATACGTCGTGAACCCTATTGTTGAACGTGCAATGGACAGGATCTTCATTTTACATGCAGATCATGAACAAAACGCATCGACTTCAACAGTACGTTTAGCCGGTTCTTCAGGTGCAAACCCATTTGCGTGTATCGCAGCGGGTATCGCATCTCTTTGGGGCCCTGCACACGGCGGCGCTAACGAAGCCTGTTTGCAAATGTTAGAAGAAATCGGTTCAGTTGACCGTATTCCTGAATTCATTGAACGCGCTAAAGATAAAAATGATCCTTTCCGTCTGATGGGCTTTGGACACCGTGTTTACAAAAACTTTGACCCACGAGCCAAAGTGATGCGTGAAACCTGTCATGAAGTGCTGAAAGAACTGAAAGTACAAGACCCACTCTTGGATGTGGCAATGGAGCTTGAGCGCATTGCACTTGAAGACGAATACTTCATTTCTAAAAAGCTGTATCCAAACGTCGACTTCTACTCTGGCATCATCATGAAAGCCATTGGTATTCCAACCAGTATGTTTACTGTGCTGTTCGCACTGGCACGTACTGTAGGCTGGATTGCTCACTGGAAAGAAATGTTAGATCAACCAGGCCACAAAATCAGCCGTCCACGTCAGTTATATACTGGTGAAACTGCGCGTGATTTCGTCGCACAAGACAAACGCTAAGTCCCACGACTTACGCATTAAAAAGCGCCTAAGGGCGCTTTTTTCATTTCAAATAATCCTCTTTTAGACTTCCTTCTCCTGACAAAATACATTGTTGCAATTGCGCACTTGTGTAATCTTAATTAACCGCGTTTAGTTATTCTCATCACTTTTTAAACCTTTTGGCTACATTTAGTAAGAATCACAAATCACACTTAGCCAAAAATACGACTAATAGACTGAAATTAAAAAACTTTATACATTGGCACGGTTTATGCTAAAAACTGGCATCACAATAAAGACAACAGGTAACATTCTTATGGAAAAGTCAAAAATTGCTCAATTCACCCTGCCACTGCTAATGATTTCGATGCTAGCAGCCTGTGGTGAGGAAGAAGTGGTCAAAAAAGAAGAAAAATATGCCATTCCCGTCGAAACCACTACAGTGATGCAAGGAAACGTTTCTTCTTTTTACAGTACAACTGCCACCTTAGAAGCGCCACAGGAAGCCAATGTAGTGAGTCGTATATCAGGGCTCATTGAATCTCTCGCTGTTGAAGAAGGTGACCGCGTTCAAAAGGGACAAGTGCTGGCTGTCATCGATGCCAAGAGGCAGCAATATGATTTAGACCGCTCAGAAGCCGAAGTCAAAATCATCGAGCAAGAATTAAATCGTCTGAAGAAAATGAGCAACAGAGAATTTATCAGCGCGGATTCAATGGCCAAACTTGAATATAACTTGCAAGCCGCTATCGCTAAGAAAGATCTCGCCGAACTGCAAGTAAAAGAAAGCCGCGTCCTTTCCCCTATCAGCGGTGTAATTGCTAAACGCTATGTTAAAGCTGGCAATATGGCGAAGGAATTTGGCGATTTGTTTTATATAGTCAACCAAGATGAACTCCACGGTATAGTTCATTTGCCAGAGCAACAGCTTGCGAGCTTAAAACTCGGCCAAGAAGCACAAGTGTTTAGTAATCAACATAGCAAGAATGCTATCCACGCCAAAGTGTTGCGCATAAGCCCGATTGTGGACCCACAAAGTGGCACCTTTAAGGTGACACTTGCTGTGCCGAATCAAGAGGCGCGCCTTAAGGCTGGCATGTTTACCCGGGTTGAGCTCAAATACGATACCCACGAGAACGTGATTACTGTTCCCTACAGTGCCTTGATTAACCAAGATAACAGGCAAGCGCTTTATGTTATTGATGGTACCAATGCGAACCGTCGTGAAGTCGAAATTGGCTACCGTGAAGGTGATTCGGTAGAAGTGATTACAGGTATTAACCCCGGTGAGCAAGTCGTTACCCGTGGCCAGCAAAACTTGAAAGACCAATCCTTAGTCGAAGTGATCACCCCACTCGATCTTGCTTCCGCTAAGAACTGATAGGAGCCTTTCATGTCAATTATCAGCACTTCCGTTAAACGGCCTGTCACGGTATGGATGTTCATGCTGGCGGTGATTTTATTCGGTATGGTGGGATTTTCCCGCCTAGCGGTGAAGTTACTGCCAGACTTAAGCTATCCCACGTTAACCATTCGCACTATGTATGACGGCGCGGCGCCAGTTGAAGTCGAACAGCTCGTCTCTAAACCAATTGAAGAAGCCGTTGGCGTGGTCAAAGGCTTACGTAAAATCAGTTCTATTTCGCGCTCAGGCATGTCAGATGTGGTGCTTGAGTTTGAATGGGGCACAACAATGGATATGGCGAGTTTAGATGTACGTGAAAAACTCGACACTATCGCTCTGCCGCTCGATGTAAAAAAGCCCTTATTACTTCGTTTTAACCCCAATCTCGACCCCATTATGCGTCTTGCGCTGTCGGTGCCCAATGCATCTGAAGCCGATCTCAAACAAATGCGCACCTATGCAGAGGAAGAGCTTAAGCGTCGTTTAGAGGCGCTATCTGGGGTCGCCGCCGTGCGTTTATCTGGTGGCCTAGAGCAAGAAGTGCATATTCAGCTCAATCAAGAAAAACTGTCGCAGCTCAATCTCAATGCCGATGATATTAAACGTCGTATTAATGAGGAAAACATCAACCTCTCTGCGGGTAAAGTGATCCAAGGTGATCGCGAATACTTAGTACGAACGCTAAACCAATTCAACTCATTAGATGAACTCGGCCAAGTGATCGTCTATCGCGACGAGCAAGCTTTAGTCCGTTTATTCGAAGTTGCTACCATCACAGATGCCTACAAAGAGCGTAGTGATATCACCCGCATCGGCAGTCAAGAATCGATTGAACTGGCCATTTATAAAGAAGGTGATGCAAATACTGTCGCTGTCGCCAAAAAACTGCGCGATGAACTCGTCAAAATCAATCAAGACCCTAAGCAAAATAAGCTCGAAGTTATTTACGATCAGTCTGAGTTTATCGAAAGTGCGGTCAGCGAAGTCACCTCTTCTGCGCTGATGGGCAGCTTGTTATCTATGCTAGTGATTTACCTGTTCTTGCGTAATATCATCCCGACACTGATTATTTCTATCTCGATTCCCTTCTCAGTCATCGCCACCTTTAACATGATGTATTTTGCCGATATCAGCTTAAATATCATGTCATTAGGTGGTATCGCCCTTGCCATCGGCCTCTTGGTCGATAACGCCATTGTGGTATTAGAGAACATAGACCGCTGCCGTAGCGAAGGCATGAGTAAATTAGAAGCTGCAGTGACAGGGACTAAAGAAGTGGCAGGCGCGATTTTTGCCTCAACACTCACCACTCTTGCGGTGTTTGTGCCACTAGTATTTGTGGATGGGATTGCCGGCGCCCTCTTCTCAGATCAAGCGCTAACGGTCACTTTTGCGCTGTTAGCATCGCTATTAGTCGCGTTAACGTCCATTCCAATGCTGGCATCACGTGAAGGCTTTAAAACCTTACCCGCGCTGATAAAAACGACACCTAAGGATAAACCCACCACTAAAATGGGCAAGCTTAAACACTATAGCGCGACTGTGTTTTCCTTTCCTATTCTATTAATTGTTAGTTACTTACCCAGTGCACTACTGACCTTAGTGTTGATTTTAGGCCGCTTTTTTTCATGGCTTATTGGTCTAGTGATGCGCCCGTTAAGCTCAGCATTTAACTTTGTCTACCACAGTATTGAGAAGGTTTATTACAAGCTTCTGGCCTCGGCGCTGCGCCAACAAAAAGCAACACTGTTACTCACGATTGCAATAACAGGCGCTTGTATTAGCTTGTTACCGCGACTTGGTATGGAGCTTATTCCGCCAATGAATCAGGGTGAGTTTTATGTGGAGATCTTGCTACCGCCGGGTACGGCAGTGAGCGAAACAGACAAGATATTACAGCAACTTGCACTGTCCATTAAAGACAGAGCCGAAGTTAAACATGCTTATAGCCAAGCCGGTAGTGGCGGTTTGATGACTTCGGATACTGCCCGCGGGGGTGAAAACTGGGGCCGCTTGCAAGTGGTGCTTAACGACCACAGTGCCTATAACGCAGTCACTCAAGTATTACGTGATACTGCGCGCCGCATTCCTGAACTTGAAGCGAAAATTGAGCAACCTGAGTTATTCAGCTTTAAAACGCCACTGGAGATTGAACTCACAGGTTACGATTTAAACTTGCTCAAACGCAGCGCAGATAGTCTCGTCAAAGCATTATCCGCCTCGGAGCGTTTTGCCGACGTGAACACCAGTCTACGTGATGGTCAACCTGAGCTAAGTATCCGTTTCGATCATGCAAGGTTAGCGGCTCTAGGAATGGATGCGCCAACGGTTGCAAACCGTATTGCCCAACGTGTTGGTGGTACTGTTGCCAGTCAATACACAGTGCGTGACCGTAAGATTGATATTCTGGTGCGCAGTGAACTCGCGGAGCGGGATCAAATCAGCGATATCGATGCCTTAATCATCAATCCGAATAGCAGTCAGCCTATTGCATTAAGCGCAGTTGCAGAAGTTTCATTGCAATTAGGCCCATCTGCGATTAACCGCATCAGCCAACAACGTGTAGCTCTCGTATCAGCTAACCTCGCCTATGGTGATTTAAGCGATGCGGTTGCACAGGCGCAGCAGATACTATCGCAACAAGTGTTACCCGCATCGGTTCAGGCCCGTTTTGGTGGTCAAAATGAGGAAATGGAGCACTCATTCCAATCACTCAAAATTGCCCTGATCTTAGCGATTTTCTTGGTGTATTTAGTCATGGCGAGTCAGTTTGAATCACTACTGCACCCCTTGCTTATCCTTTTTGCCGTACCTATGGCATTAGGTGGCAGTGTACTTGGGCTTTATATCACCCAAACTCATTTGAGTGTGGTGGTATTTATTGGCCTTATCATGTTGGCGGGGATCGTCGTGAACAACGCGATTGTGCTTGTGGATCGGATCAATCAACTGCGTAGCGAAGGTGCTCAAAAACTTGATGCCATTCGCGATGCAGCTAAATCGCGCCTACGCCCGATTATGATGACAACCCTCACCACGACCTTAGGCTTATTGCCGATGGCACTAGGTCTAGGTGATGGCTCAGAGGTGCGCGCACCGATGGCGATTACGGTGATCTTTGGTCTGAGTTTATCAACACTACTGACCTTAATTGTGCTCCCAGTGCTCTATGCCCTGTTCGACCGTAAAGAATACGCCGTAACTAGCTCACATGTAAACGTAGAGGAGGCTCGCCCATGAACCTCACCCGTTTAGCCATTAAGCGCCCCGTAACCACCAGCATGTTCTTCTTTGCTATCTTGCTGTTTGGTCTCGCCTCGAGTCGCCTATTACCGCTGGAAATGTTCCCCGGTATCGATATCCCACAGATAGTGGTGGAAGTGCCTTACAAAGGCTCGACCCCTGCTGAAGTGGAACGCGATATTACCAAAGTGCTGGAGGAATCCCTCGCGACTATGGGTGGGATTGATGAGCTTGAATCAGAATCCTCCCAAGAAGGCGCCGAAATCGAAATCAACATGAAGTGGGGGGAAAACGTTGCCACTAAGAGCTTAGAAGCGCGGGAAAAAATCGATGCTGTACGACATTTACTGCCCAAGGATGTGGAGCGGGTCTTTATCCGCCAATTCTCCACCGCCGACATGCCTGTGCTCACCATACGCATCTCAAGTGATCGTGAGCTTTCAGGTGCATTCGATCTACTCGATAAACAGCTCAAGCGTCCACTTGAACGTGTTGAAGGTGTCTCTAAGGTCAGCCTGTACGGCGTTGAGCAAAAGCAAATTGAGGTACGCATCAATGCCGACCGCCTTGCCGCCAGTGGATTTTCAGCCACTGATTTGCAACAACGTCTCGGCAGAGAGAACTTTGTGCTGAGCGCAGGTACACTCAGGGCCAGTAATATCGTTTATCAAGTTTCACCTAAGGGTGAGTTTAGAAACCTTGAAGATATCAAAGCACTAGTACTGCTCCCCGGATTGACCTTAGGCGATATCGCCGATGTGCAATTTGCCCTACCTGAACGTATCGAAGGTCGACATTTAGATAAGCACTATGCCGTGGGTTTGGATGTTTTTAAGGAATCTGGCGCTAACTTAGTCGAAGTGTCAGACCGTGTAATGAAGGTGATTGAGCTTGCGAAACAGGACCAACAGTTCCAAGGTATTCGCCTATTTATCATGGAAGATCAAGCCTCTGGAGTAAAATCTTCACTAATGGATTTGCTGCTTTCAGGGTTAATCGGTGCACTGCTGTCCTTTGTCGTGCTGTACTTATTCCTGCGTAATTTGAAAATGACTTTAGTGGTTGTGTCATCCGTACCTATTTCAATTGGTATGACGCTCGCCGCTATGTATCTACTCGGTTACAGCTTGAATATTCTGTCTATGATGGGGCTCCTGCTCGCCGTCGGTATGTTGATTGATAATGCTGTGGTTGTCACTGAGAGCGTACTGCAGGAAAAACAAGGTAAACACCCTAAAGACAATGAAGAGTCAGTCATGACGGGGGTCGATAAAGTGTCTCTGGCGGTATTGGCAGGCACAATGACAACCGCCATTGTATTTTTACCTAATATTTTTGGCGTAAAAGTCGAGATCACCATTTTTCTAGAGCATGTTGCTATTGCGATTTGTATCTCACTCGCAGCGTCGCTATTGGTCGCAAAAACCTTAATCCCTTTGATGTTGACTAAGTTCCACTTCGACATCGCCCCCGAAAAGGATGCGGGTAAATTACAACGTTTCTACAATAATACCCTAGATTGGGTATTGCTCAGACCTTGGCGCTCAGGTGTGATTGCTGTAGCGATCCTCGCATCCACCGCCCTGCCGCTATCTATGGTTAAACAGGATCAAGAAGACAGCGAGAGCAATGAACGAATCTACATTAACTACCAAGTAGAAGGTCGACATAATCTCAATGTCACTGAGGCGATGATCAACCAAATGGAAGAATATCTTTATAACAATAAAGAGGAATTCCATATTGATTCTGTCTACAGCTATTATGCCTCTGACGATGGCTCATCAGTGATCCTCCTAAAGAAAGATTTGCCTATGTCAGTGGATGAGTTAAAAAAGAAAATCCGCAGTGGCTTTCCTAAGTATTCCATCGCCAAACCACAATTTGGCTGGGGCAATGACAACTCTGGCGTGCGAGTCACACTGACAGGACGTTCAACCTCTGAGCTGATTAACTTGAGCGAGCAAGTTATTCCTTTGTTGCAAAATATCAAAGGATTACAAGATGTTCGCTCCGAGCTTAACGGCGCTCAGCAAGAAGTGATTATCCGCATTGATAGACAAATGGCGGCGCGGTTAGATTTAAAACTCAATGAAATTGCCTCAAGTATCTCCATGGCACTGCGCGGTTCACCGCTGCGATCCTTCCGCCACGATCCTAATGGCGAGCTGCGCATCGAAATGGCCTACGAGAAAGAATGGCAAAAGTCACTTGAGAAACTCAAGCAGTTACCCATAGTACGCCTCGACCAAAGAGTGTACACCTTAGATAATCTGGCGAAGATTGAGATCCAACCCCGCTTCGATACTATCAAACACTTCAATCGCCAAACTTCGCTGTCGATTGGGGCTAACTTAGAAAACCTCACCACAGAAGAGGCGCAAACTAAGATTAAGCAAGTGATGGAAAATATCCGTTTCCCCGATGGTTACGACTATTCACTCCGTGGTGGCTTCGAGCGCCAAGATGAAGATCAGAACGTGATGGTGACTAATATGCTCTTGGCTGTCGCGATGATTTATATTGTTATGGCGGCGTTGTTTGAATCTCTACTGTTACCGACGGCGATTATTACCTCGATCCTATTTTCCATCACAGGTGTATTCTGGGCGCTGTTTATCACAGGCACCCCTATTTCTGTGATGGCAATGATAGGTATCTTGATTTTAATGGGGATTGTGGTAAACAACGGTATCGTTCTGGTAGATCAAATCAATCAGATGACACCGGATCTCGACAAATTGTCTGACACCATTCGGGAGGTGTGTATCACCCGTTTGCGGCCAGTGTTAATGACAGTAGGTACAACAGTACTGGGATTAGTCCCACTGGCGATGGGTGATACCCAAATCGGTGGCGGCGGCCCGCCATATTACCCCATGGCAATCGCCATTATCGGTGGCTTATCGTTCTCGACAGTGACTAGTTTGTACTTAGTCCCCCTGTGCTATCAAGCATTTTATCGGATGCGTCACCGCGCAGCGATTCGCTTAGGCCAAGCCGATCACTTTGCCAAAAAACTGTTACCTTGGACGGTTTAGTTGTCTTGGATAGCTGATGTTCTTGAACAGTTCAGCAATCTTCGACAACTTAATATGCCATTGAATTTGTAATAAAAAGGCTGCTGTGCGGCCTTTTTTCTTTTACGAATTACGCTCTATACTTTTACTGCGGTAAAACCCTAAACTGGATCATAAACAATTGCTCAAGACCGGGATAAATTTCTGCAATCACATCACGTAGCTGCGGCAACGTCATATTCTCTTGCTTAGCATGAATGTCTGAGAGCTCAGTTAAGGTCACTGGCACGACATCAATAATATAGATATCACAAAACCAGCGGTCGGTTTCGAAGGTTGAAACGGGAAGTGTTTGACCTGCAATCACATGGGATTCCGTTTCATCACGCAATGTAATGGTTTTAGTGCCACTTAATATATCGTGCTCAAAGCGCTCAAAAAAAGTGATTTTAGTTAATAACACACATCTTCCTCAACTCAGGATATGAGCAATAAAATAACAGTAGAGTCAATTATTCAAACTCATAATGCTAGGCAATATAATGGCTTTTGATCCACACTGACAGCCTACACCACAGAATTTGCAGCATTTGTCGTGTGAAATACTAACAGTACCGTTTGAGTCAAATTGTTATGCTAACGCCATATAGCAAAACTAGTTCCCAAAGAGTAGCCGTTGTTTTCGACAAAATTCAGCAAAACATGGTCAGTTCGCTCAGATTGAGTTAGAATCCCGCCTCAATTGAGCCCTTGGCCTCATATTCCTGCGCGTAGCGGGTGCGAAACGAAATTAGAGACGTCATGAACAAGAAACAAAAGATCATCAAGAAAATAGCTAAACGCGCTAAGGCCAGACTGAATAAAGTCGACCCAGTGACTATCGGCTCACCTGCAAAATCAGGTTACATCTCTAAGGCTGATCGCGCAAAAATGGCAGCATCAGAAGCCGCGACTGAACAAGTCGAAGGCCAACAAGACACGCCAAGTATTGAAGAATAAGAAGCTCAGCAGAATAGTCTTTTAACAGCGTATTTTGGCATTGTTAACTTAACTAAATGAAGTGCAAACGCCGTTTCAAACAAAATGCCACAAGCAATCTTGTGGCATTTTGTTTTTCAGCATTCCTATCATTAGCAGCTTTCTGACTTCTCCTCATTATTAAGAGCTCATCTTTATCTGCGTTCTTGCCCACAGCTTCTACACGGCGCAGCTAAGCCACATAACGTCAATTAGGCTTTTTACCCTCGTCTAAATAGGGTAATACGGGCTCATTCTCTTGCTCCTCCGTTAATTGCGCCATCTGCACGCACGAGGATGACAGCGGATTGGTCGCACTCGGTAAGTTCTGTGCAACACAATTAGCGATTTCCTCTTCCTCACTCAGTACGACATTACGGGGGATAGCATTCGCAGCATCAAGATTAGCCGCGGCGGAAAACTGTGCCTGCGCCGCCACTTTATCCACTAAACGATAGGCAACCCACACACCTAATATACCAAACAAAATAGACCCTAAAATTTGCCCAATCAATACACCGTAAACACCACCCCAAAGTGCACCAAAATACACAAAGGGCACAGTGCCTACAGTGGCTTTACCTACGTTAAATAGCGTGGAATATTTGGCCTTGCCAAGGTTATTAAAGGACGCATTCGCCACGAATAAAATCCCCGAAAAGATAAAGAATACTGCGATATAACTGCAGAAAAAGTGAATAAGATCAGCGCTGTCGCCCTTCATATCAAACACACTGACCAAATGTGACTTAAGCATAAACAGCAGCAAAGACATTACCAGCACATACACAGTACAAAACTGAATCGCTCGCGTTAAACTCTCACGTACTCGGTCAAACTGACCTGCGCCAAAGTTTTGCCCAACAATAGGTCCAATCGCGCCGGACAGTGCAAAGATCATCCCAAAAGCCACAGGGATTAAACGCCCCAATACTGCCCAGCCTGCCACATAAGCGTCACCGAAATCGGCGATCGCTCGGGTCACAAAGGCATTTCCGATGGGAGTTGCCACATTGGTTAACATCGCAGGGCCTGCAATGGCAAAGATAGGCTTAAGATCGGCGACAAAATGTGCCTTATCAAAATGGCCTAACAACTTATGCTTAACCACCACACCGCGAGCGGCAATCACAAATACCGCCACCCGTGCTAAGACGGATGCCAATGCAGCACCTTCAATCCCCATGGCGAACATGAAGATAAAAATCGGATCGAGTACTGCATTAACGCCGCCTCCCGCTAAGGTCGACATCATAGATAACTTTGCATCACCCACGGCGCGCAAAGCCCCGCCGAGCGCCATCGCAAGACAGATAAAAGGCAAGGAAGGCACGAGAATATACAAATAGCTCGCAGCAAGCTCTGCCGTATGACCACTCGCGCCGACTAAGGCAACTAGCTCAGGAATAAAGATGGTGACCACTGCCGCCACCAGCACACTGATCAGTGTCGTCACAACCGCGCTATTGAGTAATAAGCGCTTTGCCAACACCACCTCTTTTGCGCCAATCGAGCGAGACACTAAAGCCCCTAATGCAATCGATAAACCAATTCCAATCGATGTGGTAAAAAACGAAATACTCCCCGCATATCCCACAGCCGCCGCGAGTTCATGCTCTCCCAATAGGCTCAGGAAAAAGATATCCAGTAAATCCACGACAAATAAGGCAGAAATCCCTACCGCTGCGGTCGAACTCATCACTAAGATATGGCGTAATATGGGGCCTTCAACAAACTTGGCTTGCGTCATACGTGTCTTTTACCTACAAAAAATAAAAAGTGTTCGCCGAAGTCATCATGAAACGCCTTTATCAACGGGCACATCTAGGCTATCTAGCTCACATCCACAACGACTACAATACATGGCATCAATATCATGACCTGTCTTATGGCATTGATTACACGAGCGTAAATCTCGATGACGCCCTACTTCTTGGGATATCTCGGCGGTTAAAATCCCCGTTGGGATTGCGATAATCGAGTAACCAATTAGCATAGTAAAAGCCGCAATCGCCTGACCTAATCCGGTTTTCGGGGTAATGTCGCCGTAACCGACTGTAGTAATAGTCACAATTGTCCAGTACACAGATTTAGGGATTGAACTGAAACCATTATCAGGCCCTTCAACCACATACATTACTGAACTCAGTACCATAACGATCAAACTGACCGAGAAGAAAAACAAAAAAACCTTACGACTCGACTGCATCATCGCCCTAAGTAGAACATTTCCTTCACTCAAATAACGCAGTAATTTGAGTACGCGGAAAATCCTAAACAGCCTAAGTATCCGGATGACTAAGGTGAAGTTAGCGCCAGGGATCAGCAACGCCAGATAACTTGGCAATACCGATAACAAATCCACTAAACCATAAAAGCTGCGAGCATATAACACAGGATGATTCGCGCAGTACAAACGTAGGCCATATTCAATCGTAAAAATAATGGTAAATACCCATTCCAACACAGAAATAAGCTGGCCGTATTCGCGATGGAATATCTCTACTGTGTCGAGGAACACTAAGCCGACACTCAACACAATACACACCATGAGGGCGATATCAAAATAGCGGCCAGCGGGAGTATCAGTGCCAAAAATAATGGTACGTAATTGACGTTTTAACGGACTTTCGGATTCGATATTCTCAGACATAAAAGCTTTTACTTCCTTGCAACAAACTGACTAACACAGGGATTACAGTATAAATATGCCACGAGTCTGCCATGCAATTGCACCTAGCTCAAAATTATCTACTCACAGTAGGATAAAATTGCGGTATGATGCCGAAAAAAGCCAACAACCTGTGTTTATTTTCGAGGACTTCATGCGCGCCACCCTACTTTCCACATTGACATCTCTCACTGTGACTATCGCGGCTCTCGTTTCACCCGAATTACATGCCTCTGGCATGGGTAAAGTGGATCTGGTGGTGATCACTAAATCCGAATCCAGTATGGCTTTATTACGCGATGGCAAAGTGCTCAAACAATATCGCATCGCCATGGGTGACCTACCCGCTGGACACAAATTAAAGGAAGGCGATCAACGCACACCACAGGGGCGTTATACCCTAGATTATAAAAAGCCTGATAGTGCTTATTATAAATCGATCCATATTTCCTATCCTAATGAAGAGGATAAACTCAGAGCCAAAGCCTTAGGCATTAGACCCGGAGGCATGATCATGATCCACGGCCAAAACCCTAAGTCGTCACTGCCGCCAGAACAAGCCCAGCAATACAACTGGACTGACGGCTGTATCGCGATTACCAACGCCGAAATGGATGAAGTGTGGAAAGTGGTCGATGAAGGAACACCAATTGAGATTTGGCCTTAATCTTAGCCCGCTTCCTAATGGCAAAATGCCAAATAGATAATTGAACGATATCAAACACGCCCAGCTTAATGGGCGTTTTTATTTAACCTTTTAAAGCATGATGTTAGTTGTAATAGTCTCGGTCATTTACTTAAGGGATAAAACTAACGCCAATAGAAATGCCTTGGAGTATTTATGCCTAAATTCAACGAGCCTGTTGCGCCGCACAGTGCAAACCTCAGCTATGAGCAATTAATCCAAGGCTGGCCCGCCTTCGAAGCACAGATTTTAGCCTTGCTTGAAACCTTAGACTTAGCAGATAAAGCACTGGTTTGCGACCATGTCGCGCTGCGCGTCAATTCCATCGCCAGCGCCAATGCCCTGAAAGACGCCTTTAGCCGCGTAGGAAAAATCATTTCAGACAACATTATCAATGGCCGTACGATTCTGATCATCGAGCTAGACACGCCACTCACACTCGGTCAATTTAGCATTGCCTGCGTCGAACTTCCCTATCCTAGTGATAAAGTTTATCCACTGGAAGGCTGGGAGCACATAGAATTAGTTATTGATTCTAAAGCTAAAGATTGCGATACCTTGAGCCAAGACTTACTGGTCTTATGTCCAACACTCCGCCCTTTACTCAACCTAGGACTGAGTCCATTGCCGCAATCTGAGCAGACAGCTGAATCAGAGCAGACAGCTGAATCAGAGCAGTCAAGATTACCAGACTTGCCATCCCAAGCTGAGATTAAGGTCAAGATGAGCTCGCCCAAAGGCGATAAAGAACGTTTAGCCAATCCAACTATCGCCTTTAAACTCGGAAATGTGTGCATTAAAGTGCATCCCCATGGCATAAAAGCGGTCATCGCGAGCGAACAAGTATCTGAATGTTAAGTCAGACTTAAACTCAGGCAGATAAAACTGAGCTTAGATTTTCATCGGCACTTGCCTTAGCTAAAACCTACGACAGTAACTGAGTTAACATCTGAGTTGATGACAATTTAATCAGATTCAATATTCTCGTTATTTTTAGGTCAGTTTTTTGGTGGTTTTGTCAAAAATCGCCAAAATTAAATCTAAAAAACAGCATATTTAGCGTAACTTAGGACATATAACTCGCAGATGCCATCAGGCACAAATTATCGTGTCCAGTAAATGGATGCTATGTGCAAACAGAGGATCGCCAATGAAGCCACACAAGAACGAAGCACAAATATTGAAGTTCGCCATGGAAATCGGCGTGGGCTATGCCAAAAAACGCGGATATGCAGACTTTGACAAAGGCATCTCACCCAAAGACAAAGTGGAATGCATTTATCGTTTATTGGTCACCGACAACTTAATCCAGCCACTGGCCAAAGATAAAGAAGATGGGCCAAACATGAAACACAAACTGATTTTATGGATCACCCGCCAGTTGCCTGCTGATCATCCACTGTTGAAGTAATCTTTTTAGACGACTCGGTTAAAAATGATTATTGGCAAGCAGACATTTGAAGCTAGCCTAAAAAGAAGCCAACTCACTAAGTGTTCACGATAAGGATCACCATTAAATGGCGCATCATTGCGCCATTTAAGTGAGCCAGAGTTGAATATCGAACCTAGCCCTTTTTGGCCGCTTTATTGGCCTTCTCATTCGCTAGCACTGTTGCCATTGGCGGCACTATGGTCGTAGGGTCGAGGCGCATTTGATACCAGTTCACTCGCCAATCTAAGTGTGGACCATTTGCACGGCCTGTTGCGCCCACCTCTGCAACAGCTTGGCCTTGCTTAACCGCTTCACCCGCGTTGACGTACAGCTTACTCAAGTGCAAAAAACTCGAACTCACGCCATAACCATGGTCGATCACCATAGTCCCGCCCGAATAAAACATGTCAGGTACAGAAAGACTAATAACACCATCGGCGGGGGCGACCACTACAGTGCCGGTTTTCGCCGCCACATCCACCCCAAAGTGTGGATTACCGGGTACATCGTTATAAATACGCTGGCTACCGTAAACGCCTGAAATACGCCCCGTCAGCGGCCAAATAAACGCCTGTAAAAATGCAGTTTGCTCGCTAAATGTTGCCCGCGCCGCTTTTACCTGCGCCGTGTCTTTCGCCGCTCTTTCCTGCGCGACAGGATCGGGCTTCATAATCTTCGAGCTAATGCCCTTTACACTTTGAATATCGTACTCTCGCTTGGTTAAGGTTAAAGGCTTAACCTCAGTCAAGCCATCGGGATAAACCAAGGTTAGCTGCTGGCTCAATTCACCGTCGCGATCAAAACCAAAGGCAAAATGACCATCAGGCGTGACCTTGATGGCTTCACCATTTAAGCTAATCTGAGTGCCCGCAGGCGCTTGACCCCGCATTAATGCGCCTTGCTCTAACTTACCCTGTAAACTCACCTCAGCTTGTACCTGAGGCGCAATGAGCACTAGGCCCAAAGTGAATAATGCCGATAAGCAGCGCATTGGATTTGAACTTAGGGGGGCTCCATCGTGAGATAAAAATTGCGATACTTTATTTCTCAACATCTTATTATTTTCCAGCATCTTAGTTTCCAATATCCTAGTTTCTAACATCTTCAAAAAATCCTTATCGATGGGCAATAGGGATCAAGACCCACTAAATACATTCATCGCGACACAAAACGCAGCCGAATTCAATCAATGCCACGTTAACCTAACGCACCATAAAAATCGATTCTGCAAACCCACATCCCTGTCATAATCTCAGTTCAGCCTATGCTAAAAACAAACAAAAAAGCCCCGATAATCTACCGAGGCCTATTAAATCCGTGATTAAAAGGTGAATAGTTTAAGTCCATTCACTTATATCAGCTCGTAGTGCCTATCCCTTCACGACGATCGCGCCCTTGCCAACACCTTCAAACGCCACCACTTTAAACTGACTTCCTGGCACTTTAGCGACTAATGTCGTGGCAATATAATCAGCTAACAACTCAACCGTCGTGTCGTGGGGAATTAAATCACAGCATTCCTTTGGCATTGCCAATTGGAAATCCCCTTGGGGGGCTTGGTAATGAAAACCATAGTGGCTGTCATCGGTTATCCGCGTTTGCAGCGAAAGATTAAGAGTCTTAACTGAAACCAAGTCCTCTTCACTGCCTAAATAAATATCATGCCAACGTTTGGCCCAATACTCATCCCACTTAGGTGCTGGACTGCCATTTTCATAAACATGAATAGGACTACGATGTCCATGGGCGATACGCTGACAATTACCATCATGTTTACGTAAACCATGGCTGTAATGGTAGTAAGGCGTATCGAGGATTTCATGTCTCAAGGTGAGCGTGATCCCTTCGACATTCTTAGGTAAAGCTTCACGTAACGCTTTCTGTAAAAAGGCATTCACGCTGGGAATATCAATCTCTTCGGTCGGCACTAAGGCAAAGGCTTGGGAAGGACAGGCCAAATGAATTTCACCTAACTGACTATCAAAATCCATCCACACTCTATCGCCCTGCTGTTGCCATCGCACACTGCTGCAGGCCGTAGGCACTAATAAACGATGATCGGCCACCGCATCTATGGTCTGCTTGATCGTACGTTTGACTTTAGCAAAATCGAGCACCATGTTTTGCTCGTCTAATCCGCCCTCAAGCAGAACATCGACAATCCAACTCTCCCCCACCATGCCGCGCTTTGGGCACAAATAGGAAAAATCGATCACAGTTAAATCTTTGACAAACAATTGCATTAACGCTCCTCGGCAGAAAAACAGTCCACCTATGTAATTTTATAGCACCGCTTGGCGATGGCCGAGCGTGCTAACTTGAGGCACTCAACACGAGTCAACTCAACATGAACAGAGATTCTAATCAATTCCGTCTGTTGTCGCGACAAATGAATCCACTCGGTTCAATATTTTGTCTCAGATGTTTGTATCAGATGTGTATATCAGGTAGTCGAAAATCCAGTAATGTAACTCATTGCAACCATCAAATGTCGTTAGACAGAAAGCAACAATGCATCGACCTTGTCGATTAACAGATAAAGCCTTAACAGGAACACAGTTCAACCTAGCAGAATAATAGAATAAAAACAGAGAATTAGATCGCAAAAGCTTAATCCGCAACAGCGATAGACCCAATCGAAACAAAGCATTATCACTCAGCCTTATTAACCGCTAGCATCCCAATTAAACCATACAAATACCAAGGTTATATAGGGAGAAATAAGATGACCAAACTTACATCTATCGCCATTTTCATCGCAGGTATGTTAGCCAGTGCCCATGCTATCAGTGCAGAACCCATCGAAGTGATCACAGCAGCCAAAATCACTGAACCTGAAAAAGTTGAATTAGGTAAAATGCTGTTCTTCGAACCCAGACTGTCTAAATCTGGCTTTATCTCTTGTAACTCTTGCCATAATTTATCCACTGGTGGTGTCGATGCTCTACCCACATCCATTGGTCACCATTGGCAGGAAGGTCCAATTAACTCGCCCACAGTGCTAAATGCCGACTTTATGCTGGCTCAATTTTGGGATGGTCGTGCCAGTGATTTGAAAGAACAAGCCGCGGGCCCTATCGCCAACCCGAAAGAGATGGGCTTTACCCATGAACTCGCAACTGAAACTATCGCCTCTATGCCAGCCTACAGAGCGCACTTCGCCAAGGTCTATGGCGATGACAAAGTCACAATTGACCGTTTAACCGATGCAATTGCCACCTTTGAAAAAACCTTAGTCACCCCTAATAGCCCCTTCGATCAATTTCTTCTGGGCAAACAAGATGCCATCAGCGCGAATGCTAAAGCAGGTTACCAACTCTTCAAGGATAAAGGTTGCGTAAGTTGCCATAATGGCCCCGCTGTCGGTGGAACCATGTATATGAAAATGGGCCTCATCAAACCGTTCCACACCAATAATCCTGCAGAAGGTCGTAAGGGCGTCACAGGTAAAGAAGCTGATAAATTTGTGTTTAAAGTGCCGACACTACGCAATATTGAGCTCACCTATCCCTACTTCCATGATGGCAGCGTATGGACCTTAGAAGAAGCGGTGAATACCATGGCAGACATTCAATTAGGGCAAAAACTCTCTAACCAAGAAGTGAAAGAAATGGTCGCCTTCCTTGAAGCCTTAACAGGCGAACAGCCACAAATCACGCTGCCGATTTTGCCACCATCGAATAAAGATACGCCACGTCCTGTGCCATTTAGCTCCAATAATTAACATAGGCAACGAGTCACTGACTAAGAAGTTCTCACTTAGAAACTGAGTCAGCGCGACACTTAGTGATTTGGTGATTAGGTTAGCAAAAAGGCCGAGAGTCAACACGCTCGGCCTTGGGTTATTCGTTCGCTTAAAAAACGGTGTATTAATTAAGTGCTATTCGCCTTTAAGACGACGGTCAAGCTGATCTTTTAAGTTTGCAGGTACACCTTTGATTAAAATCGTGTCCGAGATGGGATCGTAAATCACCCGTTGACCTAAGTGGCCGCCATCAAAACTTAACGTCACGCCGCCGCCAGTACCTGAAAACTTCTTCAATTGGCGCAGGGTTGATTTGTCGGCCGGAAACTCTTCATCGAGATCATAACTGCCGCCACGGGCAAAATCGTAGAAAGAGTCCATACCTTGGTCGGCTAACTCATCGGCCAAGTCTTTGATCTCGATGTCAGCGCCTTCATCGAAGCGCTCACTGCAATATTCAAACACTTTATTACGGCACTGCTGACGCTCGTCTTTCGTCAGCTCACTGCTGGCAACAAAATCTTCAACCGCATTCATTAAGGTTTTGTTTTGCGCCTTAGTGTTAACGCCTTCGACGCAGCCCATAAAGTCGAGGAAAAAGTCGGCAACTTTGCGTCCCGCACGGCCGCGGATAAAGGAAATGTATTTACGCGAGTCTTTATCAGCTTGCCACTCGGTTAAATCGATACGCGCCGCCAGTTGGATATTGTTTAAATCCAAATGATTATTTTGCGACAGTTCCATATCGTCTAACACAGTCATCGACGACTTAGCACTTAATAAGGCGACAAACAGATAATCACTGGTGATGCTGGTGTAGCAAGACATCAGCAAAAAACCGCCTTGGCTGAAATCGTACTTCGACAACTCTTCTTGCAGCAATTTACTGGCTTGGCCCGAAAACTCCACAAATCCTAAGTCGCCGCCACGGTATTGGGTTAGTGCGTTAGCAAAAGCAGGATTGGCCTCACCGTCGTCGCCATGGATACCAAAATAGCCAAAACCTTTACCGGCCTTTCCCGTATAAGTTTGATGCAACTCGTCGAGCATCACCTCGACCGCCTGACCGTTCAGCAGAGGTTGAGGACGCAAACGGCAGCGTAATTGCCCCTGACTGTCCTGAGAAATCTCGTGAATAATTGCGTGTTCGATGTTAATACTCATAAGCCCTGATAGTGATACTGGGATAAATCCGCTATTATATGCCGCTAATCCATTCCAAAGTGAAACATTTTTTGATTATGGCAATCCAATCGAAATACTCAAACACCCAAGTTGAATCATTAATCGCCGAAATATTGGCTGTGTTAGAAAAGCATAAAGCACCGACTGACCTGAGCCTGATGGCATTGGGTAACTGCGTGACAAACCTGCTAGAACGTAAAGTGCCAAGCGAATCGCGCCAAGCCGTGGCCGAACAATTTGCAAAAGCACTCGCACAATCGGTTAAATCCCAGTAAGTTAACTGGGTAATAATCGTCAAAAGAATATAAGATACAAGGTCTTTTAGGAATAAGCGGATCACTATGGTCGAGCGAAAAAAGCAAATGAGCCGCGATCGGGTTTCCCGGCTCATCAACTGGGGACATTGGTTCGCCTTCTTCAATGGCCTATTAGCCATGATAGTCGGCAGCCGATATCTTGGCAGCGTGGGTTATCCAGAAACTTGGTATGGCTGGGTTTATCTAAGCGTCAGCACTATTGGTCAGTTTAGCTTTCTCGCCTTTATCGCCTATTTGATCTGCCTGTTCCCACTGACCTTGATATTGCCTTATTCGAAGATATTAAGAGGCGTCGCGGCGGTGATTGCGACCCTAAGTCTTTGTATCTTATTGTACGATACCATTGTTTACGCCGATTACGGCATGCACTTGAGCCCCTTCGCCTTCGATTTAGCTTGGGCGGATCTCAATGCCCTGCTCCGTGGTACTTCTTATATCGTCACACCGCTGGCCATCATCGCCATTGAACTGACCATGGCGAACTTTTTGTGGAAACGCATAGAGAAAATCCAAAAACTCAATTTAGGCAATAAAGTTATCACCTTAGTGTGTATCTGTTTTATCAGCAGCCACTTGATCCACATTTGGGCCGATGCCGCCGATATCACAGAAATTACCCGTTTCGACGATACTTATCCTTTATCTTATCCCGCGACTGCTCGCTCCTTTATGGAAAGTCACGGTATCGATGGTTCATACCAAGGCGATGACGTCAATCACAACACCAGTGTACTCAGCTATCCAGAGCAGCCACTCACCTGCCAGGCCGACACGAAAATCAACGTGTTGATGATTACCATCGACAGTTTGCGGGCGGATATGGTCGATGGCAAAAGCATGCCATTCCTACAACAATACACTGAAAATAATCAATCTTTTACCCAGCATTTCAGCGGCGGCAACCAATTTAGAACAGGCATGTTTTCGCTACTCTATGGCCTGCAAGGCAGTTATGGCGATGCACGAATTTTTAATAGCACCAGTCCTTTACTGACTAGAAGTTTTCAACAAGCAGGCTATGAATTGGGGCTTTTCCTCCCTGAAACCAATCTCAATTTACGTTCATCACAGGCGATGTTTAATGACTTTAATCCTGTCGTAGCCAAAGAAACCAATGGCAGCGCCGATGCCGATTTGCACACAGTGGCCAGTTTTAACGAGTGGCACAGCATTCAACATAAACCTTGGTTGGCGCTCGTTAACTTAAAAGCGCCAGAAAATTTTGATACTCCCGTGGGTTTTCTGGGTATCGAAACAGTGAAAGCCAATACCGACCTTATGCCAGCGCAAAAAGTACTGTTTAATCAATATCGCCAATCTCTGTATTTTGTCGATCAACAACTCAAGACGATGCTGGCCAATGTGTCCAACGACACCTTAGTGATTATCACTGGGGTCAATGGCAAAATGTTCACCAGCAATAGTGATGAAGCTAATCGCAACCTGTCACCACAGAGTGTCAAAGTGCCATTAGTGATCCACTGGCCGAATACGGGCGCTTCTAAGGTCAAATACCGCACCAGCCATTACGGCATAGCGCCGACTTTAATGACCCACGTGCTAGGTTGCACCAATAACACGACAGATTACAGCGCTGGCCGCAGCCTATTACAACCTGACAAAGAAACGTGGATCTATATAGGTGATAGCCGTATTTTTGCTATCTATCAAGAAGCAGAAGTGACAGTGATTGACCGCCACGGTAAATATCGTATTTACGATGAAAACTATGAACATAGGCTCAATAAAAAAATGAGCGCGCCTGAATTAATTGAAGTGATGCGTGAAGGTCGACGTTTCTATAATCACTGAGCTTCATCATCTTAGTTAAGAAAGCCCCATTCCTACAGGATTGGGGCTTTTTTATTCCCTGGCGACTGGATGAATACGAAATGCACGAAGCTTGGATTTAACTGTGTGGGTTGAAGAGCTGCGTGGCCAGTATCTTGAAGCTAGTCTCTTGTAGCTAGCCTCTTAATGATGGATCTTACCTGCCACTAAAGCCAAAAGCCGCTATCTCTAGATAACGGCTTTTTAAGGCTTAGGCTTAAATCAACTCACTCTACAATCAATCGGCTTTAACCGTAGAGTAGCGGGCTAACCAATGGGCGTAGGAAGCGGGTAATACCCAAGATGGGCGCTCAATTTTCAAGGTTTGCGCCGCTTGATACGGCCAATGTGGATTCGCTAAAAACGCTTTACCTATCATCACTAAATCCATTTTTTCATCTTCAATGGCCGCATTGGCTTGATGTGGATCATCCATACCCCAAGAAGTCGCAACGGGGAACCCCACTTCTTGACGAACCCGCGCTGCAATAGGCGCCAAAAATGCAGGACTCCATGGAATATTTGCCGTTGGGGTCGAGAAGCAAATGCTGACGTTCAGCATATCGAGCCCCGCTTGCTTAAATTGCTTCACCAAGGCTATCGATTCCGTCAGTGTTTCTTCATCTTTATGGTCGAATTCAATCACGCCAAATCGCGCCGTTAAGGGTAAATGCGATGGCCAAACGTCTCTTACCGCGGCAATGGTTTCTAACAAAAAGCGCCCCCGCCCTTCGGCACTGCCACCGTATTGGTCGGTGCGTTGATTAGCATAGGTTGAAAAGAAGCTTTGGGCTAAATAACCGTGGGCGAAATGCAGTTCTAACCATTCAAATCCTGCGGCCAAGGCCCGTTTTGCCGCCGCCACAAAGTCTGCTTTAACGCGCTCAATGTCTTCAATCGTCATAGCAGTTGACACTTTAGGTAAGTTTGCCCCAAAGGCGACGGCTGATGGTGCAATCGGTTGCCAACCTCGCGCGTCATCATCGGCAATATGGTCATCGCCTTCCCACGGAATATTCGCGCTCGCTTTACGGCCCGCATGACCAATTTGAATCCCCGCCACTGCGCCGGCATTTTTAATCGCGCTGGCCACCTTAGCTAGGCCTTGGGCTTGCTCGTCATTCCATAACCCAAGGCATTTGGGGGTAATACGTCCTTCGGGAGAAACCGCAGTGGCTTCAACCACAACAAGACCGGCACCGCCACGGGCAAGGCTAGTGTAATGCACCTGATGCCAGTCGTTGATGAGTCCATCTGTGGCTTGGTATTGGCACATGGGTGCAACGGCAATACGGTTTTTGAGGGTGATATCTTTAAGTTTGAAGGATGAAAATAGATCGGCCATGGTGTTTCCTGTGTCTATTAAGATCAAAAGGTATTTGAATACTGAATGACGACAGACTAGTCTTATCGTGCCATAATTAAAAGCACATACAGATTATAGATTTGATAAATTTTACTTATGATAAATCCACAATGGTTACACACCTTTAGCGTTCTGGTCGAGAAAGGCAATTTCACCCGCACCGCCGAAGCTATAGGTATCACCCAAGCGGCCGTGAGTCAGCATATCAGTCGCTTAGAAGAAACCTACGGCACACTGTTTTTACGCCGCACCCGCCAGCTTGAAATCACTCCCATTGGGGAAAACCTGCTGACCTACGTCAAAGAAGTTGAATGCGCGCAAAAGCGCTTACAGCAGAAACTGATCCATGATGACGCCAATGCGGGTGATATTAGCCTTATCACTCCAGGTAGCATTGGTTTAACGCTCTTTCCGCTATTAATCGAATTACAACAAGCCTTTCCGGCGTTAAGCATTCGCCACCGTTTTGCACCTGACAGTGAGATAGTGGCCTCAGTGTTGGCCAATGAACATGAAATCGGCATGGTAACCTTAAAACCTTCCGATCCTCGTATTCACAGCACACATTTTACCGAAGAGCCGCTTGAACTTGTGGTACCTGCAAGCCATAAACAACATGAATGGGCTGATTTACAACGGCTAGGGTTTATCTCCCATCCCGATGGTGAGGCCATGGCAACTCGGCTGCTTAGCCGTAAATATCCAACCCATCCCGGCATTCAAGAGATCCCCTGCAAGGGATTTACCAACCAAATCAGCCTGATTCTCGAGCCTGTCGCAAAAGGGCTAGGATTTACGGTTATACCGCAATACGCCCGCAAAGCCTTTGAACGACAAGAAGATATCTATGTTGTGGAATGTGGCAGCCAAGTTGTAGACACCATTTGGCTTATCCACCGCGCGGAATGGCCCTTGTCACGCAGAGCCCAAAAAGCGATCACATTTTTAAAGGGGAAAATATAAAACCCCATTAAAAAATCTGTCTCTTCTACACAAATCCCTCAGTTTGCCCCGGGGGATTTTTTTGAACCATTTTCAATTACCCTGATCTGATCCTGACCTTTTGTTTCAGATACCACATACCA
>NZ_JAHKQX010000022.1:0-73541 GCF_019345515.1 Shewanella sp. NKUCC06_TVS | reverse complement strand
TTGTTACATTGATTTAAATTTTTGACTGCCAACCCGAAGGCTAAGCAGTTTCGATTAACTCAACACCTGTGAGTGTCCACACAGATTTCTTGTTTTATCTTGTTAAAGAGCGTTGACCACATACCGTTGCCGGCGGGTCGTGCTGATGCTTCATCAGCTCAGGGTCGTGCATTTTACGCATTTCCCGTTTCGCGTCAAGGAGTATTTTACAACTTCTTGCTGCGCTTGAATTAAGTGCTTAAAAGCGACTCAATTCAACCTAACTCGTCAGCTGGCTTTCGCTGTCTGCCGTGTCAGTGGATGCGCATTATAGGGAGCAGAAGATTTTGTGCAAGGGCTTTTTGTAGGAAAATAACGATTAATGGTTTAGACGTTTACTTATCAAACGATACGTATAAAAAAGGGGCTAAAAAGCCCCTTTATCTCGATTAAGTCTGGCAATCTATATGAGTCACGCTCAGCTAGATCATCATAAATACTGTTATCTATGGACTAAAGAAGCGAGATTCTTGCTCAACTTCGACTTCTTCACCGTTGATATGAGTTTTCACTTTTATCTCGATATTAGTAACTGAACGAGACAGCTCTACCGGATCGATACCGACACTAATAGGGAGAGTTAACACTTCACCACCTGCAATAGTGACCGAAGTTGGACCGTACCATTTATAGTTATCTAATCCTTCGACACTCATAGTGTATTCGTGGGATTGCTCTGTCTTATTAAGAATCTTCAAGGTGAAGGTGTTTTCAATCAAACCTTGATTGTTCTCTCTATAGAGCTGGTTGCGGTCACGAATGATGTCCATACGCACAGGCGCTATGGTCGCACTGGAGTATATAAAGACTAATATCATCGCTACCAGTACCACGCCATAACCGACAAGTTTAGGTCGCAGCACTTTTTGCTTAATTCCTTCTAATTTGTTCTCGGTGGTATAACTGATAAGCCCTTTCTCATAACCCATACGATCCATGGTTTGATCGCAGGCATCGATACAAGCGCCGCAGTTAATACACTCATATTGCAGACCATTACGAATGTCGATTCCCGTAGGACATACCTGCACACACAAGTCACAGTCGATACAGTCGCCAAGCCCTAGCTCTTTAGGGTCATCTTTGCGTGACCGCGGACCACGGGTCTCACCACGTTTAGTATCGTAACCCACGATAAAAGTATTCTTATCGAACATGGCCGCTTGGAAACGAGCATAAGGGCACATGTGGATACACATGATTTCACGCATCCAACCCGCATTGCCGTATGTGGCGAGTGTAAAGAACACGACCCAGAAGTAGATACCACCAGAAGCATTAAGCGTAAATACATCGACATAGACTTCACGACTTGGCACAAAATAGGACACAAAGGTCATCGCCGTCATCAGTGAGAGCAATAGCCAGGCCGTATGTTTCGCCGTTTTACGCCAGAGTTTGTCAAAGCTCCATGGCATTTGATCTAACTTAATGCGTTTATTGCGTGCGCCTTCAAGTTTTTCCTCGAACCAGATGAACATAAAGGTCCATACTGTTTGGGGGCAAGTGTATCCACACCAAACACGGCCAAGATAGGTGGTCACAAAAAACAGAGCGAAGGCAGCGATCATAAACAACGCTGCAAGCAAGGTGAGATCCTGCGGCCAAATCGTTAAACCGAAGACGTGAAACTTTTGTTCGCCCAAGTTAAACCATACGGCTTGACGGTCGCCCCAAGGGATCCAAGGTAAAAGCAGGAAAAATAACATGGCGATCCAGCCCATGCGGCGACGTACGCTACTCCACAAACCGTCTATGGCTCGGACATAAATCCGATTACGAGGATTAAAGCGATCGGCTTTACTCGCATCTGGCTGGTGAATCTTAATTCGATTGGTTTTCGAATAGTCCTTGTTGTTAGATTCTGAGTTCATCGTTACAGCCTTTTACTGCTTTAATATTGGACGAAAACTAGCTTATTATACCCATATTCTTAATGGTTATTCACTTATGTTGGACTAAAAGATGAAAGGTTGGATCATATTGGCGCTACTCGCGGGTGCTTTATATTACTTATACACAGAAACAGATAAATTAGATGTTCCTATTGCAAAGACTGAGGTGATGATCAAAGAAATAGAGAATAAAGTTGACTCTATGACGGGAACAAAAATTATTAAAATCGACCATAAACTGGCTAAGGTAAGAACCGACATCATAGAACGTTTATCCACATTAGAACTCGAAGCCTTCAATCAAATTCCAATGACACCCGAGTCTATTGCCGACTTTAAGGCTAACTATTGCGGTACTATGGCACCTCAACATCCAGTGTTTAGCAAAGATAATCAGCTTTATCTATGTGATCACCTTTAATCATTACAGACTCATAGGCAAACGGGATTTTGCTATATAGCGCTAAGGTTTAGACTTAGGTGATTGACCTTATATATGATTCCGCCTAGCCTTTGAGGCATTACAGCATAAAGGCCTATGAATCATGACCCAACAAGTATCAGACATTTTTGATCCCACCCTATGGGATGAAGTCAGTGGATTTCATTTCGACGATATTACTTACCACAGAGCCAAAGCGCACGGCACAGTACGCATTGCCATTAATCGCCCAGAGTGCCGTAACGCCTTCCGACCTAAAACCGTTGATGAATTATTTATCGCACTCGACCATGCACGCCAATGGTCTGATGTGGGTTGCGTACTGCTTACGGGTAACGGTCCTTCGGCAAAAGATGGTGGCTGGGCGTTCTGTTCAGGTGGCGATCAACGTATTCGCGGCAAAGATGGCTATAAATATGAAGGCGCCGAAGAAGGTAAGGCCGATCAAGCCAGAATGGGCCGCTTACATATATTAGAAGTACAACGCCTTATCCGCTTTATGCCTAAAGTGGTCATCGCCGTTGTGCCGGGCTGGGCGGTGGGTGGCGGCCATAGTTTACACGTAGTGTGCGACTTAACCTTAGCCTCGAAAGAACATGCAATATTTAAACAAACCGATCCCGATGTTGCGAGCTTCGACTCAGGTTATGGCAGTGCTTATCTCGCCAAAATGATAGGTCAAAAACGTGCCCGCGAAATCTTCTTCTGCGGATTTAACTACAGTGCTGATGAAGCCTTCGACATGGGTATGGTTAATAAATCCGTTCCCCATGCAGAGCTAGAAACCGAAGCATTAATGTGGGCGAAAGAGATTAACTCTAAATCACCTACGGCTATGCGTATGCTTAAATACGGCTTCAACATGACTGATGATGGTATGGTCGGTCAGCAATTATTTGCCGGTGAAGCGACGCGTTTAGCCTATGCGAGCGCCGAAGCACAGGAAGGACGCGATGCCTTCCTCGAAAAACGCGATCAAGATTTTTCAGCCTTCCCTTGGCACTACTAATTTTAGAATCGTATTAATTTACGTTTAAATGCTCAAAGCCCTCCATCGTGAGGGCTTTATGTTTTTTACAACGGATAAATAGATAAAACCGTTTAAACTAATCTGAAAACACGGCTTTTAATTTTAATGAGAATTGTTATCATCTAAGTATTCCCGCTGGGAGCCTATTTAGAGGACAAGATCATGACTAAGACACTCACTTTTGCTGTACTACATTTTAGCGTCGCTTTTACCGTAACCTATTTATTAACTGGCAGTGTGGTCGTCGGTGGCGCAGTAGCCTTAGTAGAACCCGCGATTAACACTGTAGTGTTTTACTTCCATGACAAAGTGTGGAAACGCATTGAGGCAAAAAAGCAGCACGAGCTAGATGCCATTCCAGCATAGAAAGCTAAGCCACCAGCATTTGCTATTACTGTAAGTTAATCGTCATTTTGTCGTGAATCTAAATGAAAAAACCGCCAATAAAGGCGGTTTTCATTTAAATATCTCTATTTATTCTACTGTTACAGATTTTGCCAAGTTACGTGGTTGATCCACGTCAGTACCTTTGATTAATGCAACATGGTACGACAATAGCTGTAAAGGAATAGTGTAGATCAGTGGCGCCATAAAGATGTCACAGTGTGGCACAGGGATCACTTTCATCGTGTCATCCGACTCAAACTCGGCATCTACATCGGCAAACACATACATTAAGCCGCCACGGGCACGCACTTCTTCAACATTCGATTTCAGTTTTTCGAGCAATTCATTGTTTGGCGCAACGACAATCACTGGCATATCGGCATCGATAAGCGCCAGTGGGCCGTGTTTTAATTCGCCAGAAGCATAGGCCTCAGCATGAATATAAGAAATCTCTTTCAGCTTTAACGCGCCTTCCATCGCAATCGGATATTGATCGCCACGGCCAAGGAATAATGCATGGTGTTTATCGGCAAAATCTTCAGCCAATTCTGCAATCGCAGCATCTAAACCTAAAGCTTGTTCCACTTTTGCTGGCATAGATTGCAGGCTTTGAGTGATTTGAGCCTGCATTTGATCAGACATACCATTGTGGCGACCGATCACCGCAGTCAACATTAATAAGCCAGCAAGTTGTACAGTGAAAGCTTTAGTCGATGCCACGCCAATCTCTGCGCCTGCTTTCATCATGTAAGCCATGTCAGATTCGCGAACCAATGATGAACCTGGCGCATTACAAATGGTCAATGTGGCTTTATAACCCATTTCTTTCGCTAAGCGCATGGCCGCTAAGGTATCGGCAGTTTCACCCGATTGTGAAATCGTCACCAACAGGCTATTTGGGAATAAGTGCGACTTGCGATAACGGAATTCAGAGGCAATTTCGACGTTACAAGACACGCCAGCCCAATCTTCTAACCAGTAACGTGCCGCCATGCCCGCATGGTAACTAGTACCACAGGCGATGATTTGCACATGTTTGATATCTTTTAAAAACTCAGCAGCGTTGTCACCAAAAGCCGTGTCTAGCACTTGCTTATTAGCAATACGACCTTCAATTGTGCGCGTCAGTGCCAATGGCTGCTCGTAAATTTCTTTAAGCATATAGTGGCGATATTCGCCTTTGTCACCGGCATCGTGGGTAATTTCAGATTCTTTGACTTCACGCTCAACGGCATTACCGTTTAAGTCGAAAATACTCACGCTGCGACGGGTCACTTCGGCCACATCACCTTCTTCTAGGAAAGCAAATGAGCGAGTGACGGGTAATAAGGCGAGTTGATCTGAAGCGACAAAGTTTTCACCTAGACCAAAACCAATCACCAATGGACTACCAGAGCGAGCAACAACCATACGTTCACTATCACGACGGTCAATAACGACTGTGCCATAGGCGCCTTCGAGTTGTTTAACCGTGGCTTGTACGGCACCAAGCAGAGTGCTATGGGTTTTCAGCTCATGGTGCACTAAATGACAAATCACTTCGGTATCGGTATCTGAACTAAAGTTGTAACCTAAACCTTTAAGCATTTCGCGCAGTTTATTGTGGTTTTCGATAATACCGTTGTGCACCACGGCAATATCACCTTCCGATAAATGCGGATGAGCATTACGCTCACTCGGCTCACCGTGGGTCGCCCAACGAGTGTGCGCGATACCGGTTCCGCCTGCTAATGGGTCAGTTTCAAGCGCAGCCGACAACTCTTGTACTTTGCCAACGCGGCGCGTACGGTTGAGTTCACCATTGTGAATAACGGCAACGCCTGCAGAGTCATATCCGCGATATTCTAAACGGCGTAAGCCTTCTACCAGAATTTCAGCCACATCCCTTTGCGCCACGGCGCCTACGATTCCACACATAGTCTTTACCTATAAATTAAAATGAAGTTGTTAAGCTATTTTGTCTATTGAGCGTAGGGCGCTAACATAACTCGCACGCCCTGATCTGAAATTTGTTTGAGCGCACTCTCGTCGATACGTGAGTCGGTGACCAACACACTGACCTTGGACCACGGTAACTCTAAGTTAGGGATCCGCTTGCCGATTTTGTCTGAATCGACCATAACGATCACTTCGCGGGAAACTTCGGCCATCACTTTGCTTAGACCTGTTAACTCGTTAAAGGTGGTGGTCCCGCGTTCAAGATCGATACCATCGGCACCGATAAACAGTTGGTCGAAATTATATGAACGCAACACTTGCTCGGCGACTTGGCCTTGAAAGGATTCAGAATGCGGGTCCCAAGTGCCACCGGTCATCAATAAGGTGGGCTCGTTTTCGAGTTCATGGATGGCATTTGCAAGGTGTAGCGCATTCGTCATGACCACCAGCCCACGCTTATCGTTCAGCTGTTCAATCAAGCCTGACGTCGTAGTGCCACTATCGATAATGATGCGATTGTGATCTTTAATCAGCTGCGCGGCGGTTTTCGCAATAGAAAGTTTATTAGGCGCGATCTTGGCAGAGAACTGTTGAGTGACTTCGTCTGGAATCGCCACGGCGCCACCGTAACGGCGCAATAATAAACCCGTTTTCTCAAGCGCGGCGAGATCCTTACGAATCGTCACTTCTGAGGTTTCAAAACGTAACGACAGTTCATCAACGCTCACTTCACCCTGTTCGTTCAATATGGTGATTATGCTGTGGCGACGCTGCTGTGTGTTTCGTTTATTCATAAAACCTTTCAGTTAAGTTTCGATTCGAAAGGTGCATTATAATGAAACGAAACTTTTTTGCTAGTCATACGAAGCACTCTTTCGCATGATCGCGAGTCATTTTAATTAATTTAAAATTGTGAACTTAAAAACTAACCAATAAAAAAGCAGTTTATCCTTTAGGGATGAACTGCTCTTAATGGATTTAAAACGTTATGAATTTTAGAACTTAGCTTCAACAGCAACACTGAAGTTACGATCTTGGCCAATCGTCACCATCTTATCACTGCCACCATCTAAATATTCAGTATCAAAGAGGTTTCTGACGTTGGCACGAATACTGACATCTTTACCCATGATATCCATAGTGTAGGCAGCACCTATATCAAAACGCACATAACCATCTTTGGTGATGGTGTTATCAGCATCAGCAAAACGTTCACCCACATAAATAGCACCAAAGTTCATCGCAAAGTTGTCTGTCACTTCGTAACGGGTCCAGATATTGGCCGACCATTCAGGTGCATCAATAGGAGTTTTACCATCTAAGTTCTTGCCACCGATTTTGCCTGCACCGGTATTATATTCAGCATCTAAATACATCATAGAAGAAGTCACAAACCAGCTATCACCTAACTGGCCTTGGGCGCCAACTTCAAAACCTCGATGATGCTGCTCACCACCTTGGGTAGTGATCGTTTTATCTCCTTCATTCGTTAATGGGATGTCTTGTACTGTGGTGACATTAGAAACCGTAATATCAAACAGGGCTGCTGTTAGCAGTAGGCTATCATTAAATAACTCCCACTTAGTCCCTAGTTCATATTGAGTACCGTACTCAGGTTTCAGGTTATCTCCATGATTGACATCTTCAGAACTGGTTACTGAACCCTGTGGTGTAAAGCTTTTTGAATAATTAACGTAAATGCTACCATTAGCCATTGGCGAGTAAATTACCCCAAACTTAGGCGACACTGCATAGCTGTTTTCACCTTCTCCGTCTTTCTTCTGTTCGTCGTAACGCACACCAGCAAGCAATTTCCATTGCTCATTAAGCGTCATCAAATCCTGTAAATAGAAACCGTAATACTTGTATTCACTTGGGTTGCTTAGCTTACCTTGGTGATAATCAAGATCTTGCTGAATAATTGGTTGCCCAGGAATTACGGGCTGACTTTTGCCTTTCTGAATTTGCTGCTGATAGAAATAGTCTAAATAGTTAGCACCAATAAGGAATTGATGCTCCATTCCTGCCAAAGAAAATTCACCCGTGAAATCCACATAGGCCGTTTTATGCTGCCAATCGTCATAACGATCAAACGGGTTTATGGTGTAACCATCTTTGTATGGATCTTCAGAGCCTTTATTTAAGCTTGGCGCAGAGTCTAAACGTTGGCGATTAAACTGCTGATCGTTATAACCAACTTTGACTTTCCAATCATCACTCATCTGCCAAGTTAGATCGGCACCTAAGTTAGAGACTGTGTTATCGGTAAAGGCCCAAGGTGCATCCCATACGGTTTTACGTTCACCGATAACATTACCTTGTTTATCTAACCACCCACCCGCATCAATACCCGCTTTATCTTGGGTATGATCGTACTTAACCGATAACAGAACATCATCACTGACATCAAATTCTAGGTTTAAGTAGCCCAACCAACGGTCACGCTCTTGATTCTCATCGTTAGCGGAATACTCACGCCAGTATTTTGTGTCTTGCTTCACTAACACGCCGCGGTAACGAAGACTCTGAGCATCATTTAAACTGCCGCCCGCATCTAGCTGAGCACGGGTCGAACCAAAACCATCAGTATCAAAACCTAAATCGAGCATTGAATCATAGGTCGGTTTCTTAGTGACCATATTCACTAAACCACCAGGGCCAGATTGGCCGTACAACATGCTCGAAGGACCTTTCAATACTTCGACTTGCTGTAAAGTTTCAATTGGTTGTACGTAGTGAGACCATTGTTGATGGCCATTGATAAGATAACCGTTACCCGAATCGAGCTCGAAGCCGCGGATACTGAAGACTTGACGGTTCCAGCGTGTGGTTCCCGCTGTCACACTCGAATCATTAACTAATACTTCCGCTAGATTGGTTGCCAACTGTTCATCAGTCACAAAATCGGGGATCACATTAACTGACTGTGGGGTATCCATTAAGTCAATATCGCCACGCATGGCACCCGATGCACTACCGACTTTATAGTCGTTAAAAGTACGGCCAGTCACATTGATGCGCTCAATATTTTTATCGCTCGCCACTTCTGCAATAACCGGCATAGCCATTAATGCCGAGCCTACAGCTAAACCTATAACTGAATATTTAAATACCATTGCCAACACCTCAAATAGACCTTTCGTCTTAGAATTGCAGGCAAATATAAATGAGAAGTGTTTTTATTTTCTCTTCTTTACTAAAATTTACAATTGAGTGTGATAGTGATCAAATTAACTTAAAAACCAACAATTTGCCCATACCACAAAAACATAAAGAAAATCTTAATTATTAAGCGTTACTTAATAAAAAGGCTTTTTAGTGCAACACATTGAACACAATAAAGATAAAAGCGGCACATGGCCGCTTTTTTGACATTAAGTTGAGTTTTAAAACTTACTTTTTAATTTTCACTGGACGTTGCCAACCTGTGAGGTGTTTTTGTTTAACACGAGTGATCACTAACTCATTCTCACCCACATCACGGGTAATCGTTGAACCGGCCCCTAAAGTTGCCCCTTTACCTATGGTCACTGGAGCCACCAACTGAGTGTCAGAGCCGACAAAGACGTTATCTTCGATAACAGTAAGATGCTTATTCGCGCCATCATAGTTGCAGGTAATAGTACCAGCACCAATGTTGACGCCATCACCAATGATGGCATCGCCTAAATAGGCTAAGTGTCCAGCTTTGGATCCCACACCAATCACCGCTTTTTTCACTTCAACAAAGTTGCCTATATGTGCATCTTGCTTAAGTTCTGCTCCCGGACGTAAACGTGCAAATGGGCCAGCACTGGCTGCAACGCCAAGCGTAGCACCTTCTATAATAGAGTAAGGCTTGATCTCAGCATCATCGGCAATCTCGCAATCAATTAAAATCGCGCCTGCGCCAATAGTGACATTATTACCCAAGGTCACTTTGCCTTCGAATATCACATTAATATCGATCATCACATCCATACCAACAGTGACTTCACCACGGATATCGATACGGCTTGGGTCGCGAAGGTTCGCCCCCGCCAACATGAGCTTTTCGGCTTCACGAGCTTGGTAAGCACGTTCAAGTTGCGCTAATTGCACGCGATTATTGGCGCCTTCGACTTCAATGGCCGATTGTGGCTGAGCAGTATCAATAGCAACGCCATCAGCGTGCGCCATAGCAATAATATCCGTTAGATAATATTCGCCTTGAGCATTATTGTTCGATAAACGGCTCAACCAAGTTTTAAGTTGTTTACCCGGAACCGCCATGATGCCGGTGTTAATTTCGTTGATCAGCAACTGTTCTGCTGTCGCATCTTTTTGCTCAATAATTCCAATGACTTTTCCTTGCTCACGGACAATACGGCCATAACCCATAGGATTCGCTAAATTCACTGTTAAAATAGCAACACCATTTTCAGGACGGGCGGCGAGTAATGCTTCGAGAGTCGATGTTTGGATCAACGGCACATCGCCATAAAGAATAAGTACTGTATCGCTGTCGGCGATATGTGGGCTAGCCTGTGCAACCGCATGACCTGTGCCTAATTGATCGGCTTGCAATACCCAGTTAAGTTGTTGCTCACCCAAACAGGCTTGTAGCTTGTCGGCACCATAACCATAGACTAACTGAATAGAGTCACTGCCAACTTTATTAGCGGTATCGATGACATGTTGCACCATGCTCTTATGGGCGATGGGATGTAATACCTTAGGAAGATCAGAGCGCATCCGTGTTCCCTTGCCAGCCGCTAAGATCACTACATTTAATGCCATTACCATATCCTTGAAAAAATACCCAAGAGGGTGAAAAATTGCGGTCGATTTAGTGGCGCAATTTTAACGGAAAGCACATCGAAAAGCGAAGTAGATAGCGATGCTAATCAATCAAAGACATGCAAGAATGCCAATCTATCCCATTTTTAGACACAAAAAAGGCGACCATAGGGTCGCCTTTTTTCACAAACAATAACCTTATCTGGCAATGTTTTTCTTGATGGTTTCAACAACACGTAATTGAGCCATAGCCTTAGCTAACTCAACCATAGCCGCGTCATAATTGAAGTCAGCGCCAGCAGTTGCCATATGGGCTTCTGCACGACGCTTAGCTTCTAATGCCGCTTGCTCATCAATATCTTTGGCACGCATAACCACATCAGCCAATACGGAGACAGAAGAAGGCTGCACTTCCAGAATACCACCTGAAAGGTAAAACACTTCTTCACTGCCGTCTTGCTTGACGATGCGCGCCATGCCAGGTTTGATATAACTAAGCAAAGGAGCGTGGCCATGCATTATGCCCAACTCACCTTCAGAACCAGTCACTTGCAGCGAAGCTACACGACCAGAGAAGATTTTGCTCTCTGCGCTTACAATATCAAGATGTACTGTCATGGCTGCCATCCCGTTCTCCTTAAAAAACTAAGTATGAATACTTAGTTATTTCTTTTTGTTCGCTTTCTCGATGACTTCATCGATTGAGCCAACCATGTAGAACGCTTGTTCTGGCAGGTGATCAAACTCACCGTTCAAAATACCCTTAAAGCCACGGATAGTGTCTTTCAGAGAAACGTACTTACCAGGAGATCCAGTAAAGACTTCTGCTACGAAGAAAGGCTGAGATAAGAAACGCTCAATCTTACGAGCACGGAATACGACAGTCTTGTCTTCATCAGACAATTCATCCATACCCAGAATCGCAATAATGTCTTTCAGCTCTTTGTAACGTTGCAGTACAGTTTGCACGCCGTTAGCAACGTCATAATGCTCTTGGCCAACAACCAATGGATCTAATTGACGTGAAGTCGAATCCAATGGGTCAACCGCAGGGTAAATACCCAGAGAAGCAATTTGACGTGACAGTACAACAGTCGCATCTAAGTGAGCGAAGGTTGTTGCTGGTGACGGATCGGTCAAGTCATCCGCAGGTACGTATACCGCTTGTACAGAAGTAATAGAACCCGTCTTAGTTGAAGTGATACGCTCTTGCAGAACGCCCATCTCTTCAGCCAATGTTGGTTGATAACCTACCGCAGAAGGCATACGACCTAACAGTGCAGATACTTCAGTACCGGCTAAGGTATAACGATAGATGTTGTCAACGAACAACAGTACGTCACGACCTTCGTCACGGAACTTCTCTGCCATAGTCAGACCAGACAGTGCAACACGCAAACGGTTACCTGGAGGCTCGTTCATCTGACCATAAACCATGGCCACTTTGTCGAGAACGCCAGAATCTTTCATCTCGTAGTAGAAGTCGTTACCTTCACGAGTACGTTCACCTACACCGGCGAATACAGAAAGACCCGAGTGGGCTTTAGCGATGTTGTTAATCAGTTCCATCATGTTAACTGTCTTACCAACACCCGCACCACCGAACAAACCGACTTTACCGCCCTTAGCGAATGGACAAACAAGGTCGATAACCTTGATGCCAGTCTCTAACAGTTCAGTAGAGCTTGATTGATCTTCGTATGAAGGAGCTGTACGGTGAATGACATAACGCTCTTCTTCACCGATTGGACCCGCTTCATCAATAGGCTCGCCTAATACGTTCATGATACGGCCAAGAGTGGCGGTACCAACTGGAACAGTAATAGGTGAACCTGAGTTTACTACTTCAAGACCACGACGCAGACCGTCAGAAGAACCCATAGCGATGGTACGAACTACACCACCACCTAGCTGTTGCTGAACTTCCAGCACCAAACCATTACACGGGCCTTCACCTACGATTTTCAGAGCGTCATATACTTGAGGTACGGCATCTTGTGGGAACTCTACGTCCACAACCGCGCCAATCACTTGGACAACAGTACCTGTGCTCATGATTAATCCTCTAAAACTTGTATTCGTTACCTAACCTAAACCGCAGAGGCACCAGAAACAATTTCCGACAGTTCCTGCGTAATCGCAGCCTGACGGGCCTTGTTATAGACCAGTTGCAAGTCGTTGATAAGCTCACCCGCGTTGTCTGTTGCCGACTTCATTGCCACCATACGGGCAGCTTGTTCAGAGGCAATGTTTTCAACAACACCTTGGTAAACCTGAGATTCTACATAACGGACCAATAAAGTATCCAAAAGTGCTTTTGGATCTGGCTCGTAGATATAATCCCAACGATGAGCAGTTTCATCATCTTCTGATTTAGGCAAAGGTAGCAGCTGCTCGATCACAGGAGTCTGCGTCATAGTATTCACAAATTTGTTAAATACCACGTACAGACGATCCAGCTTGCCTTCGTTGTAAGCTTCTAGCATGACACCGACTGTCCCGATCAAGTCAGCGAGCTTTGGAGCATCGCCTAAACCTGAAGCGTGAGCAGACACTTGTCCACCGAAGTTTTTGAAAAACTGCACACTACGTGCACCGATAGGGCAAAATTCAAATTCTGCACCTTGGGCTTTCCAGCTTTTCACGTCTGCAATAACCTTTTTGAAAAGGTTAACGTTCAGACCACCACAAAGGCCACGGTCGGTTGCTACAACAATGTAACCAACCCGCTTAGCCTCTCTCACCTCCAAATAGGGGTGTTTATACTCGAGAGAACCTTGCGCGACGTGACCGATCACCTTACGCATGCTTTCCGCATATGGACGGCTCGCAGCCATGCGTTCCTGCGCTCTGCGCATTTTGCTGGCTGCCACCATTTCCATGGCGGACGTGATCTTCTGAGTGTTTTTCACACTCGCGATCTTGGTTTTAATCTCTTTAGCGCCGGCCATCTCTACTCTCCAATCTGGACCTGAGGTGTCTTAAGACACCTCTATCATTGTTACCAGGTTTGGGTTGCTACGAACTTGTCGAGGCCAGCTTTTAATTCAGCTTCGATATCAGCGCTATAATCGCCAGTATCATTGATAAGCTTCATTAAAGGAGCATGCTCGCTGTTCATGAACGAGAGCAGAGCGGCTTCGAAATTACCGACCTTATTCAGCTCAACACTCTTCAGGTAACCTTTTTCAGCTGAGAAAATAGACACAGCTTGAGCGGCTACGCTCATAGGAGCATATTGCTTTTGCTTCATCAGTTCGGTAACACGCACACCATGCTCAAGCTGAGCACGTGTTGCATCGTCAAGATCAGATGCAAATTGCGAGAACGCAGCAAGCTCACGATACTGTGCTAGTGCGGTACGAATACCACCAGACAGTTTCTTGATGATCTTAGTCTGAGCCGCACCACCAACACGAGAAACAGAAATACCTGGGTTAACCGCTGGACGTAGGCCAGAGTTAAACAGATCGGTCTCAAGGAAGATCTGACCATCGGTAATAGAAATTACGTTGGTCGGTACGAATGCAGAAACGTCACCCGCTTGCGTTTCAATAATCGGCAGCGCGGTTAAAGAACCAGTTTTGCCAGTTACTGCACCTTTAGTGAACTTCTCTACATAAATCGCGTTAACGCGTGATGCACGCTCTAATAAACGTGAGTGTAGATAGAATACGTCACCTGGGTAAGCTTCACGGCCTGGTGGACGCTTGAGCAGTAACGAAATTTGACGATAAGCAACTGCTTGCTTAGACAAATCATCGTATACGATCAAAGAATCTTCACCGCGGTCACGGAAGTATTCACCCATAGAACAACCAGAATATGGCGCTAAGTATTGTAGAGCAGCGGCTTCAGAAGCAGTTGCAACAACAACGATAGTGTTAGCTAACGCACCGTGTTCTTCTAGCTTGCGTACTACGTTAGCGATAGTAGAAGCCTTTTGGCCAATCGCGACGTATACACATTTAATGCCAGAATTTTTCTGGTTGATAATTGCGTCGATCGCCATTGCTGTTTTACCAGTTTGACGGTCGCCAATGATCAATTCACGTTGACCACGCCCGATCGGGATCATGGCATCAACGGCTTTGTAACCAGTTTGAACTGGTTGATCAACAGACTGACGTTCAATAACACCTGGTGCGATAACTTCAATTGGCGAGAAACCATCGTTATCGATAGGTCCTTTACCGTCAATTGGCTCACCTAGAGTGTTAACAACGCGGCCAAGAAGACCGCGGCCAACTGGAACTTCCAGAATACGGCCAGTCGTTTTCACTTTTACGCCTTCTGCTAAATCAGCATAAGGACCCATTACTACGGCACCGACAGAATCACGTTCAAGGTTCAACGCGATTGCAAAACGGTTACCAGGCAGTTCGATCATCTCACCTTGCATCACGTCGGCTAGGCCGTGGATGCGGATGATGCCGTCACTTACCGCAACGATAGTACCTTCGTTACGAGATTCGCTAACGACTTCGAACTGCTCGATCCGCTGCTTAATCAGATCGCTGATTTCAGTGGAATTCAGTTGCATGCTCAAACTCCCAATTACGACTGCAGCTTATCAGACAGACGCGATAACTTACCGCGGACCGAGCCATCGATGACTAGGTCTCCTGTCTTAATGATTACACCGGCGATGAGCGCGGCGTCAGTGCTACAATTCAGCTTAACTTTGCGTGCGAGACGTTTCTCTAAAGAAATACTAATCTGCTGTTGTTGTTCAGAGCTCAACTCAGTTGCAGAAACCACATCGGCTTCTACTTCTTTTGCCCACTCATTACGGTATTCAGTAAATAACTGAGATACAGCAGGTAGCACCTTTAAGCGACCGTTTTCAGCCATTACCTTTATCAGGTTCTGACCTTGCACATTGACTTGCTCACCACACACACTAATAAAGAGTGCTGCGAGCTTAGTGCTGGCTAAAGAGCCAGCTAACAGTGGTTGCATGGTTTCGTTTTCACTCACCAATGCGGCAAACGTGAGCATTTCAGCCCAAGAATCCACTGCATCTTGTTCAATAGCAAAGTCAAAAGCTGCCTTTGCGTAAGGGCGAGCGATGGTGGTTAATTCAGCCATAACTCAACTCCCTTATCAAATTTCAGCGACTAGTTTATTAACTATGTCACTGTGGGCGGCTGGATCAATAGAACGCTCAAGGATCTTCTCAGCACCCATGATGGCAAGAGTAGCAACCTGCTTACGCAGATCCTCTTTGACGCGATTACGTTCAGCTTCAATTTCTGCTTTACCCTGAGCGATGATTTTAGCACGCTCAGCGTCTGCTTCGGTTTTGGCTTCTTCAACTATTTGAGCTTTACGCTTGTTAGCTTGCTCAATAATTTCATTAGCCGTTACCTTGGCTTCTTTTAGTTGGTCAGTCGCTTTCGCTTGTGCCAACTCCAGGTCTTTTACCGCACGATCAGCATCAGCTAGACCGTCAGCAATCCTTTTTTGGCGCTCTTCGATGGCATTCATCAAAGGGGGCCATACAAACTTCATGCAAAACCACACGAAGATGATAAAGGCGACCGTCTGACCGATTAGGGTAGCGTTGAAATTCACAACAGCCTCCTATTTAGAGTTAAGACAGAAGCGTTTTTTACAGCATTGCACCCAGTGGGTTGGTAAATAGCATAAATAATGCGATACCAACACCGATCATAGTTACGGCGTCAAGAAGACCCGCTACGATGAACATTTTAACTTGTAGCATAGGAGCCATTTCTGGTTGACGCGCAGCGCCTTCCAAGAACTTACCGCCTAATAAGCCGAAACCGATTGCAGTACCAAGAGCACCCATACCAATCAGCAGAGCAACAGCGATAGCTGTCATGCCTAAAATCGTTTCCATCTGTATCTCCAGTATCTAAATCTATATTAGTTGATGATTTAGTTTAAAATTTCTTCAGCAATCCTTAATGATCTTCATGCGCCATGCTTAAATAAACAATGGTCAACATCATGAAGATAAACGCCTGCAGCGTGATAACCAAAATGTGGAATATTAACCAGCCCAGTTGCAGAGTCACACCTAGGGTAGATAATAACAAGTTGGTACCATACATCAGCGCAATAAGGATGAAGATCAACTCACCTGCGTACAAGTTACCAAAGAGTCGCAATGCCAATGAAATTGGCTTAGCAATCAAAGTAACAGTCTCTAATAGGAGGTTGACGGGTATCATTGCCTTATGGTTAAAGGGCTGTAGTGTCAATTCTTTAACAAACCCAGACACACCTTTGACCTTAATGCTGTAAAAAATAATCAGCACGAACACACCAATAGCTAAGCTAAAAGTAATGTTAACGTCAGTCGTCGGAACCGCTTTTAGATAGGGAATACCCATTAAACTTGCTGCGTGAGGCAGCCAATCTACAGGGATCATATCCATGAAGTTCATCATGAATACCCATACAAAAATGGTCAGAGCTAAAGGCGCGATCAGAGCATTGCGACCATGAAAACTTTCTTTCACGCTGTTATTTACGAACTCGACGATAATCTCAACAAAACATTGCAGTTTGCCAGGAACACCGGAAGTCGCTTTTTTACCAACGCTGCGGAAAATCCACAGGAACAGAACACCAAGACCAACCGAAAAGAACAACGAATCAATGTGCCATGTCCAAAAGCCTTCACCAACACTTAAGTTGGTAAGGTGATGTTGGATATAGCCCTGCGGTGTTAACGCTTCACCAGTTGCAGCCATGATTCATCCCACTTAACTTTGCTTGAAGTATAAAGGAGCTGTCCAATGCACGATTAGCGTCAGCACATAACAAACAAAAAGCGGCATAAAAGCGACCTTAAGATTGATAAATACAAACGAAAACATTGCGATGGTTAACAGCAACTTTACCGCTTCCCCCCAGTAAAAAGTCTTTATGACTTTTGCAGCTGAACTTGCTCCCGTGTGGGAGAAAGCGAGGGTTGCGAATACAAAATTAGGGAGCACAGCGATTGAACCACCTGCTAATGCAGAATAGCCAAACTGAACTCCCCACACGGCGAAAAAGAGAATTGAAGCACCCCCAGCGACCGCCGCCTGCATCATCACCAATTTATAGGCTGACCACCGGCCACGACGCGCTAAAACCTTACTCAATTCATCCTCTCCGCATTCATACTTTTTGTTTCGATGACCGGATGACAAATACCCGTATTTATGTCGATGCACAAAAAGCTTGCGAAAGTATACCTTTTCACGCCTTCATTGCAACTTTGAGATAAGGAAAAACAACACTTTTAACGTGATCTCGCGCCAAACGAGTTAAAATGTAAGATTAGCATCTGTCACAAATTTACATTAAAAACTGTTAATCTACAGACATTAATGAATTTTACTAAGAATTCCGTCTAATTCAGCCAGATTCTGATAGTTAATTACAATTTTACCCGTGCCCTTACTGCTATGAGCGATCGAAACCTTGGCACCTAATCTTTCAATTAACTGCTGCTCTAAACGACAAACATCTTGATCTTTAGTCGTAGTTTCGGCTTGTTTAGGCGGATTTAAGGTTTGATTAATTAATCGTTCAGTTTCGCGAACGGTTAATTCCTTAGCGGCCACTAATCTCGCAAGATTTGTTTGTTCTTCTCCCTCAATTGCCAACAAAGCGCGAGCATGACCCATATCAATGTCGCCATACTCGAGTAGACGCTTAACAGGCTCATTTAAGCCGTTTAAACGTAACAAGTTAGATACACTCGCTCTGGATTTTCCCACAACATCGGCAACCTGTTGGTGAGTCAGTTCAAACTCTTGCATTAAACGTTGCAATGCAATGGCTTCTTCCATGGCATTTAAGTCTTCACGCTGGATGTTTTCAATCAAAGCAATAGCAACAGCGGCTTCATCAGCTACTTGCTTTACAATGCAGGGGATTTTATTCAAGCCAGCAAGTTGCGCAGCACGCCAACGACGTTCACCCGCAATGATCTCATACATGTTATTCGTTACTTGTCTCACAACGATAGGCTGAATAATGCCTTGGTTGCGGATAGAGTGTGCCAGTTCTTCCAACGCTTCAGGGGACATGTCTTTACGAGGTTGATACTTACCTGGCTGTAATAAGTCTAAATCGAGATGGATAAGCTCTTCTTTTTTATCGACAACATCAGCTTCGTCAGTGTGCTTTTTACTGGCGGCATGGCTGTTACTCAGTAGGGCATCTAACCCTTTGCCTAATCCTCTTTTCTTTAACGTCATGGTGATCCTTTACGCTTGCTTAGCCTGAGTTTGTTGTTCTGAACGACGGATCATTTCACCCGCAAGCGCTAGATACGCCTTAGCGCCAGCACTCGATTTATCGTAATACATAGCAGGCGCTCCAAAACTTGGTGCTTCTGCTAGCCTCACATTACGTGGGATAACAGTACGGTAGACTTTGTCACCAAAATGCTGTTTTAGCTGATCGGACACATCATTAGATAAACGATTACGCGGATCATACATAGTACGTAAAATGCCTTCGATGCCAAGTCCAGGATTAACCATAGCAGCAAGCTTAGTGATGGTATCAATCAGCGCAGTTAAGCCTTCGAGGGCATAATATTCACACTGCATAGGCACGAGTACAGAGTCGGCCGCAGACATAGCATTTACGGTCAACATGTTCAATGAAGGAGGGCAGTCGATGAAGATATAATCATATTGATCTTTGATCGGTGCGAGCGCGTTACGCAAACGAACCTCACGGGCAAAAAACTCCATCAATTTGATTTCTGCCGCAGTGACATCGCCATTACTGGCGATCAGATCATACTTACCTGCAGTGTTTTTAATGACGATCTCGTCGAAGGATTTTTCTTCAACCAATAATTCATAGGCTGTATTAGCTACGTCATACTTATCGACACCGCTCCCCATGGTGGCATTACCTTGAGGATCGAGATCGATCAATAATACTTTACGTTTTGTTGCTGCTAACGAAGCGGCGAGGTTAACGCAAGTAGTTGTTTTTCCTACGCCACCTTTCTGGTTAGCCACGGCAATCACTTTACCCACAATATCACCCTGTATGTAAATGCTGGTTTATTGCCCTTGCTTATAAATGATTTATTTATCACTTTTAAGCCTGTTATTCTTTGATTATCTTCAATAAATGTCTTTTTTCATCGAGTTTAGGCACCTTAAGCTCAATAACTTCTTTCACCACAAATCCACTTGGAATATGTTGTATCTCTTCATCATTCAACTGGCCTTTAAGTGCATAAAACTGTCCATGTTCAGCAGGGAGATGATGGCACCAAGTCAGCATATCTTGGATTGAGGCAAATGCACGACTTAATACACCGTCGAATTTATCCTCCGGTTGATAAGCTTCTACACGGCTTTCAACTGAGCTGATGTTATGTATGCCTAATTCAAAAGACACTTGTTTTTGAAAACGAATACGTTTACCTAAGCTGTCCAATAATACAAATTGTTTATCGGGATTCATAATGGCTAACGGGATCCCAGGTAAACCCGGTCCAGTGCCTACATCGATAAAACGTTCACCTTGCAGGTGTTTTGAAACCACTAAACTGTCCATGATATGACGGATCAGCATAGCTTCGGGATCTCTCACCGATGTCAGGTTATAGGCTTTATTCCATTTGTTGAGCATACCAACAAAATCAATTAGTTGTTTTTTCTGCTCGACGGTTGCGGGCAAATTAATTTCGGCTAAATAAGCCTCTAACTGGGCAGATAACACTGAGCAACCTCAACAAAGATACGATTATGAACGCGAAGGCTATTATGAAGCCCGAAAACGATGAAGGGAAGCCTGAATGCTTCCCTTCTATGACCTAAGCAGCGATTAAGCTAGCTTTTACGCACTCTTACGTAATAAGCCACGCTTTTTGAGGTGAACCAACAAAATTGAAATAGCCGCAGGCGTAATACCAGAGATCCGTGAGGCTTGGCCTATGGTTTCTGGTTTATGGTTATTTAACTTAGCAATCACCTCGTTCGATAAGCCTGGTACTTCTTTGTAATCGAGCGTCAAAGGTAAACCTGTGTTCTCATTACGCACAGCTTTGTTGATCTCTTCCTGTTGACGTTGAATATATCCAGAATACTTAACTTGGATCTGAACTTGCTCAGCCGCCTGTGGATCTTCAAGCCCTGGACCAAAACCTTCGATCTGCATCAACTTGCTGTAATCCATTTCTGGACGACGCAGTAATTCTTCAAATGATGCTTCGCGAGAGATCGGCGTATTCAAGTGTGGGTTTAACGCATGGATCAAAGGTGAATTTGGATGCACCCATTGAGCGCGCAAACGTTGTAACTCAAGTTCGATCGATTCTAACTTCTCACTAAATGCCGCCCAGCGAGTGTCGTCAACTAAACCTAATTCGCGACCTTTTGCCGTTAAGCGAATATCAGCGTTATCTTCACGAAGTAGCAAACGGTATTCGGCACGGCTAGTAAACATGCGGTACGGTTCTTTGGTACCCAGAGTTGATAAATCGTCAACTAGTACTCCAAGATATGCTTCGTCACGGCGTGGACACCAGGCTTCTTTGCCTTGTACTTGCAGTGAGGCATTCATGCCTGCTAATAAACCTTGAGCACCAGCTTCTTCATAACCTGTAGTGCCGTTTATTTGGCCTGCGAAGAATAAACCGTTGATCGCTTTGGTTTCTAATGAGTTTTTCAGATCTCTTGGATCGAAGTAATCGTATTCGATCGCATAACCTGGACGCATGATTTCTGCGTTTTCCATGCCTTTGATCGAACGTACTAAATTCAACTGTACATCGAAAGGTAAACTAGTAGAGATCCCGTTAGGATAGATCTCATTTGTATTTAAACCTTCTGGTTCGATGAAGATCTGATGCGAAGATTTATCCGCAAAGCGGTGGATCTTGTCTTCAATCGATGGGCAATAACGTGGACCAATACCTTCGATGACGCCTGAATACATAGGGCTTCTGTCTAAACCACCACGAATAATTTCATGGGTTTTTTCATTGGTGTGAGTGATCCAGCAAGATATTTGTTTTGGATGATGACTGACATCCCCCATAAATGACATGACAGGTAACGGAGAATCGCCTTTCTGTTCAGCCATTTGAGAAAAATCGATCGTGTTTGCATCGATACGTGGCGGTGTACCTGTTTTTAAACGGCCGACTCGGATCGGTAATTCACGTAATCGATTTGCTAAAGCAATCGCTGGTGGATCGCCTGCACGGCCACCGCTGTAGTTTTCTAAGCCTATATGAATTTTGCCGCTTAAGAATGTACCTGTTGTTAATACAACAGCTGGAGATTCAAAAGCTAAACCCATTTGGGTAACCACGCCAACTACTTGATGATTTTCAACAATTAAGTCATCTACGGCTTGTTGGAAAATACGTAAGTTAGGTTGGTTTTGTAATATATTTTGGATTTTTTGACGATACAGTGCACGGTCAGCCTGTGCTCGTGTTGCTCGTACTGCTGGGCCTTTACTTGAATTTAATGTTCTAAATTGGATCCCTGCATAATCGGTTGCGATTGCCATTGCACCACCTAAGGCGTCAATTTCTTTCACTAAATGGCCTTTGCCTATGCCACCGATCGCTGGATTACAAGACATTTGTCCTAACGTATCGATATTGTGCGTTAGTAATAATGTTTTTGATCCCATTCTTGCTGCTGCCAACGCGGCTTCAGTTCCGGCATGACCACCACCAACAACAATAACATCAAACCGTTCATGAAAATGCATGCCACTACCTTCAATTGCTAAGAGACTCAGTACGAGCCGAGCATTTTAGCATTTGCTTCGTCTTAGGTGAATGATCATTTTACGCTGTTCGATCGAGATGATCCGGACTAATAGATCTTAAGATCTTTATATAGATCTTCTTATTATGTTTACTATTAGGATCGCGTTTTTCTGTGCATAACCCAAATTCATTATATAAATCATTAATTAGCGCGATCTTGATCCTGTGATCTGATCGCGATCTAATGTCATTAAACATGGGGATAGATCGCCTACTTATCCACAAGGCGGATCATTAAGCAGATCGGACTGTGAATAGTACAGAGGTTGATCAGATCTAAATAATAGCTTATCCACATGTTTATACTTTAAATAAGTAAATTGTGGATAAATAGGATCTAAACTGTACATAGATCGGGACCTTATCCAATAAGCGATCTTAAATGTCCTGTTGCCATTGTGCTAACCATGCAAGGGCTGGGTCTTCCGGCACAGGATCAAGCTGTACATCGATCTGGATCTTATCCACAAAGGCTTTTGCATCGCAGTCTTGAATGGCCGAAATTAATTTTTCTGGGCCTTGGCAAAAGGTATCGTAACTTGAGTCACCAATTGCACATAAGGCAAAGTTTACTTGGCTGAGATCCGGTTTTTGCTCGGTAATTTCGTTGAAAAAAGGCTGAATATTATCTGGAAGATCACCAGCTCCATGAGTTGATGACACGATAATCCACAGTGCATGGGTGTCTATTTCGCACAATGTTGGGGTTAAATGAACTTGAACTTGGTGTCTTTGCTCCGTTAATTGGGCCATCATTTCGTCGGCAACATACTCTGCACTGCCCAATGTTGTACCAACGATTACTTCAATCTTTGCCATTATGATTTCTCAGTGTGTTGTTGTTTTTAAAACTAATTTCAATTAAATAGATAGCTGAATGGCTATTATTATGTTCATCATAAAGGAAATGTGGATAGGACCACAGAAGCAATACGTGATTTTTGCAGTTTTTGCATCCTTTATATAAGGTTGGTTTCGCTTACATGTTACCTTTAGCTTCTTGATACATAATTAATATATTTAAAAAGTTAATTTCATTTAAAATCAAATAATTATAATAGGATGATCCATGACAACACCCGTAAATGCGCCCCAGTGGCCACGGCAAATTCCTTACATCATAGCCAGTGAAGCTTGTGAACGTTTTAGCTTTTACGGTATGCGGAATATTCTTACCCCATTCTTGATGACAGCACTTTTGTTGTCTATTCCAGAAGAACTGCGCGGAACTATGGCTAAGGATGTGTTCCATTCCTTTGTCATTGGAGTGTATTTTTTCCCGTTACTCGGTGGTTGGATTGCCGATCGTTTTTTCGGTAAATACAATACTATCTTATGGTTAAGCTTGATTTACTGTGTTGGTCATGCGTTTCTCGCTATTTTTGAACACAGTATTCAAGGGTTTTATACGGGATTATTTTTAATTGCGCTCGGATCGGGTGGGATTAAGCCCTTGGTTTCTTCCTTTATGGGAGATCAATTTGATCAAACCAATAAAACATTGGCGCAGAAAGCGTTTGATCTGTTTTATTTTACGATTAACTTTGGCTCCTTCTTTGCCTCGTTATCTATGCCATTACTATTGAAATATTATGGTGCTGCGGTCGCATTTGGGATCCCTGGTGTCTTAATGTTTATTGCAACTGTGTTCTTCTGGTTAGGCCGCAAACGTTATGTGCATATGCCACCCGAACCGAAAAATCCCCATGGTTTTTTACCTGTTATTCGTACCGCATTACTCACTAAAATCGCAGGTCAAGCCAACATAGGTTTAGTGTTAGCTTTAGTTGGGATAATTTCTGCCGCGTATGCCTTAGTGAATATTCCAACCTTAGGTATCGTTGCTGGTTTGTGTTGTGCGTTAGTGCTTGTGATGGGATTTGTTGGCGCTGGAGCTTCATTGCAACTCGAACGGGCTAGGGGGATCCATCCGGATATCGCCGTTGATGGGGTGCGTTCAGTGCTACGGATCTTAATCTTATTTGCGTTAGTGACTCCCTTTTGGTCTTTGTTCGATCAGAAAGCGTCCACTTGGATACTGCAAGCCAATGACATGTCTAAACCGGAATGGTTTGAACCCGCCATGATGCAAGCTTTAAACCCATTATTAGTTATGTTACTGATCCCATTTAATAACTTTGTGTTATATCCGGCGATTGAGCGCATGGGTATAAAGTTAACTGCTTTGCGTAAAATGGGGGCTGGTATTGCCATCACGGGCGTGAGTTGGATAGTCGTTGGTAGCATTCAATTGGTGATGGATGGCGGCTCGGTATTATCAATATTTTGGCAGATTGTGCCCTATGCTTTGCTTACCTTTGGTGAAGTATTAGTCTCTGCCACTGGGCTAGAGTTTGCCTACAGCCAAGCGCCTAAAGCCATGAAAGGCACTATCATGAGTTTTTGGACCTTATCGGTAACCGTCGGTAACTTATGGGTGTTACTGGCGAACGTCAGTGTGAAAAGTCCGGCTGTGACTGAACAAATTGCCCAGACGGGGATCAGTATTACCGCATTTCAGATGTTTTTCTTTGCTGGTTTTGCCATCTTGGCGGCATTGATGTTTGCGCTTTATGCAAGATCCTATCAAATGCAAGATCATTACCGCCACGTCGAATCATGAGGATGGGTGGAAATATTCGGTTGTAGATAAAAAATCAGCCCATATTGTATGGGCTGATTTTATGGAAATAATATTAAGGTTAGTTATTTTCCGATACAGAAAGAGCTGAAAATCTTGCCGAGTAAATCGTCAGAAGTGAAGCGGCCAGTGATTTCTGATAGTGCTAATTGGCACATGCGTAACTCTTCTGCTAGCAGTTCTCCTGCTAGATACACTTCTAATTGTTCTTTACCCAATTGCAGATGGTTTGCGGCGAGTTCAAGGGCTTCTAAGTGACGACGCCGGGCGATAAAGCCACCTTCGAGGTTACTCTGGTAGCCCATGAGTGATTTTAAATGCTGCTTTAACTGTTCAACACCTAAGCCCGTTTTAGCCGAGATCCGGTAAACACTATAACCTTGTTCTTCGGTCATCATTAAGTCTTCGCCAGTGAGATCGGCTTTATTGCGGATCACTGTTACACCTAAATTTGAGGGCAGGCGATCGACAAAGTCAGGCCAAATATCATGGGGATTAACGGCGGCTGTGGTGGTGCCATCAACCATAAATAACACCCGATCGGCACTGTTTATTTCATTCCAAGCGCGTTCTATACCAATTTGTTCAACGGTATCTGTCGTATCACGTAGGCCTGCGGTATCGATAATGTGCAGTGGCATGCCATCTAAGTGGATGTGCTCGCGTAATACATCCCGTGTTGTACCAGCAATTTCGGTAACAATAGCCGATTCTTTACCGGCTAAGGCGTTTAATAAGCTGGATTTTCCGGCGTTAGGACGACCCGCGATCACGACTTTCATGCCTTCGCGGATGATAGAACCTTGTTTAGCACTGGCTTGCACTAGGTCGAGTTTGTCGATGATTTTATAGAGTGCATTGGCAATTTTGCCATCACTTAAAAAGTCGACTTCTTCATCGGGGAAATCAATCGCAGCTTCTACATATAAACGTAGGTTAGTGACTTGATCCACCAGCTCATGGACTTCCTTAGAAAATTCACCCTGGAGTGATTGCAGCGCGCTTTTAGCCGCTTGCTCACTGGTGGCATCGATAAGATCGGCAATCGCTTCGGCTTGGGTTAAGTCTAGCTTGTCGTTCATAAAGGCTTGTTCACTGAACTCACCGGGTTTGGCTATTCGAATACCACCGACTTCCATTACACGTTTGATCAGCATGTCTAGAACGATTTGGCCGCCGTGGCCTTGAAGTTCCAATACATCTTCGCCAGTAAAGGAATTGGGGCCTTTAAAAAACAGCGCTATGCCTTGGTCGATTACTTGGCCTGTTGCACTTTTAAAGTCGCAATAATCGGCATATCTTGTTTTAGGAAGATGACCTAATACGGCCATAGCGACATCACTGGCCTTGTTGCCTGAAATTCGGATGATGCCAACGCCGCCACGTCCGGGCGCGGTGGCTTGAGCCACGATAGTGTCAGTTGTCACGGAAATACCCACCAAACTAATATCTACCAAATCATGTAAAGGAAAAGGCGGCTAATTAAGCCGCCTTTAGTATTATTTTCACTTTATGCTTTGCTAAAGGTATGGCTTATTTTAAGCCTTTTTTCTCAAGACCTGCATAAATAATCTTCTGCTGCGTGATGGCAACTATGTTACCTACTAACCAGTACAGTACTAGGCCTGATGGGAACCACAGGAAGAATACGGTAAAGATTACTGGCATCCATTGCATCATTTTCACTTGCATTGGATCCATTGTCGGCGCAATTGGCTGCATCTTCTGCATTACAAACATAGAGACGCCCATCAGCAGCGGCAGTATGTAGTAAGGATCTTGTACCGATAAATCGTGGATCCACAGCATAAATGGTGCATGACGTAATTCGAAGCTTTCTAGCAATACCCAGTATAAGGCAATGAAGATTGGCATCTGTAAAATAATAGGTAAACAGCCACCCATAGGGTTAACTTTTTCTTTCTTATACAGTTCCATCATGGCTTGACCCATCTTTTGACGGTCATCACCAAAGCGTTCTTTCAAATCTGTCAGCTTAGGTTGCAGATTACGCATCTTCGCCATTGAGGTGTACTGCGCTTTTGTTAGCGGGAACAGTAAACCACGAACGGTTAATGTGATCAGAATAATTGCCACACCCCAGTTACCGACGAATGATTGATAGAACATCAATAGCCAGTGAATAGGAACCGCTAACCACCATAAGAAACCGTAATCAACCACGAGATTTAAGGTTTCAGAAATCGCTGACAGTGCCGCTTGATCCTTAGGACCAACATAGAACTGTGAGCTAATTTCTTGGCTGGCACCAGGTGCAATATCGTATACCGCGCCGCGGAAACCAATATTAGCTAAACCGCCAGCACTGACACTAGAAAAAATGGTGTTGCTGTCAGTTGCGGGTGGCACCCAAGCTGAAACGAAATAGTGTTGTAACATGGCTGCCCAACCGCCTAAAGTGGCTTGGTTCAGGTTACTTTTGGCCATGTCGTCAAAGTTGTATTTTTCATAGCGCACATCATTCGTTGAGAACGCACCACCACGATAGGTAGGCATCATCATGCTGCTTTCAGATGGCTTGATCGTTTGTTTAATCTGACCGTACATCTGAACTTGCAGCGGTGCTGCTGAAGTGTTGTTGATTTTATAGTCAACATCTATGTTGAACTTACCGCGATGGAATACGAACACTTTAGTGTAAGTCACACCATTGTCAGCTATATAAGTTAACGGTACTTCTAAGGTATCTTGGCCTTCGGCTAAGGTATATTCAGTTGCCGTTGTGCTAAATGCGGCACGGCCTTTTGCGCTGCTATCGATACCATCGCGACCAATTAGGCCACTTTGAGCGATATAAGTGAAATCATTCGTTTGCTCAAGCAATACGAATGGTTGATCTTTCTCTAGTTCTTTTTTGTGCGAAACTAACGCAGCAAAAACGATGTCACCACCCACTGGATTGATCTGAATGTCTAACTGATCTGTTTTTACCGTAATCAGTTTGCTGTTTGCAGTAACTGCAGCAGCAGGAACACCTGTATCAGCTTCTGGAACATCGGCACTGTGCGAGCTTGCCGCGTTCGCCACTAAGGACGATTCGGTTGCAACGGGTTTAGGAGCTTTGTCTGCTTGCCACTGTTGCCACAGCAAAAAGCTGACAAACAGTAGTCCTATGAGCAATATATTGCGTTGAGATTCCATAGCCTATTTATTACACCTATCATTTTTAGGGGGGACGGGATCACTACCGCCGGGATGTAAAGGGTGACATTTTAATATGCGTTTCAATGCAAACCAACAACCTTTCGCGGTTCCATGCACTTTTATTGCTTCAATAGCGTAGTGAGAGCAGGTGGGATTGAAACGGCATCGAGGGCCCAGTATAGGGCTTATGAATACTTGATAGCCACGAATTAACGTGGTCGCTAGCCATTGTAGCGGCGACTGAGTTTGCGCCATAGCTTTTCTATCAATTTGTTGATTTCAGCGTTTTCCATTTCCATCACGCCATTTCTGACAAGCACAACAATATCAAGATGAGGAATGTCGTGTTGATTTAAGCGAAAACTATCTCTGATCACGCGCTTAATACGGTTACGTTGATTGGCGCGTTTTACATAGCGTTTAGCAACAGTAAGGCCCATACGCGGATGTTGTTCCGTGTTAGGAATAGCGAGCAAGGTAATTTCAGCAGAAGATGCTTTGATGGGATTGGAAAATACAGATTTAAATTGCGCGGGAGTTAACAAACGTAACTCCCGCGAAAAGGTATAGCTAGTCAACTAGTTACCCACTTATTAAGCAGATAAACGAGCGCGACCTTTCGCACGACGACGTGCAAGCACCTTACGGCCGCCTACAGTAGCCATACGAGCGCGGAAGCCGTGAGAACGCTTGCGCTTCAGGTTGCTAGGTTGAAAAGTACGTTTACTCATGATGGCAATCCGTCTTTGTTATTAGTGAACATATCCTTATCTCTAGGATAGAGGTAAGGGCAAAAAAGAGGCCGAATTGTAATCACAATACTTAGTCACGTCAACAACGAAAGTAAGTAAGTGCTTTATTTCTGCCAGCGTATCCTTAGATCAATCCCCATAATACACCATAAGATGTGGATAACTCTGTGTACGGACACTACATGTAGTAGTGCAGGGGATCTTCGAGCCGATCGAAGGGGCGCCATTATAGATCAATGTGGATCGCTTAATAAAGCAGGATTTGCGGTTAGTGCTGAATAAAAGGATCGTTTTGGATCTTTGATGATCGAGGATATCCACATAGAATGATCTCGCTGGGGATAAATATTTTTTAAGGATAGCGATCCTTGAGATCTCGCTATAGAATACACCTCTTTTTTGATGATCTTTTGGGGATAACTAAGTGGCTGTTTCACTTTGGCAACAATGTATCGGACGACTGCAAGATGAGCTTTCTGCTCAGCAGTTCAGTATGTGGATCAGACCGTTACAAGCCGAAATGGATGGAGATACTCTGGTGCTTTATGCGCCCAACCGCTTCGTGCTTGATTGGGTCAGAGATAAGTACATCAATATCATTAATCAGTTCTTTACTGAGCAAATGGGTAGTGACGCGCCTAAATTGCGTTTCGATATCGGTAGTCGTCCTTCGGCGAAAAAGCCAAGTGTACCGGCACCGATTGCGCCAACTCGAGCACCCAATACTCAAACGAAAGCGACGGTAGGCACGACGTTTAATGTCCAAGCCGAGCCTATGGCGAACGCTAATCACCGCAGTAACATCAATCCTAGCTACCAGTTTGATAACTTCGTAGAAGGTAAGTCTAACCAATTAGGTAAGGCTGCGGCGTTACAAGTGGCTGAAAATCCGGGTGGTGCTTATAACCCACTATTTTTATATGGCGGAACAGGTCTAGGTAAGACTCACTTGTTGCACGCTGTCGGTAACGGGATCATTAAAAATAATCCTAATGCCAAAGTGGTTTACATGCATTCCGAGCGTTTTGTCCAGGACATGGTTAAAGCGCTGCAAAACAATGCGATCGAAGAATTTAAACGTTACTACCGTAGCGTCGATGCCTTGTTTATCGATGATATTCAATTTTTTGCCAATAAAGACAGATCCCAAGAAGAATTCTTTCATACCTTCAATGCGTTGCTTGAAGGGAATCACCAAATTATTTTGACTTCAGATCGTTATCCAAAAGAGATCGACGGTGTTGAAGACAGATTGAAATCGCGTTTCGGTTGGGGTTTAACTGTGGCGATTGAGCCACCAGAGTTAGAAACCCGCGTGGCGATTTTGATGCGTAAAGCTCAAGAGAGCGGCATTAATTTGCCCGATGAAGTGGCTTTCTTTATTGCTAAGCGTTTACGTTCAAACGTGCGCGAGCTAGAAGGGGCGTTAAACCGCGTTATCGCCAACGCTAACTTCACGGGTCGGCCAATTACTATTGATTTTGTTCGTGAAGCCTTACGTGACCTCTTGGCACTTCAAGAAAAATTAGTCACTATAGACAATATTCAGAAAACCGTAGCTGAATACTACAAGATCAAGATGGCTGATATGTTGTCTAAGCGTCGTTCACGCAGTGTCGCGCGCCCAAGGCAAGTGGCAATGGCGTTATCCAAAGAATTAACTAACCAAAGCTTGCCGGAAATTGGTGATGCTTTTGGTGGTCGAGATCACACCACAGTGTTGCATGCCTGTCGTAAGATTGCTCAGCTACGGGAAGAGAGCCACGACATTAAAGAAGATTATGCTAATTTGATTAGAACCTTATCTTCTTAAAACAAGGAATTTGGACACGATGAAATTCTCAATTGATAGGGATGCCCTATTAAAGCCGTTGCAATTGGTGTGTGGTGCGGTAGAAAGACGCCATAACTTGCCCATTTTGTCTAACCTCCTTGTAGAAGTAAGTGGTCACTCACTTAAGCTGACTGGTACAGATTTAGAAGTCGAACTCGTGGGCCAAGCTGTGGTTCACGGTGATATCGAAGAAGGTCGTACTACGGTTCCGGCGAAGAAACTGCTCGATATTGTTAAGTCTTTGCCAGAACAAAGCGAACTGAAAGTCGAACAACAAGATAATAAATGGTTGCTGCGTTCAGGCCGTAGCCGTTTTTCCTTAGCGACTTTGCCCGCAGAAGAATACCCCAACGTTGAAGCCTTCCAAGCTGAGATTGAATTTAGCTTGAAGCAAGGCGTGTTGAAGTCGATTATCGACTCGACACAGTTTTCTATGGCTAACCAAGATGTACGCTATTACCTCAACGGTTTATTGTTTGAAACTGAAGGTAATGTGTTGCGTGCGATAGCGACCGACGGCCATCGTTTAGCCTTAAGTCACCGCACGATTGAAGCGCAATTACCGGAAAAACAAGTCATTGTGCCCCGTAAAGGCGTAATTGAAATGGCGCGCTTATTGGAGTCTGACGATCTCGATATCACCATTGCTATTGGTGATAATGCTATTCGTGCTACCACGGCTAACACAGTATTTACCAGTAAATTAGTCGATGGCCGCTTCCCTGATTATCGCCGTGTATTGCCAAAGGGCGGTGATAAAATTGTGATTGCGAGTCGTAATCACTTGAAGCAAGCGCTGACGCGGGCTTCTATTTTATCCAATGAAAAATTCCGTGGTGTGCGTATTCAACTTGAAAATGGTCTGCTCAAAATCACCGCTAATAATCCTGAACAGGAAGAAGCGGAAGAAATCATTGATGTGGAATACAACAATCAGGCCTTAGAAATTGGTTTTAACGTCAGTTATTTACTGGACGTGCTCAACAACCTTAAGTCCGATGATGTGCGTATTACGCTCATTGATGGTAACTCCAGCGCCCTAATCGAAAATCATTTGGAAGAAGATTCCATGTATGTGGTTATGCCGATGCGCTTATAAACCATCGACTTTTACGTTACCCGTGTCTGTAGCTCAGTCTCCGATAGCTATGCCGCTTAACCGCGGCACAGTGTTTAATACGCAGCATTGGCCATTCCTTCACTCATTTACCGATAGCCTTAGCCTGTGGCAGCGATTGAGTTGCCTGTTAAGTGTTATGAATCCTTGCCTTCGCCGTTTACGCGGCTTAATGAGTAATGCATGAGCCTGACCCGTCTCAATATCGAAGCATTTCGCAACATTCAGTCCGCACAGTTAATCCCTGCACCTGGGATTAACTTGATTTATGGCCAAAATGGCAGTGGCAAAACCAGTATTCTTGAGGCGATATATTTTCTCGGTATGGGGCGTTCGTTTCGCAGCCATTTATCCCAGAGAGTGATTAATCACGATGACGATAAATTAACGCTATTTGCGACTTTAAATTTAGCGCGCGGTGACAGTAAAATTGGTTTACGCCGATTTCGCAATGGTGAGACGGAAGTGAAAATCGACGGCGAAAAAGTCAAACGTCTGTCTACCTTAGCCGAAGCTTTACCTATTCAAGTGATCACACCTGAAAGCTTTTCTTTACTGTTTGAAGGCCCAAAATCCCGTCGACAATTTATTGATTGGGGCGCATTTCATGCTGACCCACAGTTTTATGGCGCTTGGACGAATGTTCGTCGCGTTCTTAAACAAAGAAATCAATTGCTTAGAAACGGTTCGGCTTACAGTCATATTCAATTTTGGGACCAAGAGTTTGTGCGCTATGCCGAGCAGGTCACCGAAATACGAAACCGTTATGTAGACTCGTTAAATGAGCTACTTAAGGGTATAATCGGGGAGTTTTTACCGAGTGTAGATGTGAAGGTTTCATTTACGCGCGGCTGGGATAGTAAAACGGATTTTGCAGAACTACTCGAAAACCAATATTCCAGAGATTTGGCCACAGGTCATACCGTCAGCGGTCCCCATAAAGCTGACCTTAGACTTCGTGTAGGCACTTTGCCGGCGCAGGATGCCCTGTCCCGTGGTCAATTGAAATTATTAGTCTGTGCACTGCGTATTGCACAGGGAAAGTTGCTCAAACAACAAATAGATAAAAACAGTATTTATCTTGTGGACGATCTTCCGTCCGAGTTGGATGCACAGCATAGGCAGCTATTGCTTAAGCAGTTAACGGATACCGGAGCACAAGTTTTTGTGACCGCCATTGATCCTGCTGCAATAGTCGATTCGTTACACACGCCTCCCAGTAGGATGTTTCATGTGGAACAGGGACGTGTAACGGTAATTGAATAACCATTGAGAGAATAATATGTCAGAGAATAGTTACGATTCTTCGAGTATTAAGGTCCTTAAGGGCCTTGATGCAGTACGTAAGAGACCTGGGATGTATATTGGTGACACCGACGACGGTACGGGTCTACATCATATGGTGTTCGAAGTAGTCGATAACTCTATCGATGAAGCCTTAGCCGGCCACTGTAGCGATATTACTATTACTATCCATGTAGATGGTTCGGTTTCTGTTAAGGATGACGGCCGTGGTATTCCGGTCTCTATCCATGAGGAAGAAGGCGTATCGGCGGCAGAAGTTATTATGACGGTATTGCATGCCGGCGGTAAGTTCGACGATAACTCCTATAAAGTGTCTGGCGGTCTCCACGGCGTGGGTGTATCGGTTGTAAACGCTTTATCTAAAAAGCTGCAAATGACCATTCGTCGTGCTGGCAAAGTATACGAGCAGTTTTATACTCACGGTGTGCCTGATGCGCCGATCAAAGAGATTGGTGATGCAACCAAAACCGGTACTGAAATCCGTTTTTGGCCAAGTGAAGATACCTTCAGCGATGTTGAGTTTCACTTTGAAATTCTGGCAAAGCGTGTGCGTGAACTGTCTTTCCTTAACTCAGGCGTGGGTATTCGTCTGGTTGATGAACGCGACAATAAAAATGAATTTTTCAAATACGAAGGCGGTATTAGCGCATTCGTCGATTACCTGAACCGTAATAAAACGCCAGTCAACAAAGATGTATTCCACTTTATGCAAGAGCGTGAAGATGGCATTACCGTTGAAGTGGCTATGCAGTGGAATGACGGTTATCAGGAAAATATTTTCTGTTTTACCAACAACATCCCACAGCGTGATGGTGGTACTCACTTAGTCGGTTTCCGTAGTGCGTTGACACGTAACCTCAACAGCTACATGGAAAACGAAGGCTATAACAAGAAAGGCAAAACCAGCGCGACTGGCGACGATGCCCGCGAAGGCTTGACTGCCGTTATCTCTGTTAAAGTGCCAGATCCAAAGTTCAGCTCGCAAACCAAAGACAAACTGGTTTCTAGTGAAGTGAAAACCGCGGTTGAACAAACCATGGGTGAGAAGCTGAACGATTATCTGCTGGAAAACCCAGCTGATGCGAAGTTGATCGTCGGTAAGATTGTCGATGCTGCCCGTGCCCGTGAAGCGGCGCGTAAAGCTCGTGAAATGACCCGTCGTAAAGGCGCACTCGATTTAGGTGGTTTGCCAGGTAAGCTGGCCGATTGCCAAGAAAAAGATCCTGGTCTTTCAGAAATTTACATAGTGGAAGGTGACTCTGCTGGCGGTAGTGCTAAGCAGGGACGTAACCGTAAGAACCAAGCGATTTTGCCACTGAAAGGTAAAATTCTAAACGTTGAGAAGGCCCGCTTCGATAAGATGTTGTCTTCTCAAGAAGTGGCCACACTGATCACGGCACTTGGCTGTGGTATTGGTCGCGACGAATATAACCCAGATAAAACCCGTTATCACAACATCATCATCATGACGGATGCTGACGTCGACGGCTCGCACATTCGTACTTTGCTGTTGACCTTCTTCTTCCGTCAAATGCCTGAATTGATTGAACGTGGTTATGTGTATATTGCTCAACCGCCTTTATTTAAAGTGAAAAAGGGCAAGCAAGAACAGTATTTGAAAGATGAGCCAGCATTGACTCAATACCTCACGACTCAAGCATTGGATGGCACTGTTGTGTATCCAACGCAAGGTGCGATTGGTATGTCAGGTGAGCCGTTAGAGCGTTTAGTGACTCAGTATCGTGAAGTGGAAGCCATTGTGGCTCGTTTAGAGCAGCGCTATCCAACGCACATTACTAACCGTATGCTTTACCACCCAATGATCACCAACGAGATGTTGGCCGATGAAGGCAAGATGAAAGAGTGGATCGATGCCTTTATCCATGAGCTGGTGGAAATGGAAAACAGCGGTGTACTGTATTCTGCTGAGCCGATTCTCGATCCTGAGCGTAAAGTGTATCTGCCTAAGATCACCATTCGTAAGCACGGTATCGATACTAACTATCTGTTTACTTATGACTTCTTCCAATCAAGCGATTATCAACGTATCGGTAAGTTAGGTGCGGCGTTAGATGGCATGATTGAAGAAGGCGGCTATGTACAACGCGGCGATCGTGTTAAAGAAGTCGGCAGCTTCCTCGAAGCGCTAGATTGGACAATTTCTGAAGCCAAACGCGGCTTATACATTCAACGTTATAAAGGATTGGGTGAGATGAACCCTGAGCAATTGTGGGAAACTACAATGGATCCTGAATCACGCCGTATGTTGCAAGTCACGATTGATGATGCTGTGGGTGCCGATCAGTTGTTCACTTGTTTGATGGGTGATCAAGTTGAACCTCGTCGTGAGTTCATCGAAGCGAACGCATTGAACGTGGCTAACTTAGACGTTTAATGCTAGATGTATAATATTAGACGTGTAATGCGTGTTAAGTGACACGCGTTAGTATTTGAATGATTAAGGGAAAGCCAAGGCTTTCCCTTTTTTATCTCTATGATTTATCTCTTTATCGATCAATACCCGCTTCATCCGCTGCAACAATTTCAGTCTCTGCTTTAGCCGCATTAATCCACGCCTGCATTTCCGGACAGCTGATCACATGCTGCATATAGGCACGGCTTGCCTGCGAGACTTCAATATCGTAGGTAAGAAAACGCATAACCACAGGGGCAAACATCATGTCGGCAATCGACCATTGGCCAAATAACCAAGTACCTTCGGAATTTGATGGGGCAAACTCGGCCATTTGTGCTGACCAAATCGCATCGATGCGCTCAATGTCTTTGCGGACGGCATCTGTGAGTTCAACATAGCGCCTCGCACGTATGTTCATTGGTAGGGCGTTACGCACGGCATTAAAGCCAGAATGCATTTCACTGGCAATCGATCTGGCCTTGGCTTTTTGTTTAGGTTCTTGCGGCCATGCGCTACCGGCAAGATAGGTGTCATTGAGGTATTCACAAATTGATAGTGAATCCCATACCCTAATGTCACCATCGACTAATGTCGGTACTTTTAACGTCGGCGAAATGGCTTTGAGTTGCTGATAGAAGCTGTCGGTATCGAGTTGCAGTAATACTTCGTTGAACTGCACGCCAGATTTTGCGGCCATTAACCAAGCTCGCAGTGACCAGCTAGCGTAATTTTTATTGCCGATATAAAGATCCATTGTTTGTCCTTGAGTGAAATGCAGTGTTTCTGCAAAGCTACTATATGGACTCATTTCACCTATGACTAATGAATATTTTACCCTTTCTACATCCGCTAATACGCGTCATTTCTCTTGAGCTTACGAGTCACTTTTATTGAATTTAAACGACCCACAGCATTGAGATAATTTAACCATATCTTAATTACTTTGTTCGATGGATTCTGTCGAGATAAAGGCTAATTGGCGAGATAAATGGATGTGGCAGCGAGTGATTTACCCCGTAAGTGCACTGATTTTTATGCTATCGGCGGTGGCAAACGCCGATGAGGCAAATAAGTTATTGAATATGTGTAAGGCCTGTCATGGCGAGTCCGGTGTGAGTCGTTTTGAGCATATTCCTAACATTGGATGGCAAAACTCAGAATACCTATTGAAGCAACTGCGAGCCTTTAAGGCGGGGAATCGCCAAGATCCCACTATGACTAAAGTCGCCCAACTCTTGACTGAGGCTGATATGCAGCTGATGGCGGATTACTTTTACCTCGGAAAGGATAAATAACATGGATCTTAATCGTCGGGTTTTTATTAAAGGTGCGGTAGCGACTTCTGTTTTATCTGCCTTACCCGTTAAGTGGGTATTTGCCAATCAGCTTCCCGCAGAGGTTATTCCTCTGGATATATCAGCATTAACTTGGGCTAAGGCTGAGGACTTGCCGAATTATTTCAAAGTGTTAAACACTCATCCACTGAATGCGTTTCCGCCGGAGCATAAGCTCGCTCCTGCTGTGACGCCTGCCGATGCCTCGTTTATCCGTTGGAATGGCATAGTGCCTGACTTTAAGGCGTTAGATGCTAAAACTTGGACTTTTCAAGTGGATGGTGAGTCTGTTATCACCCCAAAAACCTACACAATTAATGAACTTAAGCGTCGCTTTAAGCATTACACATTGCAGTTGCTGATTGAATGTGGCGGTAATAGTCGCTCTGGCTTTTTTCCTAGTACTAAAGGCAATCAGTGGAATAATGCCGGCGTATTTTGCTCCGAGTGGACAGGTGTCTTAGTGAGTGATGTGCTTAAGGATTGCGGTATTAAAGCTGATGCTGTTTACACAGGCCATCACGGTGTTGATCGGCATTTGAGCGGCAAAGGTGAGGCTATTTCACGCGGCGTACCAATAAAGGCGGCGCTCGAAGAGCTTGGGCTTATTGCATGGTCGATGAACGGTGAGGACATTCCTTATCTACATGGATATCCCTTACGTATTGTGTTTGGTGGACGGCCAGGATCCGTTTCGCAAAAAGCGGCGACGGGGATCAGTGTGCGTAATAAAGTCCATGATGGACATAAAATGGAAGCACCAGCGTATCAACTCCCTAAATATCCCATAGCGCCAGGTGAGTCTGTTGATGATAAAGACTATAAAATCATTGAAGAAATGATAGTGAAGTCATTGATCACTCAACCCCAATCTGGAACCGAATTAGCTGTGGGTCAAAAGATGACTATCGCAGGCCATGCTTGGGCGGGATTGCGGGAAGTGGTTAAGGTGGAAGTCAGTTACGATTATGGCACCCGTTGGTTTGCCGCTGAATTAGAAAAACCTAAAAACATAACAGCATGGCAGCAATGGAAGATTGAATTGCAATTACCGTCGCAGGGCTATTATGAAATCTGGGCAAAAGCGACCGATAGTGAAGGTGATAGTCAGCCTGTCGTACAACCGCAATGGAATCCTAAGGGATATATGTTTAACGGCTGCCACCGTATTGCCGTTAGGGTGGTGTGATGAAGTCACATATCAATAAACTGATATTGCTTGGGTTAGTGGCATCCAGTATTTCGCTAGCTGCTGAGTATCCAGTGGACCCTAAATCGGGTTTGATCATGGCTCCTGGCTGGGAGTTAGTGAACTATCAATGTAATGCCTGCCATACCAGTATGATAGTCGTGCAAAACCACGGCGATAAAGCCTTTTGGAAAGAGACTTTGCAGTGGATGATAGACACTCAGGGTTTATGGGACTTGTCGGATACTTGGGAGCCCACTTTGAGTTATCTAAGCACTCATTATGGGCAGGCTGAAATGGATATGACGATCTTCAGACGTCTACCTTTAGAACCGAGCCTGCAGCCTGTGCTAGTTAAACCTTTCCCTAAGGAGCCAAAATGAAAGCGATTATCATAAGTTTGATTGCACTATGTGGCTTATCCACAGAGGTTAATGGAGAGGTTTATCAAGCAGATATAGAGCGAGGTCAGGCATTGGCTACAGCACAGTGTGAGTCATGCCATGGCAATGCGGTGATCGCTATGGCCAAGCAATTCCCAAACTTAAAGGGACAAAAATTAGCTTATCTTAATAAACAGCTCGTCGATTTTAAAACCGGTTTACGACTCGATGCTTTGATGCAATCACAAGTCAGCGCGTTAAGTTCTGAGCAATTACAAGATGTGGCGCTATTTTATAGCCAGCAAGTTACACCGAACCTAAGTGCGAATTAGCATTATTGTGGGGACTATTTGAATGAAGTCGAATGTGGCTTGCTAGGAATGCGGGATGATGTTTCTTGGCCGCGATGATTAAGCGGCCTGTTAACCTAGACTGCGTTGTAAGCGATAGAAGTAGTCATGCCATTCTGCTTGCGCCGTTGCGGCTTGTTCATCGTCGACTAATTCGAATTTAACTGTTTGCCCTGGGCGAGTTTGCGCGAGTTTCCACAGATCGGCTTCAATAATCACTGCGATTTGAGGATGATTGCTGGTGGTCTTAGCATCGGCAAGTAACACTAAAGGTTGCCCCGAAGCTGACACTTGAATGACTCCGGGCTTGACTGTATGGGATTGAACGGGAAATGGTTTTGCTAAGGTCAATATTTCCCCGTTGAGTATTGCACTTGCACGATTGCTTTCTGCCGAAAGTTGCCACTGTGTTTGCCAGAATGTTTGCTGCGATTTTAACGAGAAGGCTTGGGTATGCTTTGTTGCGAGTGTGCGAATATGCCCATTCCAACTTTTTTGAATTGCGCCAACTTGCCTTCTTAGTGGATGTGCGGAACCTAAGGTCAGGTTATCGCCAGCTTCTAATGCGCGACCATGAAATCCACCGATACCTGAGGTTAAATCAGTTGCAGCAGAATCCATCACTAACGGCACTCTAACACCGCCATCAATCGCAACATAGGCACGCATGCCTTTATTTCCCCCTCTAAGACTGAGTTTTTGTCCTGCCTTAATTGAGTAACGCCAGCCGCAAACTATGGGTTTATTGTCTATGCGGGCATCGAAATCGGCACCCGTTAAGGCAATCCAAGCATCACGTTTAAACAAAAAAATCGATTGGCCGAAGGTCAATTCCAGTACGGGTGTATTGTCTGGGTTTGAGAGTAGGCGGTTTGCTAAACACAGTGCAGGTCTATCTAAGGCACCAGCTTGGGTTACGCCTAAATGTCGATATCCCATGCGTCCGATATCTTGAACTGTGGTTAGTGCACCCGCTTTTATTACCTCGATCATCAAATTTTCCGTTGTTAGCTCGCGAGTAGATTGTTAATCAATTAAAGGGAGACAAAATATGTATCCCTTTAGGAATGGTAGGCATATTGTCAGTTAAATGATGCTGAAATGTAAGTTTTTTGAGGTTTCAACTTGTAACCAAGATTGTCTTTGTAAAAGCAGTAATGGTGGTATAGAAGAAGTCCGAAATGAATTGAATATGTTACACTTAAGCTAAGTATTAGCCTGTCTACAATGTCTTAATACACGGCTTGAGCTGATCAAAATGGATTTATGATGGGCAATATTTAACTGACTTTTTAACAATTATTTATAATGACAGGTTGATGCTTCTTGATTAAATCACTTTTTAATAAACTCTTTAATATTCGCGATACGGCGACCGTTGAGAGACCCAAAAGTTTTTCAACGACGGACTTAGGTAAGTCGCTTGAACCTGCGCGAAAGCCAGCTAAACCTCTCGGAGACATTAGTGTGGTATCTGTGGATTTATCTGCACTCTTTTATAGTTTGTTATTTCCGACACGGGTTAAGGACACTGGCGGTGTAGCGAATAATCTTGAACGTCGAGTCATGGCGGAGATAGAGCAGGCCTTGGCATCGCCACAAGTCATCGCCGAAAAAGTGCTAAAGCTGCCGTCAAAGGTATTGGAATTAGATCGTAAGCTGGCCGATCCTCAGTTTGATATTAAGGATCTATTAGCGCTTATTGAGCGAGATCCTTTACTGAGTATTGAGGTACTTAAGCTATGTAATTCCCCTGCGTTTAAACGTAGTGATAGGGATATCACCAGTTTGCAACAGGCTTTGGTACAGCTTGGTCGTGAACAGTTGAGAAAGTTTGTCACCACTTGTCTAGTGCGTGAAATGTTGGATATCAAGCCAATTTATTTTCGTCGTTTCGGCGCTGAAATTTGGCGCCACTCGATGCAGGTCGCCTTTCTCGCCAGTGAGTTAAGCGATGAAGATCAAGATACGGCTTTTTTATTGGGCTTATTGCATGATGTCGGCAAGCTGGCCATTTTCAAAATGCTACTCGATGCGTTTGTGCAGGCGGAGCCCGGAGAACAGCCTAATTCTGGGTTATTTAGACAAGTGATGACGACGAAATCGTTAACCTTAAGTTCATTGCTCGCTAAGTATTGGCAGCTACCCAATACCTTTGAAACAGAATTAGACAAGCTCGCCAGTGTGAACTCGCGTCCGCAAGCGGGGCTCGCAGCTGTGGTATGGCGGGCGAATGTGATCAGCGAGATTTCTATGCTGCATCAAGCAGGGCAATTGTCTCCTGAAATACTGGCGAATTTACTGCAGCAAGTTAACTTAGATCAAACTCAATTTGATGGCTTACATCAAAAACTGCTGCAGTTCTGATTGGGCAATTTAATATGTTTGGTATAAGAAATCAGGACAATAAAAAACGCGCTATGTAGCGCGTTTTTTATAAAGCGATAATTTTATAAACCTTAGTATCATTATTGCAGTAGTGATATATCTGCTACGTGCAGGAACTGCTCGCGTAGATTATTCAACAATGCTAAACGATTGTTTTTCAAAGCTTCATCATCCGCCATAACCATTACATCTTCGAAGAACTGATCCACGCTTTCACGTAGGCCAGCTAACAAAGTTAAGGCTTGTTGGTAATCTGCATTGGCAAACAAAGGTGCCAACTGTGGTTGTAGCTCGTTCAACTTGGCCGCCAATGCTTGCTCTGCGGCTTCGGTCAACAAACTTGCATTGATCGTTGTCGGTAAAGCGCCTTCAACCTTAGCCAGAATGTTGGATACACGTTTGTTCGCTGCTGCAAGTGCGCCAGAAGCTTCTAGGCTTCTAAAGTGTGATACCGCATTAATACGACTATCAAAATCAGCTGGGCGTGTTGGGCGACGTGCTAGCACGGCTAAGATCACATCAACACCAATGCCTTTATCTTGATACCAAGCGCGGAAGCGAGCCATTAAGAACTCTAACACTTCGTCGCTTGCATTGGCGTTGCTTAAGTGAGTACCGTGGAGCTCCTGAGCTTTGGCTATCAGCATTACTAAGTCCAGTGGCAGTTTATTCTCAACGATAATACGCAGCACACCGATGGCGGCACGGCGTAGGGCAAAGGGATCGGCAGCGCCTTTGGGTGCTTGGCCAATACCAAAGATACCGACTAAAGTATCGAGCTTGTCTGCTAATGCGACTGCGCAAGATACGCCAGCACTAGGCACTGTATCGCCAGAGAACTTAGGCTTGTATTGCTCTTCCATCGCAATCGCAACAGCTTCGGTTTCACCATCAAGGCGGGCGTAGTGCATGCCCATAGTGCCTTGAGTGTCGGTAAACTCCATCACCATATTGGTCATCAAATCGGTTTTAGATAACAAACCTGCACGGGCTGCATCAACCGTATTCGCGCCAGTTTGCTCGGCAATAAAGGCGGCTAGGGCAGAAATACGATTCACTTTGTCTTTTAAGGTGCCGAGCTGTTGTTGGAACAGGACGGTTTCTAGGCTAGGTAAACGCGATTCCAGCGTGTGTTTTTTATCGGTATTAAAAAAGAACTCGGCGTCGGCAAGACGTGGGCGAACGACTTTCTCGTTACCTGAGATAATTTGCGCGGGATCTTTAGATTCGATATTGGCCACAAAGATAAAGTTTGGCAGTAACTTGCCTGCATCATCAAAGACTGGGAAGTATTTTTGGTCGCCTTTCATGGTATAGACCAAAGCTTCAGACGGTACACTTAAGAATTTTTCTTCGAAGCTAGCGGTCAATACCACAGGCCATTCAACCAAAGAGGTGACCTCTTCAAGCAGGCTATCTTCGATATCGGCTGTGCCACCAATCTTAGCGGCGGCTTTTTCGGCATCGGCTTTGATTAATGCTTTACGGCTTTCGTAATCGGCGATGACTTTGCCTTTTTCTTTTAGGTCGGCAAGGTAGTGATCAGCGTGTGCTAATTCAAACTGCTTGAGCCCCATAAAGCGGTGACCGCGAACAGTGCGTGCCGATTTGATACCCAGCAATTCACCTTCAATCAACTCACTGCCTAACAAGATAGTGGCTGTGTGCACAGGGCGAATAAATTGGGTTTTATTATTGCCCCAACGCATTGGCTTAGGAATGGGCAATTTATCGAGTGCACGTTGAGCCATAGCAGCGATCAAACTTTTGGTTTCGACGCCTTCAACTTTGGCGTTATGGACTAACCATTCGCCTTTATTTGTAACTAAACGTTCGGCTTGTTCAACAGTAATACCATTACCACGTGCCCAACCTTCGGCGGCTTTAGTCGGTTTGCCTTCAGCATCGAATGCTGAACTCACTGCTGGGCCGCGTTTTTCAACGACTTTGTCGGCTTGTGCAAGGGCAAGTTCAGTGACGTCAATTGCCAGACGACGTGGCGCTGCGTACCAAACGGCTGAGCTGAACGCTAAATCGGCTTTGGTGAGTTCTTCAGTAAAGTTAGCTAAAAAGGATTCAGCCAGTTTACGCAGTGACTTAGGTGGTAATTCTTCCGTGCCTAACTCTATGAGTAAGTTTTCAAAATTCATGTTTTTACCTCTACTTACACATTGGGAAGCCAAGCGCTTCGCGTGCCTGATAATAAGATTCAGCGACCGCTTTCGCCATAGTACGAACGCGTAAGATGTAGCGTTGGCGCTCGGTAACTGAAATGGCATGGCGGGCATCGAGCAGGTTGAAGGCGTGTGAGGCTTTCATCACTTGCTCGTAGGCGGGCAGAGGTAAGGGTTTTTCAAGCGACAATAAATGCTGACACATTTTTTCGCACTGATCGAACAGGGTGAACATAAAATCCACATCGGCGTGTTCGAAGTTATAGGTAGATTGCTCGACTTCGTTTTGATGGAACACATCGCCATAGGTGATTAGGCCCAGTGGACCATCGGTCCATACGAGATCATAAACGCTATCAACGCCTTGGATATACATGGCCAGACGCTCTAGGCCATAGGTGATTTCACCTGTGACAGGGCTGCATTCGATGCCGCCGACCTGTTGGAAGTAAGTAAACTGAGTCACTTCCATACCATTAAGCCAAACTTCCCAGCCTAAACCCCAAGCACCTAGTGTTGGTGATTCCCAGTTATCTTCCACAAAGCGGATATCGTGGATTTGAGTATCAATACCCAGTGCTTGCAGTGAGCCTAAATACAGCTCCTGAATATTGTCAGGCGAAGGTTTTAACACGACTTGGAACTGGTAGTAGTGCTGCAGGCGGTTAGGGTTTTCACCGTAACGACCATCCGTAGGGCGGCGCGATGGCTGCACATAGGCACTGCTCATAGGTTCAGGCCCTAAAGAACGTAGGAAAGTTTGTGGGTGGAATGTACCAGCGCCGACTTCCATATCTAGAGGTTGAACAATTGCACAGCCTTGCTGTGCCCAATATTCCTGCAGGGTGAGAATGAAACCCTGAAATGTTTTTACGTCGTGTTTTGTCGTCATGTCTACTTGTCTACTGCCGTCAGCCTGAATAGAAAATGGGTTCGATTATACCTTGTAGATATCTGCTTATGTAGGTTATTTTTTACCTTCTTAATTAAAACAATAAGGTTATATACCATGGAAGAGATCCGCTGTGGCTGGGTAAGTGATGATCCCTTGTATCGTGAGTATCACGACAAAGTGTGGGGGCGACCTGTTTATGATCCAAAGGAGCTGTTTGCTAAGTTGTGTTTAGATGGTCAACAGGCCGGATTATCTTGGATAACTATCCTGAAGAAGCAACAAAACTATGAACAGGCCTTTGCTAATTTTGAACCTGAGATTATTGCGACTTTCGATGAGGCGAAAGTAGAGGAGCTCATGTTGAATCCCGGTATAGTGCGCAATCGCTTGAAGGTAAACTCTATCATCAAGAATGCTAAAGGTTATTTAGCCTATACTGCCGATGGGAAGGATTTCTCTGCATTTTTATGGAGCTTTGTGGGCGGAAAACCCATAGTTAATCATATTACGGCAATGTCGCAGGTTCCTGCACAAACACCAGAATCTGAAGCCATGTCAAAGGCGTTAAAGAAGCTTGGATTTAACTTCGTTGGCCCAACCATTTGTTATGCCTTTATGCAGGCGGTGGGTATGGTGAACGATCACCTTGTAGAGTGTATTTCCTATCAGGCCTGTGTCGATTCTTGTGCCGGACTGCATAACCACGAGTAGCATTAATCGCAGAGCTTGCCTATGTTGAAGTAGGGTTTGGAACTTGTCGTGGTATTAGAAGCCTAGAGATAAAAAAGCATGTTCCACGTGGAACATGCCTTTGGTTATTTCTATTTGCTGAGATTAGATTTTTTCAAAGATAAACGGCTTACGTTGTTGTTTGCTGCCATTAAGTTGATTCATCTTTTCGGCATCGAACAACTTACCATTAACCATAGTATGAGTGACTTTGTCGGTGACGCGAATGTCGGCTAATGGATCACCATCAATAACGATCAAGTCTGCGAGCTTACCTTCTTTGATAGAACCGAGTTGCTGCTCCATGCCAAAGGTCGTCGCTGGATTAATGGTGGCCGTTTTCAACACTTCCATATTGCTCATGCCGCCTTGGGCAAACATCCACATTTCCCAATGTGCCGCTAAACCTTCACGTTGACCGTGGGCGCCAATATTTGGGTGAACCCCTAACTTATTGAGCTCGTTAGCAACCTTAGCAACATTGAAATGATTGTAGTGGCTCTCTGGTGCATGGGGGCGTCGCATTGATCTTGCTTGTAAAATATCGGCTGGCACATACATGGATAGGCGTGGATGTGCCCACACATCGGTTTTATCATACCAGTAGTTTTCACCAGAAATACCACCATAGGCAACCACTAAGGTTGGCGTGTAACCAACTTTAGTCTGGCTCCAAAACTGTTTGATATCGTTATAGATTGAACCAACGGGGAGTGAGTGCTCAATCGTAGTATGTCCATCGGCGACCATGCTTAAATTATGTTGCAGCAAGCTACCACCTTCAGGGACAACCATCATTTCAAGTTCACGTGCGGCAGCGATAACTTGCTGCCTCTGATTTCGGCGCGGCTGGTTGTAGCTTTTTACGCTAAACGCCCCGACTTTTTTCAGACGTTCAAGATGAAACTTGGCATCATCCAGTGAGTCTATGTGCGATGTGTAACCCGGTGCATTTGCGCCATAGAGTATGGTGCCGGTGGAGAATATTCGTGGGCCAACAATATTGCCTGCTTTTTGTTGCTCAGATGCGGCAAAGATTTCTGTAGTGTCATTCGATGGATCGTGAATAGTGGTGACACCCAAGGATAAGCCTGAATACAGCGCCCAGTTCTGTTGTGGCACAATTTCATCATCTGCTTGCGGTCCATGGGCGTGGGCATCGAATAGTCCTGGCATGATGGATTTGCCTTTGATGTCGATGATCTGCGCATCCTTAGGAATCGCAACATCGGCATCGCCTACGGCGACAATATGATTGTCTTTGACTATGACCACACCATTATCAATCACTTGGTCATTTTCCATCGTAATCACTTTGCCACCGACGAAGGCGATTGTTCCACGTGGAACATCGGCCTTTTCGGTAAAGCCTAAATCGATAATGCTGGGTTGTGCCTTTTCATCTTTATTGAGATATTGAGTATCAACTTTGGCTTGGTACAGCTCGGGGCCAAGAGTCCAATATAGTTGGTCGCTTTTACTGTTCCAACTGATACTTTCGCCCGCACGGGTACTCAATTGGCTTACAGGTAGATTGTTGGCATTGGGGCCAATCTCAACTGTCTCGCCGTGTTTAGCAAAAGGTGTTACCCAAACTTTAAAGCGTTCAGCAAAGGCGAGTTGCTCACCATCGGGTGAAACCCTAAATTCAGTTGCATGTTTGCTGCTGTAATGAACCCGCTTATCGAAGCCGTCTAAGTTGATCGATGATAATTGCGGCGTTTCATCTTCGCTGCTATTCATAAAAAAGACGCGATCGGCATTGGCACCGAATTGAGCTTGATAGCCATCGGTACTGATCTTGCTATTTTGTTTACCTTTAATATCGACTTTATATAGCCCGAGCTCCTGCGACCAAGTTCTTGGTGTGAGGTTACCGCCTTGAGTTTTACGATACACTACGAGTTCACCATTGGGTGAAAAGGTGGGTTCGACATACTTTCCTGGCTCAGATGTTAGCTGCTTAGGTTTGCCACCTTTGGCGCTAATCACTTGTACTGTGCCTTGGTCTTGGTCATTCCAAGTGGTGAAAACAATATTTTTACCATCGCGCGACCATTGGGGATAAAGTTCTGCAATATTTTTGTCTAGATCAGTTAAGCGCGACATTCTGCCATCGGGTAAGGATTTTAACCAAATTTTCCCCAGTGCTTCGAAGGCGACCTTGCTACCATCCGGTGAGACTTGCGCCATACGTAGCATTTTTACATCGAAAACGTCTTTATCGATATCTTGCTTAAAGCGCACCGAGGGTTGTATGGCTAACTCAGTTTTTACACTAAAGGGGATATCTGTGAGTGTTTTATTGGCAACATTCAGACGATTAATTTTTCCCTTAGCCCAGAAGAAAATATCCTTGTTATCTTGTGTCCATGCCATTGTTGGATAGACGCCATGAATGGCCCAAGTCTCTTGCATATCACGGTCAAGTTCGCCAAACAGTTTAGTCGTCTCTCCCGACTTAAGGTCGAGTAGGTAGAGTGATGACTGAAAATCATCGCGCTTAATATAGGCGAGCTTAGTGCCGTCTGGGCTCGGCGTTGGCCGAATTGCACCACCCGTGCCTTCGATTAATACTTCAATCTCGCCAGTTTGAGTATCGTAGCGTTTTATTTTGTAGATACCGTTGACCGAATCCTTTGAGTAATGGAAGGTTTTACCCGGCGTGTCATCTTGGCTAAAGTAGATATAGTGACCATCGGGTGAATACGCGGGTTCACCTAAATCTTTCTCATCATTAGGACGCTCGGTCAATTTAACGCCTTCACCACCCGCAACGTGGTATAGCCACACTTCGCCCGCACCCAAACTACGACTGGCGGTAAAGTGCTTACGGGCAACCAGATACTGGGAGTCTGGGCTCCAAGCTGGACTGTTTAGCAGCCTGAAGGTTTCTTGGGTAACTGTTCTTGGGTTTTTACCATCAGCATCCATAATCCAAATGTTATCACCACCATCACCATCGGACGTAAAAGCAATGTGCTTGCCATCAGGGCTATAGACGGGCTGCATCTGCCAAGCTATGCCTTGGACTAATGGCTTAGCTTCACCGCCTGTTACTGGAATTTGGTAGATGTCACCGAGTAAGTCGAAGACGATATGCTTACCATCTGGGCTGACACTTAAGTTCATCCAAGTGCCTTCATTAACATCAACTTTGACTTGCACTAAGGGAGCATTCGCTGGAGCGTTAACATTCCAAGTCGATTCTTTCGTTTCTGTGGCGTTAACTGCGAGGGTATTCATCCCAAGAGTGAGGGCAATATAAAGCGGGGTAAGTTTAGAGTTCAACATGTCACTTCCTGTTATCGTTCTTATGGGCTACCTACATGAGCGGTATTAATACAAGATAAAATTTTGTTAATACTTGGTGTAGTTATCGCATAAATAGATAGGAAGGAAAACGTAAATACTGTTTCAATTGATGTTCGAGCTAGAAAGCTGATATTTATATTAGGATTGGGACAACAGAAATAGAACCAAGTTATTTGGTTCTATTTATAGAGGAATATGGATAACTAGCTGAGATAGGTGATTGGATTAGCGAGGAAAGAAAATTGCTATTTCATCACCTAGGTGGATCATGGCATCATTTAATACCCTGCATGTTACACCTCCTCGCCAATCTGGGGTGAGTGCGGCTTCTAAACCGACATGTGCAATTTCCATTTTTTTACAGGGATCGGTCTCACCTGTAATTTCAAGTAGTAACTCACCAATCTGTAAATGTTTACCAACATCTGCACTGCTAAATACCAGACCATCAACGAGCAGATTTGCTCTGCGAGTCGTCCAAGGTAATTCTGCCTCGATAGCACGACAGGCTTGTTGCCATTGTAGTTTGGAAAGCACAGTAACTTGGCGTTTGCCTGGGCGACCAAATACATCTTTCTCTACACCATTTAATTGGGTGACATTGGCACAGAGAACCTCATTCATTGGGCCGCGCTTTACAGTTTTATAGGCAATTGCCAGCAGTTTTGGCATAGTTCCTCACATCCTTTTTTAATGATTAAGTCGCTAAAACGATACGACTTAAAGTCCTTTTTTGATCAAATATTGGTATGGCGTCTGAGCCGTTTCGCTGGCGATAAGGGTGTGATCCATAAACTCACAGAAGCTTGGAATATCGCGTGTCGTTGCAGGGTCATCGGCAATGATCAGCAGTGTCTCGCCGGCAGCCATTTGTCTTACCGTTTTACGCACCATCATTACAGGTTCTGGGCAACGTAAGCCTAGTGCATCGAGCCTATGCTGTGCGGTTGAGAAAGCGTCGTTCATATTACCTCTACTGAACGGTTAAGCAGAATTAGCTAATGTTACTCTAGCCCCCATGATAAACCAAGTTGGTGGTTTCAATTTGTGATGTGGTTTGATTGGTGTGCTTTTTGTCGTTACCAAAGCTAGAGATAAAATGTTCCACGTGGAACAAACTTATGGCTTATGGTAATTAACATTACTCAACGGCTTTATCAGCAGCGCTTTGAGATTGAGAGATTGGATGGATAACAGCTGTACTATTCTCTGGTGCTAAATCATTTGCTGCAGCCATAGTTTGTTGCTGCAATTTGGACGCCCGTTTGTAGCTATACATTTTTTGATCGGCTTTATGAATTAAGCTATTGGCTTCTTCATATTCATAGGGGCCAGTATCTGTAATGCCAAAGCTTAAGGAAATATTGTTTAGACTGAGTTTTATTTTTTGATTAAACCGAGTGATGAAATTCTCTCGAGCTTGTTCCTCACGACAGTTAGGCATGATGATACAGAACTCATCTCCACCATATCGAAAACAATGATCTTCCGCACGAGTGGTTTCTTTAATTGCTTTTGCGACAGCACAAAGTACTTCATCACCTGATCTATGGCCTTGAGTGTCATTAAATAATTTAAAATCATCTACATCTAAGTAGATGACACATACGGGCTCGGCGCGTCTTTGGGCTGCTCTGAGTATGCGAGTTGCGGTTTCTTGCAAGTGCCTTACATTGAGCAAACCTGTTAAGGGATCGGTTTGCGAGAGTTCTTCTAACTGCTGGGTCCGCTCTTTGACTTTGCTTTCCATGCTTTGGGCATATTTCTCAGCCTTATCTTTAGCGTTCTCAATCTCGGAGACTAAGCTGCGAATATAAGTATCGAATACTAGTGTGACATCAAACAGCACGAGTTTATCAATTGCGGCTCGAATACGTTCGGCTTGACGTACATCTTGTACTGAGCCGTTGATCACTGCATAGATCAACTCCTTGAGTGTGTGTACCGCAGACAGGTAAAGTTTGGGCTCAACACCAATGCGTTTATGGACTAAACCAATCCGTAGGCGATTGTTTACGTACTCAAGATCATAAACACCATTAAATAAATCAAGCACATATCTTCTCTGTGCGGTACGCAGGCGGGCAAGGGTGTCTGAGTCTCCAATCAAGAGCGCAATTTCTGACACACTGGTTTGTAAGCCGTAAAAGTCATCGACGATTTTATCGATGTTTTCTTCGATGATAGGCTTAAAGGATTGCAGGGCCTTTACATCTCCCCCAGTAAAAGAGAAGAGCGCTTTACGAGACTCGATCTCCAGCTCAGTGATCCGCATTTGTTCGAAAAGGGTCTGTTCCGTTTGTAGCATCAGGCATTCCTCTGGTAAAACAACGAATTGCATCCTTGCACTACACTGCCTAGATTTGGCTGATGATTGCTTGCCTGTTGTCGTCCACAATAGCCAGTAATGCCCTTGTAGTTAAGTCGATAACGGACTGATTTTCAAATGAACAGCAGAAGAAATGAGAAATATTAATATTTACGATGGCAGAATATTTGGCATAAAAAAAACCGGAACAAGTTCCGGCTTTGATAATTATTCGATTAACGAATTAAACACGTTCGAACACAGTGGCGATACCTTGGCCTAAACCAATACACATGGTCGCTAAACCTAAGGTCGCGTCTTTGTCTTCCATCAAGTTGATCAGCGTCGTAGAGATACGCGCACCTGAACAACCCAGTGGGTGACCTAATGCAATCGCACCGCCGTTGAGGTTGATTTTGTCGTCAACCACATCCGCTAAGCCTAAATCTTTTACACAAGGTAAAGACTGAGCTGCAAACGCTTCGTTCAGTTCAATCACATCTAAATCGGCAACTGTGATACCGGCACGAGCCAGCGCTTTTTGCGTGGCTGGCACTGGGCCGTAACCCATGATAGCAGCATCACAACCAGCAACCGCCATAGAGCGAATACGTGCACGAATTGGTAAGCCAAGTGCGCGCGCTTTAGATTCTTCCATGATTAACATGGCTGAAGCGCCATCAGACAGTGCAGAAGAAGTACCCGCAGTGACAGTACCGTTAACTGGATCAAATACCGGACGCAGTGCTGCTAGAGATTCCATTGTGGTTTCAGGGCGGATCACTTCGTCTTGCAGTACTTTAATTAAGGCACCGTTAGCATCGTGACCTTCAATGCCATAGATTTCCTTGGCAAAACGGCCTTCAATCGTCGCAGCATAAGCACGTTGATGAGAACGTACTGCAAAAGCATCTTGCTGTTCACGGGTAATACCGTGCAGTTTACCCAGCATTTCAGCAGTTAACCCCATCATGCCAGAGGCTTTTGCCACGTTGTTAGCAAGACCAGGGTGGAAGTCGACACCATGGCTCATCGGCACGTGGCCCATGTGTTCTACGCCACCAATAATAAAGGTGTCGCCCATGCCAGTCATAATCGCCCGCGCAGCTTGATGGATAGCATCCATTGACGAACCACATAGGCGGTTAACCGTCACAGCGCCAGCGGTCTTTGGAATGCCGGCTAATAGTGAAGCATTACGGGCAATGTTGAAGCCTTGCTCTAGGGTTTGTTGCACACAACCCCAAATCACGTCTTCAATTAGGTTTGGGTCGAGTTGCGGATTACGCAGCAACAGACCTTTCATCAATTCGGCAGACAGAGTTTCTGCACGTACATTACGAAATACGCCAGCCTTTGAGCGGCCCATCGGAGTACGGATGCAGTCTACGATAACAGCTTGTTTCATGATTAAATTCCTTTCCCGCTAATTAGGCTTGGTAGTAGCTACCGTTATTGGCTGCTAATGTACGCATCGCATCAGTGACTTGATACAGACCGCCCAAGTGAGCATATTTGTCTGCTAAGGCCACAAAGTTTGCGACACCCATGGTATCCAAATAACGGAACACGCCGCCTCTGAATGGCGGGAAACCTAAGCCATAAACTAGGCCCATATCCGCTTCGGCTGGTGATGCGACAATACCTTCTTCTAAACAGCGCACGGTTTCGATGATCATAGGGATCATAGTACGGGCAATAATGTCATCGGCTTCAAAGGCTTTTAACTCGCCAAAGGCAGCTTTCAATAGGCCGTAGCTCGTTGGATCGACATCTTTCTTCGGTTTACCACGGCTATCGACTGAATAGACATAGAAACCTTTGCCATTTTTCTGGCCAAGACGTTTGTTCTCAAACATCACATCAATCGCATCAGTGCCTGATTTACCCATGCGATCAGGGAAACCTTCAGCCATAACGGCTTGGGCGTGATGACCTGTGTCTAAACCCACTACGTCGAGCAGGTAAGCAGGGCCCATTGGCCAACCGAATTGTTTTTCCATTACCTTGTCGATTGCAGCAAAGTCGCCACCTTCGGCAAGTAAGCCGTTAAAGCCTGCAAAGTAAGGGAAGAGTACGCGGTTAACGAAGAAGCCTGGGCAATCGTTTACCACGATTGGGGTTTTGCCCATTTTGCTGGCGTAAGCCACAACAGAGGCGATGGTTTCTTCAGAGCTGTGCTCACCACGGATAACTTCGACCAACGGCATTTTGTGCACTGGGTTGAAGAAATGCATACCGCAGAAACGCTCAGGTTTCTTCATGCTCTTAGCGAGCAAGTTGATTGAAATCGTTGAGGTGTTTGACGCGATAATTGCATCTTCACTCACATAGCCTTCAACTTCGGCTAAAACCTGTGCTTTAATTTTTGGATGTTCAACAACGGCTTCAACGACGACATCACTGTGTTTGAGCGCAGCATAATCTAATGAAGGCGTGATGTTGTTCAGCACTTTGGCCATTTTTTCTGGCGTTGAACGACCACGAGCAACTTGGGCAGACAGCAGTTTGGCGGCTTCATTGAGACCTAAATCTAATGCTGGCTGGGCAATGTCTTTCATGACAATCGGTGTGCCTTTGCTGGCACTTTGGTAGGCTATGCCACCGCCCATAATACCAGCACCTAATACGGCAGCGTTTTTCACTTCTTTGGCTAATTTACCCGCTTTTTTCGCTTTGCCTTTAACGAATTGATCATTAAGGAAGATACCGATAAGCGCTTTAGCAACGTCAGTTTTAGCCAGTTTGATAAAGGCTTGATGCTCGATTTGGAGTGCTTCGGTGCGGCCTTTAGTCGATGCTTGCTCAATCACGCTTACTGCGGCCATTGGTGCAGGGTAGTGTTTACCCGCAACAGCAAACACCATGCCTTTAGCTGTGGTGAATGACATCATAGCTTCAAGTTTTGGCAGTGTTAGTGCAGACAGCTTGCGGTTACGACGCGCTTGCCAATCCAACTTTTCAGCAACAGCATCTTTGAGCATTTGAATCGCAGCCGCTTCTAATGCTTCTGGCGCAACCACAGCATCCACAGCACCGACTTTCAGTGCATCTTCAGCGCGTTGGTCGTTACCTGTGGTGATCCATTCAAGTGCGTTATCTGCACCAATCACACGTGGCAGACGAACTGTGCCGCCAAAGCCTGGGATGATGCCGAGTTTAGTTTCAGGTAAACCGATTTTGGCTGTGGTATCTGCGATACGAAAATCCGTTGCCAGAATGGTTTCACAGCCGCCACCTAAGGCAAAGCCTTTGATTGCAGATGCTGTTGGGAAAGGTAAGTCTTCGAGTTTGTTGAAGACAGCGTTGGCTTGTTCAACCCAAGAGAGCAGTACGGCGTCATCTTGTGCGAATAGGCCTAAAAATTCGGTAATGTCGGCACCCACAATAAAGGTATCTTTACTTGAGGTCAGCACTAACGCTTTGATATTGGAATTTTGCTTGATGCTGTCTAATGCGGCATCGAGCGAAGCGAGGGTTTCTCTGTCGAATTTGTTCACCGAACCGGGTGCGTTAAAGCACAGCTTGGCAATATTATCCTCGAGTAACTCAACTTGAATTGTAGGACTTTGGTAGATCATTGCTTGCTTCCTTTTGGCTTAAAAGTGATACCCACCATTATGTGTTGGTGCTAGTACGACTCTCTATCTCACAGCAGCTTCGGCCATCATTTGACCAGTTGTGTGCCAGTGTGCTTCGAAATTCGATAAATTACAACACCCAATTTAAACGACTGTTTAATTTCTTGTCGGCTAGAGTGATTTTTCACCTTTGTGATACACTGCACAGAGTGTAGAACACCTAGAATGCGTTAAATCACTTTGTGGATAAATAGGTCTTTGTGGCTGTTTTCCTTAGACGTTTAAACGCTGTAGCAATGCTAGGGTTGAATAGAATTATTAAAAATAATCATGATGTTATCGCTTTAATGTTCTTTATTGAGCAGCCATGTATTTTAGATTGAGTGACAGTTTAACGTTTTGATTGAATCTGTTGTTCATGATCAGATTAAGATTATGTGGGCAAATTTGGCTCATAATATTAACTTTTATTCATTGCAGGAGATGACAAATGGATCAGTTGGCTCATCACTATTGTGCCCATATTGCCGAGTTAAACCGCCGAGTCGCAGAGATTTTGTCTCGAGAAGCCTTGTCTGGTTTAGTGATCCATTCGGGTCAGCCGCATCGGATGTTTTTGGATGATATCAATTATCCCTTTAAAGCAAACCCGCACTTCAAGGCATGGTTGCCAGTGTTGGATAATCCGAATTGCTGGTTAGTCGTCAATGGTCGCGATAAGCCGCAGCTGATTTTTTATCGTCCTGTGGATTTTTGGCACAAAGTATCCGATGTGCCGGATATGTTCTGGACCGAGCATTTTGATATTAAGCTGTTAACTAAGGCCGATAAGGTCGCTGAGCTGTTACCTAAAGACACAGTTAATTGGGCTTATTTGGGTGAGCATTTAGATGTAGCCGAAGTGCTGGGTTTTACCAGTCGCAATCCCGATGCTGTGATGAGCTATTTGCATTACCACAGAACCACTAAAACTGAATATGAATTGGAGTGTATGCGCCGCGCCAACCAAATTGCGGTGCAGGGACATTTGGCGGCTAAAAATGCGTTTTATAACGGTGCGAGTGAGTTCGAGATCCAACAGCATTATTTATCTGCCGTGGGCCAGAGCGAAAATGAAGTGCCCTACGGCAATATTATCGCTCTTAATCAAAATGCGGCGATTTTGCATTACACCGCGCTTGAGCATCAAAGCCCCGCGAAACGTTTGTCTTTTCTTATCGATGCGGGCGCGAGTTACTTTGGCTATGCGTCTGATATCACTAGAACCTATGCATTCGAGAAGAATCGTTTCGATGAGTTGATCGCTGCGATGAATAAGGCGCAGCTTGAGCTTATCGACATGATGCGCCCCGGCGTGCGTTATCCTGATTTACACTTAGCTACTCACGCTAAAGTCGCGCAAATGCTATTGGATTTTGATTTAGCCACGGGGGATGCCCAAGGTTTGGTTGATCAAGGCATTACCAGTGCTTTCTTCCCCCATGGTTTAGGCCACATGTTAGGTTTACAAGTGCATGATGTGGGTGGCTTCTCCCACGATGAGCGCGGTACCCATATCGCGGCGCCCGAGGCCCACCCATTCTTGCGCTGCACCCGCATTTTAGCGCCAAACCAAGTACTGACTATGGAACCTGGGTTATACATCATAGATACTTTGCTTAATGAGCTTAAACAAGATAGTCGTGGCCTGCAGATCAACTGGCAAACCGTTGATGAGTTAAGGCCTTTTGGCGGTATTCGTATCGAAGATAACGTCATAGTGCATCAAGATAGAAACGAGAATATGACCCGTGAGCTCGGCTTAGCCGATTGATGTTTGAAAATAGATTAGGGCGAATTCGTGCTCGAAAGTTATAACGTTCCCTGTGATGAAATCGTCATTGAAGAAGAGATAAAGCATAGTCGCTTTATCTCTTTTCTCTTTCATTGCGATAGTGTCGATAAATTAAAGTTAGTACTTACTGACATAAAGCGTGACTATCCCGGCGCAAGCCACTATTGCTCAGCTTTTGTTGCTGGCGCACCGGATGATAGCGTCTTGATTGGTTCGAGTGATGACGGTGAGCCCGCTGGCAGTGCAGGCCGCCCTATGTTAGCTGTATTGCAAGGGGCACATATTGGCGAAGTTGGCGCTGTTGTCGTGCGTTACTATGGCGGTACTAAGCTAGGCGTAGGTGGACTCGTTCGGGCTTATACGTCGGGCTTAAGGCAAGGCTTGATTCAATTACCGAAGCAACTCAAACAGTTACGGTATCCCGCCAAGTTGCATTGTGATTATGCGCAGCTGCGCGATGTCGAGCATCTATTACAGCAAGTGGATGCCGTGATCATTGATAAGCAATTTGCCGCAGCGGTCGATATTGTGTTTGAGATAGGGCGAGAGCAACAGGCATGGCTTTGTGAGTCGCTGGCGACACTGAGTCAAGGAAGTTTGAGGCCCGAGTTTGAGCTGTGATGCCTGCGTAAATTATGCCAAAATAGCCCAAATGCTGAAAATACCTTTACAGCCAATGGAATAATTGAACTCGCGTAATGCAATATAAAACCATAATTAGAATCATAGGCCTGCTGATTGGTTTATTTTCAATCACTATGCTGCCACCAGCACTGATCGCTGTTTGGTATAACGATGGCGGCGGCACGGCGTTTATGCAGGCATTTTTTGTTAGCCTATTTATTGGTTTTTGGCTCTGGTATCCGAACCGCCACTGCAAAGAAGAATTGCGTACGCGAGAGGGCTTCCTGATTGTCGTGCTGTTCTGGACTGTACTGGGTTCTATTGGTGCCTTGCCGTTTATCTTTTCGAGTCAGCCAGACTTAAGCTGGACAGACAGCTTCTTTGAATCTTTTTCTGCGTTAACCACCACCGGAGCCACTGTCATTGTCGGGCTCGATTTTTTACCTAAGGCCATTTTGTTTTACCGCCATATGCTGCAATGGCTTGGCGGCATGGGGATTATTGTGCTCGCTGTGGCTATTTTACCTGTGCTCGGTGTGGGAGGAATGCAGCTTTATCGCGCAGAAATTCCGGGGCCAGTGAAAGACAGTAAGATGACCCCGCGGATAGCCGAAACCGCTAAAGCACTGTGGTATATCTATTTACTGCTAACGATTTCCTGCGCGACGGCTTATTGGTGGGCGGGCATGAGTATTTTTGACGCCATTTGTCATTCATTTTCGACCATAGCCATCGGAGGTTTTTCGACCCACGATGCCAGTATGGGCTATTTCGATAGTCCTACTATTAATCTTATTTGTGTGTTCTTTTTAATTGTTTCTGCGGTTAACTTTAGCGTGCATTTTGCGGCATTCTCACGACGTGGGATTAACGTTAGAGTCTATTTTAAAGATGCTGAATTTAAGATGCTGGTGGCGATTCAACTTATTCTCACAGCGATTTGCTTCTTCACGCTTTATCGTTCTGGTATTTATGATTCGCCAGAAGAAACCTTAGATCATGCTTTATTTCAGGCAGTTTCAGTTGCCACTACGGCTGGATTTGGCACTGATAGCTTCCATCTGTGGCCATTATTTTTACCCATACTATTAATGTTTTCGAGTTTTATCGGTGGCTGTGGTGGCTCAACTGCGGGTGGGATTAAGGTCATTCGAGTAATTTTACTGCTGTTACAGGGTTCCCGTGAATTGAAACGACTCGTTCACCCTAAGGCAATGTTTTCGATTAGGATTGGCTCTAAAGCCTTACCCGACCGCGTGGTTGATGCTGTTTGGGGATTCTTTTCTGCCTATGCGCTGGTGTTTGTGATTTGTATGCTTGCACTCATGGCGATGGGATTAGATGATATTACGGCTTTTAGTGCCACGGCGGCATGCTTAAACAACTTAGGCCCAGGTTTAGGTGAGGTAGCGAGCAATTATGCCAGTATTGGTGATGGAGCCAAGTGGGTATTGGTCGTGGCTATGCTGTTTGGTCGCCTCGAAGTATTTACCTTACTGATTTTGTTTACGCCAACTTTTTGGAAGAATTAATCATGCAGACGTTAATAATCTATTCGACGATAGATGGCCAAACATTGGCAATTTGCCAAAAAATGAAGACGATTGCTGAACAGGCGGGAGAGCAGGTTTCGCTCGCCACATTAGAGCAGGCGGAAGCGTTGAGCTTAGTGGATTTTGATAAAGTGCTGATTGGTGCCAGTATTCGCTATGGTAAACATAGACCAGAGCTTTATCAGTATGTGAACCGCCACCATGCAGTGCTAGATACTAAGATTAATGGTTTTTTTACCGTTAACGTAGTGGCGCGCAAACCCTTAAAAAATACGCCTGAAACCAATCCTTATATGCAAAAGTTTCTCAAGCTTTCACTGTGGCAACCCCAGCTGTTAGAAGTGTTTGCGGGCAAGATTGATTACCCTAAATACGGTTTCTTCGACCGGACCATGATACGTTTTATCATGTGGTTGACTAAAGGGCCAACGGATATCACTGGCACTTTTGAGTTTACCGATTGGGCAAAAGTCGATGCCTTCGGTAACCGTTTTAGCCAACATTAAAAACCATTAAGCCCTAATCACTTGCAAGAGGTTAGGGCTTAAATTTAGGCTAATTTTGCAGTGTTAGGCTGCGCAGTAGCGGCTATGCAGAATCGAAATCACTTGGGTGACTTGCTCGTTCTTGAGTTTATAGTAAACAATCTGCGAGCTCTTACGGGTATCCACGAGATCTTCTGCGCGTAATACGGCTAAATGCTGGGATAGGGCCGACTGGCTTAATGGCACTGTGGCGTTGAGCTCGGTTACGCTCAACTCTTTGTCTAGTAATAGACATAAAATCATTAGGCGATAAGGGTTCGCTATGGCCTTGAGCCATTTAGCCGCACTTTCCGCATTAGTTACCATTGCATCTACATCTATATCATTTTGCATAAGGTCACTCACTTTATCGCTTTTGATTAGATAATTCTAATTGAACACATGTGTTTACGCAATCATACTGCTCGGCAATGCAGATCTCAATTTTTGCATCTCAGAATATGAGATACGACTGATTTGTGATCCTATCAGAGGTTTATTTAACGTAACCTTGCCACAATGGTGGTATTACTCAGTGGATCGGGAATTGCCTATGACACGCGTCCTCGTACTTTATTTTACCCGTGGTGGCCATACGGCCAAGATTGCCAGTGCAATTGCCGAGCAATTAAGATTTCGTGACGCTAAGGTTGACCTCATCGATATCAACAGTGCTGCAGCGACTTGTATTAATTGGCCAGATTATGATGTCGTTGCCTTAGGTGCCTGCGTGCTCTATGGCACCTATGATAAGAGCGTTTTTCAATTTATTGAGCAGCATGCACAGGCTCTGGGCGCATTGCCAAACAGTTTTTTCTGCGTCAATGTTGTGGCGAGAAATCCTGAAAAACGTATCCCTGCAAATAATAAATATCTGCAAAAGTTCATTGCGTTATCGCCATGGACGCCTGCTGATCTTAAAATTATTGCGGGCAAAGTGGATTATCCTTCATGGCCTTGGTATGACAGATTGGCGATTCAGTTGATTATGAAGATGACTAAGGGTCCAACTGATCCTAAGTCAGTTATCGATTATACCGACTGGGCAGATGTGAAAGTTTATGCTGATCATCTATTGGAATTAGTCGACGTTACCGCTATTTAGGACGGGTCAGGCTTAATAAAAAGGCGCTTAACAAGTTAAGCGCCTTTTTAGTATTTAAGCTCTACTGAATTAGTACTTCCAGAAACTCGGGTGGAACAACACCGCCACGGTTAAGATTTCTAAACGACCGAGGAGCATGCCGAGTGACAACGCCCATTTAGCGACATCGGGTAGCGTTGAGAAGTTACCTACAGGTCCAATAATCGGGCCTAAACCAGGGCCAACGTTAGTGACTGCCGTAATCGCGCCCGTGAAACTGGTCATAGGATCGAGACCCGTGAGCACTAAAATCACTGACAAGCCTACAATCACCATCACAAACAGCAGTACGAAAGTGATCAGAGAGCGCACGATATCATCACTGATGATGCGGTTGTTGTAACGTTCCCTAAAGATACCGTTTGGATGACATTGCTGTTTCAATTGCTCGCGCATAATGGCCCCAGCAATTTGAAAACGGAAGATCTTAATCCCGCCCGAAGTTGAACCAGAGCAACTACCGACAAACATTAAAAACAGGAAGGCGATATTGGCAAAGGCGCCCCAAGCACCGTAGTCCGTTAAGCCATAACCTGTAGTGGTGACTACCGATACCACGTTAAAGCTGGATAAACGCAGTGCATCTAGAAGCTCAATGTCGCGGGTTTGCCACAGCCAGAAGCCAATAGAACAAGAGACAAATGTGAGGAAAAATAAGAAGCCTTTGACCTGAGCATCGTTCCAAATCCGTAGATCCCTTTGCTGTATGGTTTGTACAAACATGAGTAGTGGCAAGCCACCTGCTGCCATAAAGAAAATCCCAACCCAGTGTGCAGAGTTGGAGAACGCCGCCATTGAGCTATCTGAGGTCGAGTAGCCACCAGTCGAGAGGGTGGTCATTGCATGATTGATGGCCTGAAACCAAGTCATTCCCGCCAGATGATAGGCAACACAGCAGATACTCGTTAGTAAAATATATATAAAGAATAAATACTTAGCCATGCTTTGGGTGCGAGGCACTGCTTTATCGCTCCAATCGGATGATTCAGTGCGGAATAGCCGCATCCCGCCAACGTTTAAGAAGGGCAGAATCGCCACCGCCATTACGATAAAACCAATCCCACCTAGCCATTGCAATAAAGAGCGCCAGATTAAGATACTGTGATCCATAGTATCCAACCCTGAGAGTACAGTAGAACCTGTGGTCGTGATGCCGGACATGGTTTCAAAGAAGGCGTCGGTATAACCAATACCGTGATAAAGGGTAAATGGCATGGCCGCGAATAGGCTTACGATCAACCACGTTAGGCTGGTTAGCAGGAACATATCGCGGATATTGAGGTTAATGCTTTTGCTCTGGCCATTGTGTAAACACAGGCTTGAGCTAATGCCTGTGACTAATGCCGACACCATAAAAGAGCCCACCGTTTCCTCACCTTTGTATGCGGCGAGGAGCAGTGGGATCAGCATGAAAGCTGTCAGCATGGACAAAAAAAGCCCTAAAATAAACAATAGCGGTCTAAAGTTCAGCATAAGTTGGCTTACTAAGGTTCTTAGAAGAAGAAAGCACTTGGTTGGAAAAGCTTCTCGACTTCGCCGACAAACTTTTTATTCACTAAGAACAAGATCACGTGATCCCCTTGCTCTATCACGGTTTTGTCGTGGGCCATTAGCACTTCATCATTGCGGACAATGGCACCAATCGTTGTCCCCGGTGGCAACTTAATATCACCAATGGCTTTGCCAACGACTTTAGAAGTGCTGGCATCTCCGTGGGCGATGGCTTCAATTGCCTCGGCCGCCCCACGACGTAGAGAGTAAACGTTACAGATATCACCCTGACGAATATGAGTTAATAGTGCTGAAATCGTCGCTTGTTGTGGTGAGATTGCAATATCGATGTTGGCTTCTTGCACTATATCCACATAGGCTTCGCGTTGAATAAGCACCATGACCTTTTTCGCGCCCATACGTTTTGCTAGCAGGGCGGACATAATATTGGCTTCGTCGTCATTGGTGACCGCAATAAATACGTCGGTTTGGTCTATGTGTTCTTCGAGCAGTAATTCTTGATCTGAGGCATCACCGCAGAACACTGTGGTATTTTCCAACTGCTCCGATAATGCTTCTGCACGTTCTAATTTATGCTCAATTAGTTTGACCGAGTGGGTGCGCTCAAGGCGTTTTGCTAAACCTAGGCCTATGTTACCGCCACCGGCGATCATAATGTTGCGGTAGGAGTTATCGAGCTTTTGCATTTCGCTCATGACAGCGCGAATGTGGCGACTGTCTGCAACGAAGAAGACTTCATCATCGGCTTCGATAATGGTCGTTCCGCGAGGCATAATAGCGCGGCCTTGGCGGAAGATCGCCGCGACCCGGGTATCAATATTGGGCATATGCTCGCGAAGTGCCGCTAATGCATTTCCCACCAGTGGGCCGCCGTAATAGGCTCGAACAGCCACTAGGCTCAAGCGGCCTTCGGCAAATTCAAGCACTTGTAATGCGCCTGGATATTCTACGAGTCGCTGGATGTAAGCGGTCACTAACTGTTCAGGGGCGATTAATTCATCGATTACGAAGCCGCCGCGGGGGCGACCGTCGCTATTTTTGGTTTCACTGTCGATAAAGAGTTTATCGCGCATCGCCAAATACGGTTCTGAGCGGATACGGGCAATTTTAGTCGGCGTACCAAAAAGGGTATAGGCAATCTGGCAGGCAGCCATATTGCATTCATCACTATTGGTTACGGCGATAAGCATGTCGGCATCTTCTGCGCCCGCTTCTCTGAGCACATCAGGGTGAGCGGCATGGCCCGCTACGACGCGAAGGTCATATTTATCTTGCAGGGCGCGTAATCTGGATTTGTCATAATCGACAATGGTGATGTCATTGTTCTCACCCACCAAATTTTCGGCCAAGGTTCCCCCGACTTGACCCGCACCTAATATGATAATTTTCATGGCCTTGCTTACTTCCTAATCAGTCGCTTTCAATAAACGGGCATAATAAAACCCATCCATATTGTCTTGTCCTGGCGTGATTTGCCAACCTATATCCTGTGGCGAATTTTGCTGGGCAAGTGTGTCTAGCTTAGCATCTACCGTTCTATCTAAAAACGCACTGATCTGGTCGCGATTTTCCTGCGGTAAAATCGAACAAGTGGCATAAAGAAGCGTGCCACCGGGTTTTAGCCACTTCCAGCAATGATCGAGAATTTGCTGTTGTAGTTCAGCCAACTCTTCGATGTCATGGTTTTTTCGCAACCATTTAATATCGGGATGGCGGCGGATCACTCCTGTGGCTGAGCAAGGCGCGTCCAGTAAGATACGATCAAATTGTCCGCCTTGCCACCATGAGTCTATGTTGGCCGCATCACCATGGATAAGCTCCGCTTTTAATGATAAGCGGTCAAGGTTCTGTTGCACACGTTCAAGGCGTTTAGCATCAAAATCAACAGCGACTAATTTGATACTCGGCTCAAGTTCGAGTAAGTGACAACTTTTGCCACCGGGTGCCGCGCAGGCATCGAGTATTAATTCATTCGCTTGCGGGGCAAGTAATGTCGCCGCCCATTGTGCCGCGCCATCTTGCACTGATGCAGCACCTTCATGAAAGCGTGGCAGAATGGCGACATCCTTTGGATGCGCTAGGAGAATGGCATCGGCACTGCTGCCTTCGCTCGCTTCAATGTCGATTTCGGCTAGGGCTGCGAGGTATTCGGCACGGCTCTGGGATAAGCGATTGTTACGCAGCCACATGGGCGGGCGTTCATGGCTTTGTTGAATGATGTCTTGCCACTGCTCGGGATAGGCTTCTTTTAAGCGCTTAATTAACCAAGCGGGTGTGTTATAGCTTAAGGTATCTGATCCAGTACTTAGCGGCGATAGCTGGCGCTGAATATTGCGCAGTACACCATTAACCACTTTGACCATGCCTTCAAATTTTAATTGGCGACAGGCTTCGGCAGTTTCTGAAATTGCGGCGTGGCTTGGAATACGAGTGAAGTACAGTTGATAGCAACCTACGATCAGGAGCTGGTGGATAATCCTTTGTTTGCCTTTAAGTGGTTTCTCTAGGCATTCACTGATGCGTTTTTCTATTTGCGGCAGAGTGCGCATCACTCCATAGCAGATCTCGGCAAGTAGGGCTTTATCTTTGCCGCTGGCAAGATGCTTTTGTTGATCAGGCAATGCCACTGACAGTGACACGCCTTTTTCTAATACTTCGAAGATGGCTTTCGCAGCTAGCGCGCGCAAGTTCATGATTATTGTGCCTCGTTTGCGAGGCGAGTATTCGGGCTAAACCATTCACCTCGAGCATTGAGAATATCGGCAACATTGAGTGGCTTTTTCCCCGGAAGCTGCATACTCAGCAGGGTTAACACACCATCAGCGGTGGCAACGTCTATGCCTTTTTTGCTGGCGCTGATAATAGTACCTGGAGCGGCTGTGCTGGTGGTTTCGCTGACTTGAGTTTGCCACACTTTTATAGTGTTACCTTGGTGCTCAAAGTAACTCACAGGCCAAGGATTAAAGGCACGGACTTCTTGCCATAACTGTTTAGCGGATTTATTCCAGTCGAGTCTAGCTTCTTCTTTGCTGAGTTTTTCTGCGTAGTTCGCTAAGGCTTCATCTTGTTTTTCAGCGGCTAAGGTGCCATTTGCCAAACCTTCGAGTGCTTGCAATAGGGCAACGGGACCTTGTTCTGCCAGTTTCTCGTAAAGGCTGGCTGACGTGTCGTTATCTTCGATCGGCAGATAGGTTTTAAGCAGCATGTCACCTGTATCTAAACCCACATCCATCTGCATAACGGTTACGCCAGTTTCTTTGTCGCCGGCCCAAAGTGCGCGTTGGATCGGTGCGGCACCGCGCCAGCGTGGCAAAATAGAACCATGAACGTTAATACAACCTAAACGCGGTGTATCTAACACGACTTTTGGCAAGATCAGACCGTAGGCTACGACCACCATGATATCGGCGTTGAGTGCGGCAAGTTCTTGTTGCGCGGGTTCTTTACGTAATGAGCCGGGTTGAAACACTGGAATACTATTGGTGATAGCGAGTTCTTTTACTGGGCTGGCGGTCAGTTTCTTGCCGCGGCCAGCAGGTCTATCGGGCTGAGTGTAAACGCCAATCACATTGTGGTGTGAGTTTAAAAGTGCTTGTAAGTGGCGAGCGGCAAAATCCGGTGTTCCGGCAAAGATGATGTTGAGTGGTTTCAAATCTGATCCTATGCTTCTTTGGCGTCCAATCGGGCCGCTTTTTCAAGTTTTTGTTTGATCCGCTGACGTTTTAGCGGCGACAAATAATCGACAAACAATTTGCCTTTGAGGTGATCCATTTCGTGTTGAATACAAATGGCAAATAACTCATCGGCTTCAACTATAAATTCGTTACCGTGCCTGTCTAAGGCTTTTACCGTGACAAATTCGGCGCGATCGACTTTGGCGTAAATCCCCGGAACCGACAGGCAACCTTCTTCATTGCAGAAGTCACCGCTGCTGGCGATAATTTCAGGGTTGATAAACACTTTTGGTCGTTCGACTTCATCCTGTAAGTCCATGACAATAAGTTGTTTATGGTAATCAACTTGGGTCGCGGCCAGACCGATACCTTTTTCTTGGTACATGGTTTCGAACATATCATCAATTTGAGTCTGCAGCTCGGCATTAAACTCTGTGATGGGTGTGGCTTGTGTTCGTAATCTTTCGTCAGGGAATTGTAATACTTTTAATAGTGTCATACATAAACTCTTAACAAGTCTGTCAAATCTCTGCCAGTTAGTTATACTGACTGATGCTAATGAGTTAATTTTAATCTTTAGTGCCTACCAATAACAGTAAAAGCTCAAACTAAGAGTTAAACAACATGGAAATACCCATGAAACGGTTAATTTTACTCGCGTTAATGACATTCAATTGCACGTTTGTTGCCGCAGATACCCTGACGCTTAAGGCGGGGCATCCTGAGTCATATGTAGTGAAAAAGGGCGATACTCTTTGGGATATCTCCGCCGCGTTTCTGAATGACCCATGGAAATGGCCAAGTCTTTGGGATGTAAACCCACAAATTGCTAATCCCCACCTTATTTACCCTGGCGATCAACTCACTCTGGTATTTATTGATGGTCAGCCCCGCCTTGTGCGTAATGGTGCTACTGTTGATAGTGTTAAACCCCATGTAAGAAAGAGTCCCGAGGGACGTGTCATTGCTAAGAGTAATGCTATTCCAGCCGTTGATTTAGCCTTGATTGAACAATATTTAGTGCAGAATCGGGTCGTCGAGACTCACTGGCTTACTGAGCAACCTATGGTGCTGGCAGGTGAAAGTCCATCGCGTCACCATATTGTGGGTGATGTGATTTATATTGATGCTGAACTGCCAATAAACCAAAAATATGGTATTTACGAACGCGGTCGCGAGTTTTTCAATAAAGAGTCAGGCGAAGCGTTAGGACAAGAAGCCATTTTGTCGTCTACTGGGCAAGTGATTGAGTCTGGTAAGGTTTCAAAAATTAAGTTGCTAACGAGCTTTCGCGAAACCAAAGCGGGCTTCAGAGTATTGCCGATGGAAAGTGATTCCTTGATGTCAGCTTACTTTACTCCTAAACCTGCGGAATTAAAGATACCGGCTTTAGTGTTAGCGACAGAATCAAATTTGCGTGAAGCGGGTAAGTTGAATGTCGTGTACTTAGATAAAGGTACTCAGGATGGCGTCGAGCCTGGGGTGGTATTTTCTATTTACCGTGATGGTGAGGTTATTGTTATCAACAATGATGGTATGCCGGTTCCTGCAATTGAACGTACTGCCTATGATAACCTAATGGCGTCAGTCTCTTCGGATCGTGCAGTTAAGATGCCGGATGTTTATCATGGTAAGTTGTTAGTGTTTAAAGTGTTTGATAAGGCGAGCTTAGGTTTGATTGTCTCCACCGAGCGGCCTGTTCGTGTCGACGATAAGTTAATCGCCCCAGAATCTTTAGCCTTAAGAGGTCTATAATCTCTGAAAATTTGGTCGATTGGTTAGTTGTTTGTGCTGTATCTGGGCTAGGACCCGCTCGGATCCAACAATTATTAACGCACATGGAAGTGGACGACCTCAGACAAAGGTTAGAGCATGAGAGACAAGCGCTACCTTTATCAGATCATCTGCTCCATAGCCTTGTTATTGATTATCAAAAAGTGGATGTCGCCCTCGAATGGCAACAGCAAGCCGCCGATCATCATCTGCTTTGTTTCTCTGATCCGCTTTATCCCCCATTATTAAAACAACTCTCAGATCCGCCCGCCGTCCTGTTCGTTAAAGGTTGCTTAGAGGTGTTAGCCCTTCCTTATCTTGCTATTGTTGGCAGTCGTAATGCTTCTCCTGGCGGATTGCAGGTCGCTTATCAGCTGGCTGCTGAGATGTCCTCAATGGGATTTGGTATCTGTAGTGGCATGGCGATGGGGATTGATGGGGCGGCCCATAAAGCCTGTGTTGACCATCAAGGGCGCACTATTGCCGTACTAGGAACGGGCATAGAGATCATTTATCCACGAAAACATCGACAGCTTTATCATGATATTCAGCGGCAAGGCTGTATACTTAGCGAGTTTTGGCCCGATACTGGTCCCTTTGCGGGTAATTTTCCGAAACGAAATCGCATTATTAGCGGTCTATCTTTAGGGACACTTGTGGTTGAAGCCTGTCGCAAAAGCGGCTCTTTAATCACTGCTAGGTTGGCGATGGAACAAGGGCGTGAGGTGTTTGCCGTTCCGGGCTCAATCTTAGGTGGTTACCATCAAGGCTGTCATGATTTATTACGTGATGGAGCAAAGCTTGTGGAAACTGCTGCCGATATAGTGGAAGAGTTGGCAAGTTTAACCGCTTTCCACCTTGAAGAATTGAAGTTATGCCACCATATACAGCAAGGCGAGATTTGTAATTTGCCATTTTCGTCTCTGTTAGCTAGTGTAGGTTATGAAACTACATCAATTGATGCAGTCGTTGAACATAGTGGAAAAACGATAGATCTGGTGTTAGAACAAATGCTTGAACTTGAGTTGCAAGGTTGGGTAATAGCAGTACCCGGTGGTTACGTCAGAGTAAAGAGGAGCTAGCCATGTTTGATATCCTCATGTATCTATTTGAAAACTATGTTCACAGTGAAGTTGAACTACTAGTTGATGAAGACGAGTTAACCAAGGAACTCACTCGTGCCGGATTTCATCAATCCGAGATTTTAAAAGCGTTAACTTGGTTAGAGCGCTTAGCTGAATTACAAGAAGGGGATAAACCTTATCTTTGTAATCACGATCAGCATTCGTTTCGTATCTATACAAAGGACGAAATGGACAAGCTGGATGTGGAATCCCGCGGTTTCTTGCTGTTTTTAGAGCAAGTTAAAGTGCTGAATGTCGAAACCCGTGAAATGGTGATCGATAGAGTTATGGAGTTGGATGAACCAACCCTGATTTTAGAAGATCTCAAATGGGTTATCTTAATGGTGCTGTTTAATGCTCCTGGCCATGAGTCCGCTTATGAGCAAATGGAAGATTTAATCTTCGAACAGCCCGAAGGCCGACTGCATTCTTAATTGTTGTGAAAGATGAATTATGAGAGAAAGGAGGCTAAGACCTCCTTTTTTGATGCCATAAATTCCTTGATGGCACTGCGCTTGATATCCTAATGCGCTACGACAGGTGGTGAATGATTATGTCTAAGATTGATGAACAATTATTTAGTGCCCACGAACACGCACTGGAAAAAGAATACGAACTTTGTCCCGAATGTGGCAGCGAGTTATCGGTTAAACACAGTAAGCACGGCGGTTTTATTGGCTGTAATAATTACCCTAGCTGTAATTACACTCGACCCTTAGTGCAGCACGAATCTATTGAAACTCAAGTGATTGAAGGTTCTGTATGCCCTGAATGCGGTCACGAACTGGCAGTAAAGTCAGGGCGCTTTGGGATCTTTATTGGGTGTACTCAATATCCTAGCTGCACGCATATTGAAAAACAGGATCAAGCGAGTGATAAGCCTGACATTCCTTGCCCTGAATGCAAAGCGGGTAAGCTTGAGCACAGAACGAGTCGCTTCGGAAAGAGTTTTTATGCCTGCAGTGCTTACCCTAAGTGTAAGTTTATTGTGAATTATCCTCCGGTTGCTGAAGCTTGCCCGAGTTGTGGTTTTGGGATCTTAGTCGAGCGTAAAGGTGCGGCTGGGATGCGTTTAGAATGCCCGCAAAAAAGCTGTAAATACAAAAGACCACTTTAGTTTATTGTGTGACCTGCATCTTAATATTTGGCCGATGAAAGTGGCTTGCGTATAATCCTCGGCTGACCGCTGATGGGGCGGTCAGTATTCGAATTTATCCAATAATTTGATTGTTGAAATCGACAATACTCAAAAGGTGATCCTAAGATGTTGCAGCTGCACCCATCTGACATAAAAGATATTGTGCTTAACGGTGGTGTTATCGCTTATCCAACCGAGGCGGTTTATGGCCTAGGTTGCGACCCAGATAATGACACCGCTATCCAAAAGTTATTGGCGGTAAAACAGCGCCCATGGCAAAAAGGACTGATCTTAGTCGCCAGTGATTTTCAGCAGCTTTTAGCTTATGTTGATGAATCGCAATTAACGGCTGAGCAGCTCGAGTTTGCATTTTCCAAGTGGCCGGGGCCTTTTACCTTTGTAATGCCAATCAAAGCGCAGGTTTCAAAATACCTCTGTGGTGAATTTGACTCTATCGCAGTGCGAGTATCTGCCCATGCTGGAGTGCAAGCCCTGTGCCGCGCGCTCAATAAACCTTTAGTGTCGACTAGCGCTAACCTTGCGGGTGAAGATCCAGCATTAACTGCCGATGAAATTCTCGCAGATTTTACAGGTAAAATTGATGCACTCGTATTAGGTGAACTCGGTGAGCAACGTCAGCCCTCGACCATTATCGATGCGCGAAGCGGTAAGATTTTACGAAATGGACAATGAGCAAACTAATAATAAGGATAACAAGATGAGTGTGCCTGATGTTGCAGTGGTAAAAGCGTTTTTAATCGATCTACAAAACCGAATTTGTGCTGGTTTACAGGCGCTGGATGGCCAAGCCACGTTCGCCGCCGATTCATGGACTCGCGCTGAAGGTGGTGGTGGTACTAGCCGAGTATTAACCCAAGGTGCTGTGTTCGAGCAAGCAGGGGTTAACTTTTCCCATGTGACTGGCGCTGCTATGCCTGCGTCGGCTACGGCGCATCGCCCTGAGTTAGCGGGTCGTAGTTTTGAAGCTATGGGCGTTTCTTTAGTTATTCATCCTAATAATCCTTATATCCCAACGACTCATGCCAATGTGCGTTTCTTTATCGCGCAAAAAGAGGGCGCCGATCCCGTGTGGTGGTTTGGCGGTGGCTTTGATTTAACGCCTTATTATCCGTTCGAGGAAGATGTGCGCGAGTGGCACCAGACTTCTAAGGATATTTGCGCGCCTTTCGGGGATGAGGTTTATCCCAAGTATAAAAAATGGTGCGATGAGTATTTCTTCCTACCGCATCGTAATGAAACCCGCGGCGTGGGTGGATTGTTTTTCGATGACTTGAATCAAGAAGGATTCGAGCAAAGCTTTAGCTTTATGCAAGCTGTAGGTAATGGCTTCTTAACGGCCTATGCGCCGATTGTCGAGCGTCGTAAAGAGACTAAATTTGGTGAGCGTGAGCGCGAGTTCCAACTCTATCGTCGTGGTCGTTATGTTGAGTTCAACTTAGTCTACGACAGAGGCACTTTGTTTGGCCTACAGACAGGTGGACGTACCGAGTCTATCTTAATGTCGATGCCGCCATTAGTGCGTTGGCAATATGCTTATACACCAGAGGCGGGAAGCCCAGAGGCAGATTTGTACGATAATTACCTCAAACCCCGCGACTGGGTTTAGCCAGTAATCTTATAAAGTGGATAGAGCATCCACTTTATTGATTACGCATATGATCGGCCAGAGTTGAAATCGCCTCAAAAATGGCGGCTCGATGCTCTGGCTTTTTAATGTTCTCTTCAATCGCAAACTTCATACAAAACAGCCATTGATCGCGCATCGCCTCATCAATATCGACATGCATGTGTCGTGCTCGCAATGCGGGATGACCATATTTTTGCTGGTAGAGCTGTGGTCCGCCGAGCCAGCCACTTAAAAATTCGAATAGCTTCTGCTCAGACTCCGCAATGGGCGCCCTATGAATGGCAAGCAGTGTTGTCGTTTCTGCCGAACTTGCCATCTTCTGATAAAAACATTTAGTGATAGCGCGGATCACCTTTTCGCCGCCGATTAAGTCATAGGCGTTAGATTGGCTCGGATCGCGATCATCCTGCGGTGGAGTGTGTTTGCTAAAAATCTTTTTAAGCCAGTTCATTGGAATAGTCGTTCACTAAAATAGAGAGTATTGAGCCGATGGCGCATTATAGCGTGAAACCCAACGTGAAATTTAGTTGAACATAATTCGTCTTGCCTAGGCTCAAAAGCGCGGTAGACTGCAAAGCCATTGAACCTAAAATTTAATATCGCTATGACAGACAGATACGCAGTGTTTGGCAATCCAATTAGCCACAGTAAATCGCCGTTCATCCATGGACAATTTGCCGCGCCCACCCAAGAGTTATTAACCTATGAAGCCATTCTTGCTCCGGTCGATGGTTTTGAAGCCTCTCTGACGGCGTTTTTCAATGCGGGCGGCAAGGGCGCGAATGTGACAGTGCCTTTTAAGGAGCAAGCTTTTGCGCTGTGTGACAGTCTCAGCCCAGAGGCCAAGCTTGCTGGCGCGGTAAACACCTTAAGTTTATTGGCCGATGGCACTATTCGCGGTGATAACACCGATGGTTTAGGGCTGGTGGCCGATCTCATCGCTAACTTAGGCAGCCTGCAAGATAAGCGCGTGTTACTTATTGGTGCTGGTGGTGCGGCGCGCGGTTGTATTCTGCCGTTATTAAATGCGGGAATTGCGCAGCTGATCATCAGTAATCGCACTCACACTAAGGCACAGCTTCTGGTCGATATCTTTACTTCGGTGGATAACGGTGCTTTCGCAAATAGAGTCACCGCCGTAGAAATGAATGAGCTTGTGGGCGAGTTCGATGTCATCATCAATTCAACCTCGGCGAGTCTTGCGGGCGAGTTGCCAATTTTGCCTGCGCATATTATCACCACCCAAACTGTTTGTTATGACATGATGTATGGCGCCTCGGTCACCGCTTTTAACCAATGGGCGCTATCTCAAGGTGCAGCTAAGGTTATTGATGGGCTCGGCATGTTAGTCGGACAAGCGGCTAAGAGTTTTACCCTATGGCGAGGTATCGAGCCCGATACTCAAGTGGTATTAAATCTTTTGAGGGATAAACTAATGGCCGAACCTAAGTAGGAAGCATGAATCAAAGTATTCTTTTTCCCGAACTGCAATATTGGGACGACGCCCACAAGCGAGTCTGCTTTATCGCGCAGTCACAGGGGATGAACATTAAGTGCTATATCAGTGTGAATAAGTTAGCCGAGCTGAATGATTTCGAACAGCCGAGTGCCAATGAAGCCGCTGCTATGCTGGCATTGTTTGATGCGGTGAGATTTGATGCCGAAGAAATGGCGGAAGACTTAATTGAAGCCGAAGAGTTTGATGAGTTTGGGGCAGTACACTTAGGCTAAACTTATCGAACTCAGATAGTTTTCTGAATCAGCGAATAGCAAAAGGCGGTAGAGACTCAATGAGTCTCTACCGCCTTTCTTATATAGCTATAGTGACACTAAGCGACTAACTATAAGAGATTAGCTATAAGTGATTAGATGTTTTGTAACTCAACTAAGTATTCGTTTTTCAGTCTGACATAGTTGTCGGCAGATTCTGGCAAAAAGGCAATTTCGGCAGGCGTTAATGGGCGAGCCTGCTTAACTGGGCTGCCTACATATAAATAGCCACTCTGTAATACCTTGCCCGGTGGCACTAAAGAGCCCGCACCTAAGATCACATCATCTTCTAAAATCGCACCGTCGAGAATAATTGCACCCATGCCTACTAATACTCGGTTACCGACTTTGCAACCGTGAAGCATAGCCTTGTGACCAATAGTCACATCATCACCAATAATCAGTGGATGACCATCGGGACGAGCAGCTGACTTACGCGTTACATGCAATATGCTACCGTCTTGTACGTTCGAGCGCTTACCAATACGAATATGGTTAACATCACCACGCGCTGCCACCATAGGCCAAATACTGGCATCAGTATCTAACACAATATCGCCAACAAGCACCGAAGCTTCATCTACATATACGTTATTGCCTAATTGAGGATGAATACCTTGGTAAGTTCTGAGTGGCCCTGACATAGAAAAGTCCCTAATTGAGTGGTTTTTAGCATTATAAAGGTTAAAAACTAGCGGGTCAGGTCAAATATCCAACGAACAGTGAGAAAATGACAATTATCTTAAAAATAGGGGTTGCGGACTTTCTCAATCTCCCTATAATGCGCATCCACTGACACGGCAGACAGCGAAAGCCAGCTGACGAGTTAAGTTGAATTGAGTCGCTTTTAAGCACTTAATTCAATCGTAGCAAGAAGTTGTAAAAACTCCTTGACGCGAAACGGGAAATGCGTAGAATACGCAGCCCTAGCCAACTGGAAGCGTTCGGCGCTCAGTGTGGTGCTCAAGTTCTCTTACGAATATTGAGTTGCTCTTTAACAAGATAAAACAAGAAATCTGTGTGGACACTCACAGGTGTTGAGTTAATCGAAACTGCTTAACCTTCGGGTTGGC
>NZ_JAHKQX010000021.1:0-82600 GCF_019345515.1 Shewanella sp. NKUCC06_TVS | reverse complement strand
CGGGACTCATCGCCTATCAATTGAAAGACAATAAGCCACAACTGAACATCACTAACGCAGAGTTTAATGCTATTACAGTTATGGCTTGTTAAACCGATCTCAGGTTATTTAATGTGATTGGTATAATACACAGTGCCATAGCGTACTCATTTTATTTTGTTGTATTTTATTGATTAGTTTTTAGCCGCTTAGACGTGTAATCGTTTTGTTGAATCTCAGGTCTCATCGTGGCGCTTATTTGCAATTTGCTCCTGCTGTGCGGGAGTGAGTTGGGTAAACTCATTGATCAAAATACGCAGTAATCGAGATTTTGCAATATTGGTGGATTTCGATAGGGCGTCAAGCTGGGAAATGCTGTTTTCAGTGAGGGTAAAGGTCGCGTGGCGATAAATCTTAGTCGATTTTTTATCTAAGCCCTTAACTATGGTGTGTGTGGTGGGCGCAGCTAATAAACTCGCCTTACCTAAAGCGTAGTTATTGGCATCTTCAATGAAATCATCGACAGAAACCGGCTTGATGATTTGCTTAGGTTTCTTACGTTTAAGATCAGTTAAGCTCATAGCTATTTTCTGGTGGCATTGCGAATAACTCATCCGCTATGGCGCGGATCTCATCGGCTGCTTTCCCATCGGGTTCTATTTCGACGACTGAAGAGCCTCTTTCTTCACTGTCATCATAAATATTTCGGCAAAATGTAACTGAATTTAGCACTCTTAGTCCAAAGGATTGCACCACATCTTTGGCTTCTAAAATGCGTTTAAATTGTGTAGGGAGCGCTGGACATTGGGTTAGCACTATAGTCGCGATCATTTTAGGATTCACCATCTTACACGTACTTAGCATGTCTTCCATGTGGGGTAATGTTTTGAGATCGCGTCTTTTGGGTCTGAGGGGGATCACAACATAAGTCGCTACCGACATAGCTGCGCGCATGGCTAAGTTATCTTGGCCACCACAATCTACAATTACGTAGTCAAAACGCTCATTGAGGCTGAGTAAATCATTACGAATCTTGCCGTAAAGTTGGATGCAATTAATGCTTGGGAGGCTTGGATCATTATTTCTTGCTTGGATCCAATCTGAAGTCGTGCGTTGGGGATCACAATCGACCATGAGGACGTTTGCCTGAAATTTTTGCTTAATATAAACGGCAAGATTTTGAGCGAGACAACTTTTTCCGCTACCACCTTTTTCACCACCTACCAGCAAGATCATACTGACGCCCCTTAATGAATTGTTCAATTCATTGAGTGTAGAACAGAGCCATTAAAGCTGCGAAATTTAAGTTAAATTAAAGCAGTTGCATAGCAATATGGTAGCTTTGGTCATGGCATCTCGCGCAACGGCAGACTTGTCCTTTAACGGTATTTTGTTGGGTTGAATTGGGATTAAAGGTCACTTCGATGAGTTCCCCGAGTGCAAACGGATTTTTATAATCGAATAAAATGCCGCGTCTTGCTAAGTCGATACACACACCTTCATCTGTTTGCTTCATGCCTTGAGTGTCGATCCAATTCAAGACCACGCGCTCTGCTTCCATGTCGACTCGCAGCGATGTGCGTTTTTCTTCAAAACCAGTAGTATGGTCACCCATAACTCAATTGCCCCGTAAATTATTGATCTCAGTAAAACTAGCATAATTGCTTTTTGGCAGAATACCAATGTGAAAGCTAGGTCTTTGATAATAGTTTTAAAACGAGAACAGCAGGTGCCATTGATTTAGGTTTCAATAGCACCAACTCAGGTATTTGATTAATTGTCGTATTCTTGATTTTTTGGATAAGGCATTTTTAATTGGCCCCAACGAATCACAATAACGGTTGCCGCTAAAATTAGCGTCGATAATGATATTGCTGCGATACGCCAGTCTTCCATGCTCTTCATATCTAAGATTAGGTAACGGGCCAAGGCGACAATCGCAATATAAAGCGGCATACGTACTGGTAACTTACCGGATTCATAGTAGTTAGCCACCATGGCTAACACTTCTAAGAAAATAAATAACAAGAGTAAATCGGCCAGTGCGACCATACGTACAGAGATGATATGCACAATTTCTTGGCCTATTGCGACAACGGTGGCAATGGCAATAATAAATAGGACTAAGTGTTCAACGGCTTTGAGGCTTTTAGAACCATATTGATGATAAAAAGGCATGGATATTCCCTACTTGATGTTTTTATAAATAGTAACAGCAAAAATCTGTTTTTAGGGAAAAGCTAGGTGCCGCTGTGTGATTTAATTCACAGATATGTACGATCTTAAATTCGGCGCAAAGTGGAGTTAACGTGGTTGTATGTAGAAGGTGATTTATATGATGAACAAAAGGGAAGCGAGAGCGAATGTGCTAATCCGCTTATGCTGTTACCTCGACTCAATCGTTGTACCAACATAAGCGGTTTGAATATAAAAGATTATTTATTCTTGCGTTTCTGCCACTTAAACATAATTGAATATTTCCACAGATTATTAATCAGCAAATAACCGACAGCGGAAAAAACCACTCCTAGCACGAGACACCCGAGTAAGAATGCCGGACCTATGGTCGCAAGCGATGCTTCAATCCATTGCCAACTTGCTTCGAAGGCAAAATCTTGCGGAGCATGGCCGAGTATTTTAGCACCGAGCAAATACGCCCCATAAAACATCACTGGCATAGTTAAGGGATTGGTTATCCATACTAATGCAACTGAAACTGGAATATTAACGTTAAATAGAATGGCAAAAGCCGCTGCAACAACCATCTGAAATGGCATGGGGATCCAAGCGACAAATAACCCTACGGCAAATGCGCCTGGGGCGGATTTTCGATTAAGTGCCCATAGATTGGGATTATGTAACAAGCGTCCGAACATGCGTAAGTGTTTATGCTCACGCAAGGTTTCAGGCTTAGGCATAAATCTTTTAATTAATTTTTTTGGCATATGCTGAAATTGCTGTCTTAACTTAATTCACTATGAATCGATTCATGTTTGGCTTTAGTGCCATCTTGTTATCAGCGATGTTATGGCCTTCGCTGCCGCCAGTCAGTTACATACCCTACCTTGTTGTTGGGGCGTTAATCTTACACCGAAAAATCCCTGTCTGTGCAGGTGGGCTCTTTGCGGTAGCATGGCTAACTGGTTTTTGCTTAGGATTATCTAGGCAGGATTTGCCAGTGTTACAACAACCTATACAGGTAAGGGGCGAAATCATATCACTAGTTAGTCGAAACAGCGACTGGCTAAGTTTGGATATATCGCTCATTAAACCAAATTTAATCTTAGGGCCAAACGCAAAATTGCGACTCACGTGGAAAGATCCGCCAGAAGTCGATGTGGGTCAGGTTTGGCTGTTTACGTTGACACCTAAGAGCATTGCTAGCGTGCTAAATCAAGGCGGCTACAACGAACAAAAACAATTAATCAGTCAACATGTTGTCGGTAAAGGACGAGTGATTGAGGCGCAGTTACTTGCGGTTTCGCCTTCATTGCGTAATGACCTCATAAGCGCATTGACACCTGAATTAGCCTCTTTACCTCAAGGTGACATTTTACTCGCCTTGCTTTTGGGGGATAAGCATTTGATCTCACAAGCTCGTTGGCAAGCACTAAGGCAGACTGGCACTGGCCATTTAGTGGCGATTTCCGGTTTGCACCTCTCCGTTGTTGCGGCATGGGTATACGCTTGCCTTTTGTTTGGATTGAGTCGTTTTGTGTCACATCAGAGTCGACGTAATATGACTTTTGCGTTAGTCGCGGCAGGTATAGGCGCCGCATTTTATGCATATCTTGCAGGCTTTGGTGTGTCGACTCAGCGTGCACTCATGATGATTTTACTGTTAATGCTACTGAGTTTATTAAAGCGATTTTCTACTGCGTGGGAGCGCTTGCTGTTTGCATTGTTTGTCGTATTGTTACTCGACCCGCTTGCTTGTTTAAGTGCGGGATTTTGGCTGTCGTTTTGTGCTTTAGGGGTGATTTTATATACCTTAGTCATCCAGCCCAAAGAGTTTACGGCTGTGTCGTCTCGAAGGACGCGTGTAGGTGCGGGGCTTTTGCAATTTTGGGCCATCCAGTGGCGCTTGAGCCTTGGGCTTGGATTACTGCAAGGAGCACTCTTTGGTGGTGTGAGTTTACACAGCTTGTGGATGAATATCCTAGCTGTGCCATGGTTTAGTTTCGTTGTTATCCCATTAGCTATGGCGGGATTTATATGCTGGTGGGTTAGTACTGCGTTTGGGTTCTCTTGGTTGGGACTGCTTCGCCTAAGTGATTGGAGTTTATCACCCTATTCGCAGTTGCTAGACATAAGCCAGCAATTGCCAGCCCATTGGTTAGCGCTTTCAGATACGATATTAGCCTTGGGGTTATCCGCGCTCATCGGTAGTGTGTTATGGCGCTATGTGCCTAAAAATAAAAATTATACTTCTTGGTTAAGCCTGCTGAGTTTACTGTTTATTCCCGCTTTGCTTTTCTGTATTACGCTGTGGTCACCCGTTCAAAATAATCGATGGGCTATGCATTTACTGGATGTGGGCCAAGGTTTAGCTGTGGTTATTGAAAAGAATGGTAGAGGGCTGGTTTACGACACCGGTGCCGCCTTTGGTGATGACTTCAGTTATGCGGCGCGGGTGATATTGCCTTTCCTAAAAGCCAAAGGCATTCAAGAGATTGATTATATTGTTATCAGCCATAGCGATAACGATCATGCAGGTGGTGCCCCTGTTTTGATTGAGGCTTACCCTAAGGCTTTAGTGATTACAGACGTGGCTGGCTTTAGCGGCCAAGATTGCCGCCCAAGGCTAATTCAATGGCAAGGGCTGAGCTTGAATTTGCTTTCCCCGCCTCAAGCGTTAGCGGGTAATAATGGTTCCTGTGTTATACGCATTGATGATGACAGGCAGAGTCTACTGCTTACGGGGGATATCGAAAAGCAAATCGAAACCTCGCTATTAAGTCGTACCTTAAGTGGTGAGCATGAGTTACAAAGTCAAGTGCTCGTTGCGCCCCACCACGGCAGTAAAACCTCGTCAACTGAAGCCTTTATTGATGCTGTTGCCCCCAAGTTAGTCTTGTTTCCTGCTGGTTTTGCTAATCGCTGGGGATTTCCAAAATCCACAGTGGTTGAACGGTATCAGCAACGGGAGATTATGGGCCTAACTACAGGTATAGAAGGGCAGATTAGTGTGATTTTTCAGCAGTCTGAGCGAGAGGTTAAGACCTATCGTGGTGATTTAGCGCCATTTTGGTACAACTCTCTGTTTAGATTTGGTGACTTGATTAATCCAGAGTAGAATGCCTACTTTGCCATAATTTAGTGTTATCAATGACAACATCTCCTAAAGACGAAATGTGGACAGTTTTCAAACGATTACTGGGCTATATAAAACAGATGAAAGGCATGTTTATGCTTTCAGTTGCGGGATTAATTATTTATGGTCTCGTCGATGCCGCCTTTATCGCTTTCATCGGCCCCTTTATTGATAAGGGTTTCTCCGGCGGCGCCCCTGCTGCGGTGACCAACGGCATAGCATTGCCAACCAGTGAAGGTTTCCACGCAAACAACGACGTGCTTATGATGGCGCCGCTTGTGGTTATCGTTATGTTTTCCCTACGTGGCTTTGCTAACTTTGTTTCGACTTACGGCATTTCATATATGAGTGCACGTTTGATCATGGACATGCGTCAGCAAGTGTTTGAGCATTATCTGAGCCTGCCTGTCAGTTATATGGATAAGGAAAATACCGGTAACTTGATCTCAAAAGTGACTTTTGATACTGAGCAAATCGCTCGAGCATCGGGAAGTGCTTTGATTTCCATCGTCCGCGATAGTGTGACTGTGTTTGGTATGCTGGTGCTGATGTTCTATAACTCTTGGAAGCTATCCCTCTGTATTCTTGTGATTGGTCCTATCATGGGCATGGTCATTGCGGTGGTTAGTCGTCGTTTCCGCAAGGTCTCTAAGCAAATTCAAACAGCCATGGGCGGGGTGAGTGCGACTACGGAGCAAATGATTAAAGGCCATAAAAACGTATTGGCCTTTGGTGGACAGGAAACAGAAGCAACCCGTTTTGCTAAAGTAAACGATCAAAACCGCCATCAAAATATGAAGTTAGCTGTGGCACAAGCCATTAGTCAGCCTCTGATCATGATTATTGGTTCATTCGCCTTAGCCTTTGTACTTTATGCGGCAAGCTTAGACAGCATGAAAGCCGATCTTACCGCGGGTACCTTCGCGACGATTCTTGGTGCCATGATGGCCATGTTACAGCCAATCAAAAACTTAACCCGAGTGAATGCCGAATTTCAACGGGGTATTGCGGCTTGTACCACAGTGTTTGAATTACTGGATACGTTGCCAGAGTCCGATACGGGAACTTATACTGTCGAGCGTGCTAAGGGGCATTTACGTTTTGATAATGTGTGTTTTACCTATGACAGCCAAGATCGTCGTGCACTTGAGAATGTCGATTTTGAAGTCAAACCTGGGCAAACCTTAGCCTTAGTTGGACGTTCTGGCTCAGGTAAGTCGACTATTGCGAGTTTAGTGACCCGTTTTTATACGGGCCTTGAATCCGGCGATATTCTGCTTGATGACGTCAGCATCTACGATTACTCGCTAAAATCGCTGCGCAATCAAGTGGCACTGGTATCGCAACAGGTGACCTTGTTCAATGACACGATAGCCAATAACATCGCTTACGCCTACCCAGGTGAAGCCACTCGTGAGCAGATCATTGAAGCTGCGACCTTGGCCTATGCGATGGAGTTTATTGATCAACTGCCCCAGGGCCTTGATACCCAAGTGGGTGAGAATGGCGTGTTATTGTCCGGTGGTCAAAGACAGCGGATTGCGATTGCGCGCGCTATGTTGCGTGATGCGCCTGTGTTGATCCTCGATGAAGCGACCTCTGCACTGGATACTGAGTCAGAAAAAGCCATTCAAAAAGGGTTAGATAACCTCAGACAAAACCGCACATCTGTAGTGATTGCCCACAGGTTGTCGACCATCGAGAGTGCCGATCAGATTTTAGTGGTGGATCAGGGGCGTATCGTCGAGCGCGGGACGCACCAATCACTATTGGAATTAGATGGCATGTACGCCAAATTATACCAAATGCAATTTGGTAGTTAGATGCAGGCCTTAGTGAATAAAATCTGGTATCAGGGCCATCCACTGCGATGGCTCTTGTTACCTTTATCTGGCTTATTCGTGGTTATCACTTATGTGCGCCGCGCTTTGTTTCACCTCGGGATGAAATCACAAACTGCAATGCCTGTACCTGTCATCGTCGTCGGTAATATTACCGTCGGTGGCAGCGGTAAGACGCCAACTGTGATTTATCTGATTGAATTACTGCGCCAACATGGATTTCACCCCGGTGTGATCAGTCGTGGTTACGGTGTTGATATTCAAGGCGTTAAATCGGTTTGCTTAGGTGCAAGTGCGGCAGAGGTGGGGGATGAACCTGCCATGATAGTAGCGCGTACTCAAGTGCCCATGGTGGTTGGCGCTAAACGGGTCGATGCGGCTAATGCGCTTATTGCTGAGTTTGGTGTCGATGTCATCATCTGTGACGATGGCCTACAGCATTATGCTCTGGCACGCGATATTGAGCTGGTGGTAATTGATGGTCAGCGCGGTTTAGGCAATGGCTTGCTATTGCCAGCAGGTCCATTGCGTGAAGGTGCGTGGCGTCTCGATACCGTGGATTTTATTGTCAGTAATGGTGGCCCAGCGGCAAAAGGGCAGTTCGAAATGCAACTGACACCTACGGCAGTGAAGCCTGTTAAATGTGATGCGACGTCTGGTGAATATACTTTCGATAAGTCTCTGCCGCTCGTTGCGATGGCGGGCATAGGTAATCCAGCGCGTTTCTTTGAATCGTTGCGCGCACAAGGCTATCAACTGGCCTTCTGCCATGGTTTTGATGACCATCAGGCCTACGATAAAATCCAGTTAGGTGATTTAGCCCAAGGCTTGCCACTGTTGATGACAGAAAAAGATGCGGTTAAATGTCGCGATTTTGCACAAGAAAACTGGTGGTATTTGGCGGTCGATGCCAAGCTATCCCCACAATTTGATGAACAGCTGCTCGCACGTCTTCGTGAAGTGGCTGCAGCTAAATAAGGAAACTTCCATGGCATTCGATAAAAAATTGTTAGATATAGTGGCTTGCCCTGTGTGTAAGGGAAAACTTGAGTACGATAAAACGACGCAGCAGTTGATTTGTAAGGCAGATAAACTTGCTTATCCGATCACTGAAGGTATCCCTGTGTTATTGGAAAATCGTGCTGTGCCACTGACCGAATCAGTCTAGTGTGATGTGAATGCGCGTATTGTCTCATACGCGCATGCTTGCTTTTTATTCTGCTTATTACCGTTTTCGCTATTTTTAGCCGATTTCAGTTTTTTGTATTGGTAACTGTGCACGTTTCTTCATTACTCTGAGTTTAGTTAATAGCTCATAAATTTTTGTTTATCAGCATTGGTTGCCCCCTCTTGGCACTCACCGCGGATTTCTCCTCGACCAGGCTCGATAATTCGGCTTAATTCAATATAACCTTCGCGGCAATAACCCGTCATTTCAAGGGTTTTGATTAAACCTAAATCAACCTGTCTCCCCCAAATTTCTAATGAGTCCTGTAGATCTTGCATCGCGCGACGTTGCTCACGGGGATCTTGCATATTACGTATGCGTGCCTCGTGTGGAAAAGGGCGGTCTGTATCATTCATTGTCGACTTTTCATCGACCAGACGAGCTTTGTAGCTGAAGAGTTTAAGGCCATCGCTTTTAATATCTGTCGTCAACTTATCCCGTAATTTTCCGGCGAGTTCACTCGGGTCAATTGGCGCACTGCTGCAGGCGATGAGCGAGAAACAACTTAAGATGGCAAGGCTGAAATATCGAAACGGCATAATCAAATTTAACTCTTAGGTTATTAACTGACAGAAGAATACCTTAATATGGCCCTAAAGTTCATGGATTTATGGCATTCTCATAGGCTGAGTACGCGCCGATAGGTGTAATGGATTAAGGATGGGCGAGTAATGTTGGCGTTTTGGTCGAATAAATGGGCGCAAATCGAATGGGATATTAGCCTGACTCAAGGTATATGTCTTATGTTCTTGGCGTTATGGATCTACGCCATATGGCCAAAAGAAGAGTTAGTGCAGCTCCGGCGGGATAAACATCTCCAATTACGTTTGTTGCTGACGTTGGTGGGGATCAATGCGCTGTGGTCGCTAAATGCCAGTGTTCAAACTGGGTTACATCTGCATTTTCTGGGAATTGTCACTTGTATGCTGATGTTCGGCTGGCGTCTTGCGACTCTAGTGTTGCTATTGCCGAGTGCTTTTTTTAGTCTTTTTGTATTAAAGCAGCCCGCTGATTTTGGTGCTTTTAGTTTGTTCGCTATGGCCGTGCCGCTGTTTCTGTGTTTTATCCTATACAGTCGCAGTTACCATTTATTTCCTAAGCATATTTTTGTATTCATCTTCGTCAGTGGTTTTATCAATGCGGGCCTCTCAACTGTGTTTCATCAATTGAGTTGGGCGATGTGGTTGTGGTCTGCAGCGGATTACGATTGGAATGTGTTAGTGGACGACTACCTGATGATGATCCCTTTGCTGGCATTCCCTGAGGCATTGCTTAATGGCATGGCAGTGACGCTATTGGTGGTGTATCAGCCCCAGTGGTTATTTGATTATTCTGACCGTGAATATTTGTGGCGTAAGTAAATGCGATAAAACAACGCAATAAAAGAACTGCGCCCGAAACCTCATCATTCCAACGTAAAGCCCTTTGTAAGGAGCCCATTGAACAGACGATTGAAAAGGTTACTGGGCGCACTTATTTGTATATTTGCGCTGACCGTTGCGCCGTGATTTAGGCGAAGCGTTGGTCTAAGTAGTTAATGATTTCTTTTGATTCATATAACCACTGTACTTGACCGTTTTCTTCAATCCGCAGACAAGGCACTTGCTGTTTGCCGCCTTGAGCGATGAGTTCATCTTTATGCGGCGCTTTTTTAGCGTCGTGGGTCACTATGTTGAGTCCTTGGCGACGCATTGCACGGCGGACTTTTACACAAAATGGGCATGCAGGATATTGATACAGGGCTAAGGCTTGAGTTTGAGCATCAATTTTTTGTTGCTCAGCCAGTGGACGTTGGCGCTTCTTAGGGCTAAATACGAAGTTTAAAAACAGAATAATCCTGCCTAAAATCCAGCGAATGATAAACATGTTATTGACCTTAATGATAATTTTTGTGGAAGAACATTTGTGCGTCATGGCGCCACAGAAAGCGTGCGGCGAGTCTGGGATCCAGTCGTTTAAAAACTGTGATCTCAGTTGTATAAAGGCCGCAGAGTGTAACCTATGGCACCAAGCTCGGCCAACATTTTAGAGTGAATTAACAGATAGATGATTTGATTGTAGAAGAATGGTTTTTTGATTGGTGATGACGCTTAGCCATAAGGTAAAAGCCCGCTAAAGTCGGACTTTAGCGGGCTTAGTTTTATATAAAAAGCCAGTTAATTGGCTGAGTTATTGAGCATCAATGGTGAGGCTCACTTGGGCCGCATTCTGGGTTAAACTCACTCGGCTTTCGAGCAAGAAGATCCGCTCTGGGGCTATTTCTTTCACGTCCACAAGGTAAGCTTTAACGGCTTTGGCTCTTTCTTGGGCCAAATTACCCAACATGCCATCGTTAACATTCTGTGCTTTTACCGACAGATTATATAAAGCGATATGCCAGCGGGTGGTGATTTCGTCATCTGAAAGCTGCGCGTCTTTGGCCTCTGCGATAACAGTGTCTTTGATTTGGGCAGGATCGGCTTTAACTTCTTGTTCATAAAGCTTTACTAGCGCATCGGCAAGCGGCCCTTGGGTCGGGAATTGACTCGGACTTAAATCATCAGGTAACGCACTAAATTCAATATTGGCTAATTTAGCCAATTTACGCTTCATGATGCGCTCAGCAATGGCTTGGCTGTCATTGATGGCATCGACTTCCCCTTCAACGCTGAGCTTGAGCATAGGTCTGTCGAGTAAGGCGCTAGCGAGTTTGTCTAAACTTTTTTGCTCATCTTCACTTAGGCTGAATTTGCCTGCGGCAAAGCTGATCTTATCTAAGGTTTCGTCAGAACCTATTAGTCCTGCTAAGAAAGTGAAGGGCGCAGTGACGGCTTTAGTGATCACATTGGTAATCGCCGTCATTATGATGCTGCCGACACTAAAGCTGGGTGAGTCTAAATCGCCTGAGACCTCCATACCTAAATCAATCACGCCGTTACGGTCCTGCAGCAGGGCAATCGCGAGCGTGATGGGTAAGCTAGTGGCAAGGTCACTGTCACTGGGTTTACCAAGTTTCAGTTGGTCTATGACCAGATGGTTACTGCCCTTGAGCTTGTTCTTATCGAGTTGATAGTTCAGCGATAGTGATAGCTGCCCTTTATCTATGTAGTAACCCGCATAGGTGCCTGAGTAAGGATTGACTGAGGTTAACTCAACGCTCTTAAAGACTAAGTCGAGATCTAAATATGGCATATCTAGCAAAGGGTTAATATCGCCTTTTAGAGTTACAGGCGCATACTTGTCTATCTTACCTTTGATATCAACCGAGGCCTTAGTCCCTGGCGTGGACGACAGGTGAGTGATATTGCCTTCAAGCAGCTCAATTCCCGAAGCAAAATTCGGAGTCAGTGAGTTATCGGCAAAGTAAGCCGAGCCTTGGCTAAAGCTAATTTTTTGAATATCGAGGCTTAACTCAGGCGTTGTCTTGCTTGCCGTTTGCAGCTCGGTTTGCTTAGCACTGGCTGTGGTTGTGTTTTTAGTTGTCTTGCTATTTGCAGCCGGAGCCTCAACGATAAGATCGCTGATATTAGTGGTTCTATCTTTGGCTATCACCACTTTGGCGTAGGGTTGATTAAAGGCTAAGTGATCAATTTTGATTTGATTTTTCTGTTGGTCAAAATCCAGTTGATTGATATTCATCTTTTGCCATTTGACCAGCGGAGCATTACGCAATTTGTCATGAATAGCTAAATCATCGAGCTCAACACTACCACCGTAAATGGCTTTGCCTTTAGCATCGGCGGTCAGCTTGCCTGCTGAGCTTAATAGACCGCTCTTGAGCTGGATATTCACGTAGGGCGCTAAATAGGGCTGAAATTGGGTTAATGCCAGCTTATCGAGTTGGATATTGGCATCTATGGTTTCGCCCGTCACATCGACTTGGCCTTGAGAGCTCAAAGTACCTTGACCATTGAGGCTGAGTTGTAGCTCATATTCAATCGGAGCGGTTAAAGTACTCGTTATGACCTTAGTTGAAAAATTAAGCGGATACACTCGCCATTGCTGCGGCGTTGCCGTTAGCTTTTGTTCTGATAGATTAAGGTCATAGTTTTCAATATTGAGCGCATCGAGTTGCACTAACCAAGTGTCTTTTGAAGGTGTCTTAGGCGCTTGCTTGACTGGCTGTTGAGGATTTGCCTCTGAAGCGGTGTCTGCAGCGGTTTCTTTAGTGGCATTAGTGGTGACATTTGCAGTCGCTTCTGTCTTTTGTTCTGTTTTATCACTCTCGTTAGTTGCGGCTAATTCGCTTTCCGTTGCTTTGTCTGCGCTATCGCTTGCATCAGTAGCAGTCTCTGCTATTTGACGTTTTTCTTCCACTTGCGCAACTTGTACGTGCTCTAGCGATTGAGCATCTGCTGGCTTAGCATCGATTGGTTTAGCAACCGGCTGCGTAGTCGTTGTGGAGGCGCTTAACGATTTAGGCATGAATAAGCCAACAAGATCGAGCCCGTCTTGGTTCAAAATGGCACTCATTGTTAGGCCATCGCTGTGGAGTTTGTTGATATGCACTTTCTGCTGCTTCAAGTTGGCTGAAATGCCGTCGAGGGCAAACATGGGGAGCTTTACCACTGAGCGATCTTTGTCGTTAACGTTAAGTTTTTCAACAATAAACTGGCCATTGTTGCTGACGACTTGTAACTCGCCATTCTCGGCAAGATCCACTTGATACTGAGTTTTAATACTGAGCTCGCCATCCGTGAGGACGGGATTAAATTGATCGTCGATAAATCGCCATAGTGGTGTCAGTTTCAGTTTGGCGACTTGGATGTCACCCGCAACTTTTAGCGGGAACAATTGGAATTGCCCCTGCAAACTGATTTCACCAGTATGATCATCACTGAGTTGTATCGCATAGTGATTGTGCTTGATAGGCACAATGGGTGAGTCAGACGTTGATTGGGCGTTTGGTGTCGTATTATCAACTTTGTTTACTTTTATGGCTGGTGTTATCGATGCCGATGATGCCGCCATCAAATATTCAGTATCAAGGGAACTGAGTTTTAGATTGATATTGGGGTAGTTCACTTGAGCATGGGTAATTTTGTCATCGAAGTTAAATTGTCCCGCATCCAACACAAATTGGCTGAGCAGGACACGAATAGGTGAGCTGGCTTCTGTGGGAACTGTTTCTGTGCTCGTGGATGAATGCCCGTTCAGGGTCTGCAAAATATCGTCGAAGTTGAATCCAGCTTTCCCTTTTTTCTCCACGCGAATGATATGTGCGAAAGGTGCTTGTATGTGTATGTTTTCGATAACGGCGGCGCGATTAAAAACAGATCGCCAAAAGTGTATTTCGAATTGGACTTGTGCAATGCCAGCAAAAGGTTTGTCGTCTTTTTCTTTAATGGCCAGTTGGTCGATTTCGACTTTGAAATTAAAAGGGTTAATGCGTATATCATCTAGGGTGACGGTACGACCGAGCAGAGTTGAGAGTTTTTCTGGTGCCAGCGTGGTTATCGCATAGGGGAGGATTAAACCTAATGTGCAGACATAGCTAAGGTAGACTGCTGTGAGGTAAATAATCACTCGCAGGTATCTTGGGAGGGCAAAAAAAGAGTGTCTGAATTGCGATAACTGGGTCAGCATTAATATCAAGGCTCCAATGCATAAGACAGGGAAAAACTTCCATAAGTAGGGACATTCTAGCGAATAATGCTAATGTTTCCAGAAATTATTTATATTTTTACCAATGAAATCTTGGTATTACACAGACAATAACGTCTTCTGATCTAAGACGTTCCTGAGTGGTAACCTATCATCTACATTGATAACTACATGTGTTTCAGCCTATGGCTAATGTTTTGAGTCGTCAATACTCACCATGTTGGAAGCTATTTTTGATCAGCGATTTAAATAACTAATCGCTGCAATAATGGCGCCTTGTGGATCTTTTATCCAACAAAAACGGCCTACTTCGGGAATATCTTCAGGACCAAACAGAATATCCCCGCCAAGTTTTTTTGCGCTGATAGCGACTTGATCGACATCGTTAACGGTAATGTAGCCAGTCCAATGTGAGGGAAGCATTGGGAGTAAACTATCGGTGATCCCCCCAATGCTGACGCCCTGGTTTTCAATAATATGATAATTACCGTGGGGCATTTTGACGGTTTTAAAGTGCCAGCCAAAAATCTCAGCATAGAAGTGCATAGCCTCTTCAGTATTATTGGTTGTCAATTCATGCCAACTTAACGCCCCTGCAGTGTTAAAAGCCGATTCCATAAGCGCATCCTTTATTCTATTTGGGGTAAATTTTGTGTATTGAGCCGAGGTTAACGGTCAGTGTTCGTACCGTCTGTATTCTGAGCCATATTTTTTGTGCGTTATCTTGATTGAGTGTAGTTGAGGCAAGTTGATAATTCACAGACGGTAAATTAAAATTTTTGCTTTTTTAGGTCGGCAAACATTAAATTAACTTAATGTTCTACAAGGAGATTCACTTTATTTGGTGCTGGCTAATCAGCTTCTTGTGGCTCAGTGGCGCTGCGGCTTAGTTGATGGGCTTCATCTTGCCACTTGCGCCAAGACTTAGCACTGAAAACAGATTTTAAAACGGGTTTGTTTACTGTGGTTTGAGTGTTAGACCTGACTCCCGTTAACTTGTTAATATAGGCGAGTTTTGCATCTTATCGATGCCACCTTAGGGGATATGAGATTGAATAAGAGTTTAGTGACGAATTTATTGGCGGCTGCTTTGGTCGTTGTGGGTTACCTGATGAATTCGGCAATTGTCCTGAATGTCGGATTATTTGCTTTATCGGGTGCAATTACCAACTGGGTTGCAGTTTATATGTTGTTTGAGAAAGTCCCCGGACTCTATGGTTCGGGAGTCGTGCCTTCTCGTTTTGAAGAGTTTAAGGCGGGCATTGCTCATTTGATGATGAAACAGTTTTTTACCACTGAAAATATCGACCGATTCCTGTCTGAAAAAGAAGGGCTGAGTAAAATAGACTTGGCGCCAGTGATTGAAAAGGTTGATTTAGCGCCTTCTTTTGATGCGTTAATTAGCACAGTCGCCCAATCTTCCTTTGGCGGCATGTTGTCTATGTTTGGTGGCACAGATGCCTTATTGCCGTTAAAAGAGCCGTTTATTGTAAAGATGAAAGCTTCTTTAGTTGAAATGGCACAAAGCGATGCATTTCACGAGTTGCTGAAACAAGAAATTGAACAGCCAAATGTGATGGCCGATCTGCAAACTAAAATTGCTAACATAGTGGAACAAAGATTAAACGAGTTAACACCACAAATGGTGAAACAAATCGTTCAGGACATGATCCAAACGCACCTAGGTTGGTTAGTGATTTGGGGCGGCGTGTTTGGCGGTCTGATTGGACTTGCCGCAGCCTTAATCCAAGGTTAACCTGAGTTAAAGCCGCGAATAGAATGGGAGCTTTGGCTCCCATTTTACTTACGCATTTTATGTTCATCATTTTGTGTCCTGATTAAATAGCAAGGAAGTCTATGAACCGTCACCACAGTATCAATTATTTGGAAATCCCAAGTCGCGACATTGCGAGTTCTAAGGCTTTTTTTAGCCAAGTTTTTGGATGGACCTATGTCGATTATGGCCCTGAATACAGTTGCTTTATGGATGTCGGCATTACTGGGGGATTCTATCAAGCCAATGTGAATTTCACCCTCGCAAAAGGTTGCCCGCTGATTGTGATCTACAGCCAGAACTTAGAATTGACTCTGACGGCTGTCGTAACAGCTGGTGGCATTATCACAGCTGACATCTTTAGTTTTCCGGGAGGCCGTCGATTCCATTTTGTTGAACCTTGTGGCAATGAATATGCCGTCTGGTCAGAATGATCCTACTGTCACTCCTTGTATTCGAAATTGTTGTTTAGATCAGCAAGATATTTGTTTAGGTTGTTTCAGGCATCTTGATGAAATTTTAGCGTGGCGCGTTATGTCGGAAGTGGAGCGGCAAGCTTGTTTTATTAGGATGGAGGAGCGTAAGGGGGAGTATCTGGTTAAGTTCAATGACGTGGTTAGTAGAAGACAGGATGGAGTATGACTAGCCGTCAGAATTGCTTACGATAATTGATTTTTAAGCTTTAAGTGGATAATCGAACGGCGAAATACGCATTAACGTATTTCGCCGTTGGCATTTTGAAACACCCTTGGCATTTGAAGCAGGAGTTACACTGGATCTACCACTATGTGCTCAAGTTCGATGGCGGCAACGGTATGGAGCGCATCCATAGTCGCGCCAACTAAGCTGATTTTTCCTTGAGATGACTCAATTAAAACCGCACGGCTGATATCGCTAAACTCACGATTGTGGCGTGCAAGGTTTGATAAGGCCATCTGCATAGGCAGCATAGAAGGATTGAATGCCGCATTTTCTGCGTAGCGACCACAATAGGTTGCGCCATCATGGGTTTCTAATACCACAGCGGCAAAACTTTGGGTGTAAGGTGCATAGCTTAAACCTGCATGATCTAAGCCTTCTATGATCATAGGATCGGCACTGTCTAACGCAAATTCAGTTTGTTGCTTGGCCATTAAGGGCGAAGTGACATTTAAGTCTTTTGGCCCAAAAGCATAGGGTAAATAATAGGCCAGAGGATGGCTTTCCTGTGCGGGTAGATGAATGCTGATCTTGCTCCCTTCAACCAGTTCATTCATAAACTGACGACAATGACCGCAAGGACTGGCATTAACTATAATATCAACAATTTGGCTTTCACCACTGAGCCATGCGTGGCTGATAGCGCTTTGTTCTGCATGGACAGAATGAAATAACGCTTCACCGGGTAATTCTAAGTTGGCACCCATGTAGATATCGCCACTTTTACCTTTGGCTATCGCGCCGACATAAAACTCACTGATAGGCGGTTTGGCCAATGCCGCTGCTATCGGCAGTAATGCTAATAACACTTCTGCTTCGGTCATTTTGCTTGCACTTGTTAGCGTAGCAAGTTGCTGCGCATCAATGTGTCCAGCAAAATTCTGGTGCAACATTGGGATAAGTGCATCGGCTAACGGCGTTGGCAGTTGGGTTATGCTACGAATGAATCTATCTTGCATTTCCCTATTCCTTATTTGTTAAGTTCATGGAAGAACATTCTAGTAATTTTGTTACAGCATAAATGCGAGTTAGCTCGCGTTTATGCGCTGTCAATGTCAGTGCTATCGAGAGTGATAAACTTATGTTACTCACGTATAGAGTGAGTCTATTGGTGCACACAAATAAGCTTAAGACTATAAAACAAAAGACTTAAGCTTGAATTTACACAATTTAAAGTTCACGCAAATAATGACAAAGGGCAGCAAGTAGCCTTTGCTTAGTCTCATCCGCTTGTGTTTCTTGTAGCAAATTTTCTAATTTAAGTACGTAGTCTTGATCGGCTAAGCGATTTTGACAGAATTCACGCCAGCGCTGCGACTCTGTATCATCGAGTAGTTCAGGGTAATTACGGGCACGGTAACGAAACAGCATCTCAGGAATACGTGGATCATCAAACTGCAAATCTAACGCCGCTAGATTTTGCGGTAGGGTATGACGGATGATTTCCATTTTTGCTTTATCAGCTTGGCTAAAGAACCCACCAGAATACAGCATCAAATCGGGATCTGTGGTCGCTCTGCTGTCATCGTGCTCAAATAATAGCGCCAGTTTTTCGCGTAATTCTGGGTGACGTTTTAGGCGTTTATACTGCTCTCTGGCAAATTCTTTATCTATGCCTAAACGAACGGCGTGCTCATCACTGAGGATTTTTGCCGAGGTGATAAAAGGGCACTTATTAAGATGAATTTGTTTTACTGCAATAGGTAATTCATCTTCGGCAAGATCAGCCCTTGACGTATACATGCGCGTTTTAATTTGCTCGACATCTAGCTCGAATAGCGGTGTTAAATCCATGGCTAAATTAACGCAAATAACGGCATTTTTGTTAGTTGGATGGTGCGCTACGGGTGAAATCAACGTTGCACAACCATTGCGCGCACTAATTTTAGAGCTCACGTGAACCAAAGGCTGCATATTGAGCACATCGATTTGATCGCTAACCGCTTGCTTACGGCGCAGGTCAAAATAGTACTGATATAACTTAGGCTGTTTCTCGCGAATGAGTTTTGCCATAGCGATGGTCGCATACACATCAGACATAGCATCATGGGCTTTCTCATGGCTTAAACCATTCGCTTGGGTAAGATGTTCTAGCTTAAAACTCGGAGAGCCATCTTCCTTTGTCGGCCAGTTAATGCCTTCGGGCCTAAATGCGTAACAAGCGCGCACTAAATCAATGATATCCCAACGAGAGTTGCCATTTTGCCATTCACGGGCATAGGGATCGATAAAGTTCCGATAAAAGCCATAACGGGTCACTTCATCGTCAAAACGCAGTGAGTTATAACCAGCAACACAAGTGTTTGGTTGGCTAAATAGCGCTTGAATTCGTCCCATAAACTCAGTTTCAGGGATGCCTTTTAAATTAGCTAACTGTGGAGTGATCCCTGTGATTAATATTGCTTCCGGAGACGGCAAATAATCAGTGGCTTGCTTACAATAGAATGTCTCAGGCTCGCCGATGATATTGAGATCTAAATCCGTGCGAATACCAGCAAATTGCGAGGGTCTGTCTTTCGCTGGGTTCGCTCCAAATGTTTCGTAGTCGTGCCAAAAAATCGACCCTGCTTTATCGTCTTTCATCTTCATTTATTTTCGTTCTCTAAAGCATGTAACTTCATGTTATCAGTAGTTAAATTGCTTTAATTGGATTCGTTGTCATTCACATCAATTTAGTATGCAGCTCTTCGATGTGAGTACATAATCTGTATATATTGGGTTCTGCGTCAGATTAGCTAAAATCACATGTACACAGGGGAATTAAAATGTCTTTATCTGACAATTGGTTACGTGCAATAAACGGCAAACCATATTTAGAGAAACCAGAGCTTGCAGACCGCGACGGCTTAAGCGTTCGTATTACCCCTGCAGGGACTATAACATGGCAGTATCGATTTAGGATTGATAATCCATCAGGGTGCTTAACCTTTGGTCGTTACCCAGATTTAGAACTTGCTGACGCACGTAAGCTGGTCCCTGAGTAACGGAACTCAGTGGCAAATAATATAGATCCACGTGTGTTTTGGAAACAGCGCAACACATTCGTGGACCAGACAACACTGAGGGATTGTTGTGAACAGTTTTTATCGGCGCGAAGTGCAGCACTTAAGCTGGGAACTGTTACTCCTTACCAATCCTGCTTTAGAGCACATCTCTATGATGCTTTGCTGATCGCAAAGTCGAAAGTGTCACACTCGGCGAGTGGATAGATTTTCTCGATAAAGGCAATTTATAGTCGAGTTACCGCAGGTGCGATACTCAAACAGTTAAAGACGGTACTTAGCTGGTCCGTTCGCCGGCAGATGATGTCGCTTGTTGATGTTCTTCAATTACGAGTCAGTGATGTGGGTTCTGCGCCCGAAGTCGGTTCGCGAGTACTCACCATTCTAGAGTGTGGCAAAATCATCCGTGAGCTTGATAAATGCCGCGCGACCAAAGCAGTAACCAATGCTATCAAGGCATGTTTACTAACGGGGGCGTATATCAGAAATATTAAAATCCAAGCGGGCAGATTTTGATCTTGAGTCGATGGTCTGGACCTTCCCGATAAATAATAGCAAAACTAATTTGTCAATCCGGAGGCCAATCAGTCCCGCCTTATTCGACATATTGCAAGAACAGTGGAACCTCTATAACTCACTATGGAGTTTTCCCGCAGCAAACGATCTTAAGCGCTCAGGCAACATCGCTTCAGTAAATAAGCTGGTCTGCGAGATCAAACTAAGGCTAGAAATCCCTGACTGGCGTATTCAGGATTTTAGACGCACATTATCGACCAGAATGTTAGAAGCTGGGGTGTTGCCCCATGTGGCAGAGAAGATGCTAGGCCATCTATTAGGCGGGGTGATGGCGGTGTACAATAAACATGATTGGTTAGATGATCAAACTGAGGCCTATGAACAATGGACAAATAAGCTGAGATTGGCCGCTCTGGGTGATAGCAAAATAGTCGTGTTAGAAAAATTGTCGTGTTAGAAAGAAGGGGTAGGCATGTTTGTCGCTGACAGCAGAAAATGGTGAGCTTATTCAGTATGTAAATCAGTTGCGTTGCAGTGCAGCAGAAACACCCCTTTGTAATTAGGTGCATTGGAGCTCAATTCGACATAAGGTAAACTGTTATCTGTTCAATATTAGCTTTATTTATGGTTTAGTCATTTCAACTCAATTAATCATGCACTTGGCACAGTGTTCGGATTAACGTTAAGCAAGGACGTCATGGAACTAAAATTTTTAATCACGCGGGAACAGTTAATCACAATCGCGGAAAGAATAAATTCAGCACGCATTGCAAAGAATGCTCGTTTAGCTAAGTGGTTATATGCCCTTATCATTCGTGCATTACTCCTATGGATCCCGTTATTATCCCCGTTACTAATGTTTTATTTTTTCGTAGAAATTCACACCCCAGAGACATATATCGCAATCGCAATTTGCGCTATCACTTACCTTCTTGTGTGGAAATTTGTATTAAAAAACATCGCCGAAAATCAAGCTAACAAATTTGCAGGCAAGATAACCACTCTGGATCGAACGATTGAAAACACAACTTTACAGAGCCTTGCGAGCCTAGAAGGGGGCCATACAGTGACCGCCACAGCCTCGAGGCTAACGTTTGTGTCCCCTAGCGGTAAATCCATCACCATACCGTGGAAAAAGTTTTGTGCTTTCAAGCAAGACGATGATTTTTATTATCTAACCGTCTGTAAGTTGATGATGTTTAAAGCCACTTATTTAGTCGCCAAAAATGGTGACACAACAGAAACCGCAGGCTATCAAGCAGGTTTAGAGTACATAACGTCTCGGCTGCCGCCCGATAGAATAGGACGGTAAAACATCAAAATATCGCATGAATGATTCAATCAGTTCACTATTGCCACTAACGCGATTGTTGTTGAACATCCAGCGAAGTGAGCCTTTGTTAAAAGTCACATTTGAACTAACCTTAAAAATGATGAACTGATCGCTACAGCCTTCTTTTAGGGGCTGCTAGATGCAGTTTTTCAGCTCATTAAAACGCTATGTTATCAATGACGATGTATAGCTTTGTTAGTTAACTAAAAAGGACTTTTGTTATGAGCACGTTTAACACTTCTGCCTCAAATAGTGATCCAATATTCCCCTCAACATTTCCTGTCATGATCAGATCCAATCAATTTCCACAATGCTTATTGAGAATGTCTGGACAGGATTCACCACAGTTCAATGGTGATGGCTTTGGTACCGTTAATTGTCAGGCAGACCAAAATGATCCAGATAAAAACCCATGGGAAATTTTTAACGCTATTCGTAACGGCGATGGCACAGTCTCCTTTGAGTCTATGGCGTTTCCGAGCAACTATTTACGGATGGCGGGTGAAGCTTCACCCGTTTTTAATGGCAATGGATTTGGAACCGTAAACTGCCAAGCATCGATTGGTCCTTGGGAAAAATTCAATGTCGCAGTGCTTAGCGACAGCGTCAGCGGGGTCTTAACCTCAATAGAGTCAAATGCGTTTCCAAGTAACTATCTTCGTATGGCCGGAGAGCAATCGCCCTCGTTTAGTGCTGCAGGGTTTGGCACCGTAAATTGCCAAGCCTCTGTCGGACCTTATGAGCAATTTCATCTAGGTGCAGTTCTTAAAGAGTCAGTTGAGACTCTCGAACAGTGGTTCCCCAATTCGCAACCTACACCGGCACAGATAGAAAAGCTTGTGGCAGCCATTATCACAGGCCAACTGCCAACTAATGTCGAAATGCAAAGTTTTTTAACGTTAACGGAGAACGAAAGTGTAGCAATAGAAGCAATTGATCTAGAGGCAATTTCCCCTTGCACTAAATCAATCGCAACATTCTGTATTGATGTGTTATTGCTTGCTCTGCAACTTGCAAGCATACGCATTATGCGAACTGACAGCATGGTAAAAGCGGCAGTACAAGCCTTGGGGGCTGAAGCAGTTGGCTTGGAGAGACTGATCACCGGTATAAGCAGTGCTTCTACCACGCTGAAAAAGGCAACATTGATATTTCAGTTTATCTCGCAACTATTCAATATAGGGTTTATTAAAGGCGTCATTAAAACAATCGTCAATGGCCTAAGCTGGTTTGGAGCCATAGTCGCTCAAGACTGCTAACCCGTTGACCGGATTTTATCAAAAATGCAGACAGATACCTATGCAAACTCATTCGCTATTAAATGATGCACTGAGCTTAGGTGTGATCTCTACATTGATTACAATGAGGCTAGGCATTTACAAATGATTGTTTTGGTATCAGTTTTCATTGGCTGAGTTCGGTACGATACCCACCGTCGCAATCCTCGAACCCACCATCTCACGAACATGCAATATTACTTCCCCAAAATCTTTACTTGCACCTAAGGTCGGCTCGTCAGTCAAGCTCTGACGTAGCACTTCATCTAATGACAAATTATCATTAGCAGAGAGTTCAATACCGTAGGAGTGCTTTAAATCTGCTACTTTGGTGTAGCCTTTCAACTTCAATTCACTCGTAGGTAATTCATAATGATTGGCTTCTGCAACACCAGAGCAAACCAGATCAACAAACTCACGCACATCGGGCTTCATCACAATAAATAAATGATCGCCAGCATACAGGAAGGTTGATCCCCTAGGTGGAATTACATTGTTTCCTCTGGTTATCATCGCTACTACTGTACCGTCAGGTAAAGCCATTTGGGATAAACGGCGACCAGAAGCCCGTGAGGTATCGCCCAATTGATACTCGACAATGTCAGCATCCACATCGCCTAAAGCAGTAATTTCCAGTGTCGCTGCAGGTGTCGCAGGAGGCGGTTCCGTGAGTCCTAAAGCGCGTGCAACCCAGGGTAATGTTGACCCCTGTATTGTCGCTGAAATTAACACGACGAAAAACACTACGCTAAAAATAAGACTGGCACCAGGCAGGCCATAAATCAGCGGATATATAGCCAGAATAATAGGCACCGAACCACGTAACCCAACCCAGGATACTAGGGTAATTTCACGCGCATTAAAGCTAAAAATCTTCAGTACAGGGATTACCGACAAGGGTCGCGCGATTAAGGTTAGGACGATTGCAATCATCAGTCCTTCCTGCCAGACATCCAGCAAAGATAAAGGATTAATCAGCAAGCCTAAAAAAACAAACATAACAATCTGACCTAACCATGCCAAACCATCGTGAAATAAAAAGGTACTGCGCTGAAAAACAAAACGACTATTCCCTATCACCACACCAGCGATAAAAATAGCTAAAAAGCCGCTGCCGCCAAGATTAGCTGCTACGCCAAAGGACAGTAAACCAAATGCCGCGACCATCACAGGATATAATCCAGAGGTCGTCAGATGGATACGATTAATAATACGTACTGATAACCAGCCTGCCGCTAAACCCACTGCGGAGCCGATACCCATTTGCTGGATAAACAGCATCAATAATCCAGTCCCTGGTTCAAGCCCTTTGACCATGACCTCCAATAAGCCAACTGTTAAAAAAATTGCCATAGGATCGTTAGTCGCACTTTCAATTTCTAATGTGGCTTTAAGGCGTGGGTTGATATGAATACCTGCATTACGCAGTAATGAGAAAACGGCGGCGGCATCGGTTGAACCAACAATGGCACCAATCAGTAAACCGTAAAGTAAGGAAACATCTAGAATATAAGCCGCTGCAGCACCAGTGATCATGGCTGTCACCAATACGCCTAAAGTCGCCAACACAGAAGCAGGCTTCCACACTTGCTTAATCGACGCGATAGGTGTTTGCAAACCACCATCAAACAAAATAATTGCTAAAGCTAAAGACCCAAGCGCGTGAGCAATTTGTGCATTATCAAAAACAATACCTCCAGGGCCATCCTCACCAGCTAACATGCCCACCATGAGAAAGAGCACCAGTACGGGTAAACCCAATCTCGCAGACAATTTACTGGATAAAATACCAAGAATAATCAAAATCGCGGCGAGGAGAATAATTTGATCGATCACAAACATAAATAGTTTCTCTTTAATTAATGTAGGGAAATTAAACCATTACAGAGCTTTCAATGACGGCGCCAGCTCTAAAAAGATACTTCACTAAGCCTAATTATCAGTTAGAAATCGTCAAATGCGTGATGCATTTTGGTCTTGTAGTCAATGATTCTATTTATCCAAACACTACATGATTCATCTCACATTTCAACTTTGATAATTTCAAAAATCAAAATTTACGATTGGCACTCAATAATGCTGTTTACCGTAGCAAGGTGGCCCTGCTGACTTGATTACGTCCATACTTTTAGCTAAGTATGATTGCTTATCTGCGGATTCAATAAGCGTTTGCCATTTCAAATGCCGATGAGGTTGAATACGCACAACGCCAGTTAATGGTGACCGCTTGGAAACTAGAGTAAATGTAAAGCGAGCACTGCGTTGACGATGAGGTATGTTCATCGCGCCTAAATGCTGAGTATCCGGTAATAGACAAATAAATTTCTCACCACCATAGTGCGCAACCAAATCGTTCGGGCGGTATATCGCTGTGCGTAGTGCTTTTGTGACGAGATATATACATTGATCATCACTAGTGATGGTCACAAGGATCGCTGAAAAGTTTAATTCATTTAAATCAATTTTTTGCAATATTTACAAAATTTAACATTACACTCTTGGCGTGTAGGGCAAATTTAGCCAAATAGGAACGCCGTACCACACGGCGTTCTCTGACACTTTGCTCCTTAGAGAGGGAAGTAGAACGCAATCAGCAAGGCAAATACGCCGTACAATGAGCTTACTGCGACCAATGCACGCGCATCGACAACGCCTCGTCGAAATAGCTGCCACAGAAAAATAATAGCCAAAGCAGTAATGACTCCTGCCGCCATCAGTGGGCCATCAAAAAGCCATGGCGTAAAGAAGATACCCAACGCACTGGGAATCGTTGCCTGAATCATCATGGCACCAGAAATATTGGCCAATGCCAAGCGTTCCTTTCCTTGCCGAATCCATATGAGTGTGTTCATCATCTCGGGCAGCTCCGTCGCCACCGGACTCAGCAGCAATGCTACCAAGTGTGGTGACCATTGTAGCGCTGTACCAATGGCCTCAAGTTGACCTACGAATATATGGGATGCAATGCCTATGACTATCAGGGACAACACGGCTTGCAGCGCCGCCCATTTTAACGATGGCTCCGTCACGGAAGGCTGAATTTTGAGAGGTTCAATCTCTTCTTCTTCAGGCGCTGTGTCGCTCTCCTGAATTTCGCGCCAGACATAGATTGCGTAGGCGGCGAGAAACAAGACACCCAGCCACGGCTTGATGGCAAAGGCGATTAGGCCAAGTGCTACTTTCACTACAAACACTGCGAGAAAGGCGAGCTGGTCGTGACTCATACGGGTGTGAGCGGCACGTACATGATACGTTTCCCGTTGAAGGCGGCGATGGTGGTAAATCAGTGCCAAGCCGACCACTGCATAGGCTAAGGTTGCGAGCACGAGCGGACCGCCCATGGCTGCGCCGACGCCAATGTCCTTTTGCTCTGGTGTTTTGCCGAAGACAACGGCAATGAAGGTCACCGCCGTTTCAGGTAGTGCTGTACCGAAGGCTGCAAGTACTGAACCTACTGCAGTAGCTCCAAGATTCAAACGGCGGCCGAACCATTCGATGCCGTTGACGAAGTATTCGCAGGCCAAATAAATGGTACCTGCTGAGAGGAAAAACAGAGTAAGAGTAAGGATCATGTGAGCAATCCGGCCGGGCGAGCAATAATCCAATGGCACGACAACACTGCTCGCCCGGCTGGGAAAGCGTATTGCGGCCAAAGGTCTCGCCTGGCTCTCCGCATTCGCAGAGGCTGACCACGCCATGAGGTATTAGACCTCAATTTTGTTGACGTGGACTCCTTAGTGGGAGGCTAAGGATGACTACTCCCCAATGACAATGGGGGCATTTTACCGTTCTTGCAGGTAAATGTCGCCATTAGGTTTTAGTGTGCTCATAATTTCAAGCTCTGTGCATTGTATTGATTTTGCGTTGTTATTTTTTTTCTGCTCAGAAGTTGAAAATAGTAGGTATGCGGGAAACAACAACTTTGACAGATCTATTTTGTGATCTTTTGATCTTTGCTTTATGCGCCCTTTCTCTTAGCTTTGTTAGACTTATGGTAGTTGAGCTGCGAAATTATAGGCAGCATATGAAGAAATTTTCGATAATCGTATTCATACAAATTTTGGAATATTTCGTTTATCAGGAATGTTACAGGCATCAGTGGAAGAACCTAGGTGTGGCGGCTCGCAATCGAAATCCCTCGGGCTAGCTATCCATTGCTTCTGGCTCACAATAACTGCAAATGAAAAACGCCATACCTGTAACCCTGCCGCCCGTATTTAATCGCGTTGACTGGGTCTCCACTATCATTAGGTTGAAGCTGTGATTTGTTTAACAGTACTATCGCAACAACCTTTGTTAACTCAACAAACTGGACTGCAGAACATTATGAAAAATAACCAACCGGCTCAACCCTCACGCCGGACAATCCTGAAACAAACACTTGCTGTCTCGGCCCTTTCGGTAACTGGGCTGGCGGCCTTATCGGTGCCCTCTATCTCTTTTGCGGCATCCCTCAGTAAAGATGAACGTGATGGTATGACACCTGAGGCTGTGATTGAACATTTTAAGCAGGGCAATCTGCGCTTCCGGGAGAATCGCACGGCGAAACATGATTATTTGGCGCAGAAACGCAACAGTATCACGGGTCAGTATCCTGCTGCAGTGATCCTTAGCTGCATTGACTCACGTGCGCCAGCGGAAATTGTGCTGGATGCGGGGATCGGCGAAACGTTCAATTCTCGTGTTGCGGGTAATATCAGTAATCGCGATATATTGGGCAGTATGGAATTCGCCTGTGCTCTTGCTGGTGCGAAATTGGTGCTGGTTATGGGGCATACCCGCTGTGGTGCGATACGTGGCGCTATTGATAATGCAGAACTAGGCAACCTGACGGGCCTGCTGAATGAAATTAAACCGGCTATTGAAAAAACCGAGTACACCGGAGAGCGTAAAGGGAGTAATTACGATTTTGTCAATGCTGTGGCAAGGAAGAATGTTGAACTGACTATCGAGAATATCCGCAAAAACAGCCCGGTACTGAAACAGCTGGAAGACCAGAATAAAATTAAAATCGTTGGTAGTATGTATCACCTTACTGGCGGTAAGATTGAGTTTTTCGAGGTATAACTGCAACAGAAGTCCGTAGCCCCAAAAGTCTGCCTCGCACTCTACTAAGAGATTATTAAATTTTATCTCTGATGCTAATGTATGTTTTGAGTATACCTAAAGCATACATCCAAATGAGACGGTTTTTCTGTCTCATTTGGATGTTATGTTTTCCTCATCTAAAGCCTAACGAGACATTTTTTATAACAATGGCCTTTTACGGTTATGCTCGGGTTTGAAGCAAAGATCAGGAGCTCGCCTTGCTGACGCAAACTCTGCGCGACAGAACACTATTGTAAACTGAACACTGCATTGAAATTAAGCACTACCAATAAAGCTGACCGTCATCTGTCTATCACTTAATGTGAGCTCAGTAAGATTTTATTGTCACTTCATCTGAGCCGAAGATTGCGCTAATGGCGAGCACAAGGGATTTCGATTGTGAGCCGTTACACCTAGGATTTGTTATCTACTGGCAGAGTTTATGAGCACTGATGGTTGGTCTGAGCTTAATTTAGAATTAGAACACTCTGCTAAAGTAATCAGAAGTATTGAGCCGGAAGTTCTTAAGCACTTGTCATACACACCAATTTTTAATAGATAAACATAATTAGACAACATTTTTTTGCAATTAAAAATAGTATCGAATTTAGAAGTGATTTTGTTGTTTAGCAGCTGTGATATTGGAAGGTTCTTAAACGAAGTTTGTACATATTTATTATAAATCAATGGTTAATCTTACATGTTCCCGTAGTCGTGCTAAAATATTGACCCAGCTTTATCATCTTTCATCTTCATTTATTTTCGTTCTCTAAAGCATTTAACATGATGTTATTGAAAGTTAAATAGCTTTATTGGGATTCGTTGTCATTCACATCAATTTAGTTTGCTACAACTTAGATGTGAGTACATATCTGTATATATTGGGTTCTGCGTCAGATTAGCTAAAATCACATGTACACAGGGGAATTAAAATGTCTTTATCTGACAATTGGTTACGTGCAATAAACGGCAAACCATATTTAGAGAAACCAGAGCTTGCAGACCGCGACGGCTTAAGCGTTCGTATTACCCCTGCAGGGACTATAACATGGCAGTATCGATTTAGGATTGATAATCCATCAGGGTGCTTAACCTTTGGTCGTTACCCAGATTTAGAACTTGCTGACGCATGTAAGCTGGTCCCTGCGTGACTAAATTCATGGGTAAATATTATAGATCCCCATGCGTTTTGGAAACCGCTTAACACATTCGAAGGCCGATCAGTTCCGCTTTACTCGAGATATTATAAGAACAGTGGAACTTATATCACTCGCCATGGCGCTTTCCCACAGCAAGCGACCGGGTAATGTTGCTTTCATTAATGAGCTAGTCCGCGATATTAAACCAAGACTGGCATATCCATGATTTTAGACGGACATTATCGACCAGAATATCGGAAGCTGGGGGATTTATAGCGTTACTGTGAGTATGGAATAAGTTCAGCAACCATGATAAATAGCGTTCCAAATTAGTTAATGTACATAACTTAACTATTATGTTGCTGCTGACATTCATGACACCAACCCGTTAATTCAAGCTGTGGGCTCGATAAGGTAAATTCCGCTTGGCTAACATTCAACTGTAACTGTTCAACAAGAGCAGTGGGCAATGCTATCTCTGTGACTTTTTGACAAGTATTACAAATTAAAAATTGATTGTGAATGTGATGATCGCATACATGATGGCAGGCAATATACTTATTCACCGTTAATAACTTATGCACTAATTGTTCCTGTACTAAGAAATCCAACATGCGATAGATAGACATTATGGGTAAACTCTCGCCCAAACTTTGTTTTAACACATCGGCAATTTCATAGGCAGACAAAGGAACATCATGTTCCTGTAATACGATAAGTACTGTTTTGCGCTTACTGGTAAGATTGATGCCTTTTTCTTCACACTTTTTCACTACTTCACGCAGTAAATCAAGATTTTTTCCCGTCATAGAACTGCCAATTTTTTTGAAATGATCATACTTGCACAGTTTACCTGATCCACCCCTTCTAATGACAATCTTTGTTAGCAATCATCAGTCACCATACCGAGTGTTGTTCTGATTGCCATTTACAATCAGTAACTTAATTTACTTTCATTTATATTGAACCCGATTGATACATAATGATACGTTATAACATATCATTTTTAGCAGTAATCATATGGAGACGACCCACAAAATGAACTTCCACAAATACCTTCTGTTATTAGGTGTTGGCACTTTAGCTGTTTCAGCAGAACCTATTGAACGTATCAATGTCACTGGGCATGCTTTAGAAAAACCACTAAGTCAAAGAATACAAGCCAGTAAAATCGAACTCAGCGGCGATGAACTTAATAATCGTAAAGCCGATACCTTAGGAGAAACTTTAAGCCAATTACCGGGGGTAGACAGTGGTTTTTTTGGTAGCTCATCGGGTAGGCCACAAATCCGTGGATTTGGTGGAAACAGGGTTAAAATGTTGCTCAATGGAACTCAAGTTGAGGATATGTCGTCGGTGAGTGAGGATCAATACATCCCCATCGAGCCCTTTCTTGCTGACAGTATCTTGGTCATTAAAGGTCCTACAGCTGTGATTGCCTATGGTGGGCAAGCGATGGCAGGCATTGTTGATCTCCAAGATGGTCGTATTCCATTAAGTCCAATCAATGGGTTTAACAGCCGCGCTGAAGTGAAAGCTGGCTTCAATAGTACAAGTACCGCACTGGCAAAACTTACCGCAGGGAATGAATCTTTTAACTTTGCGCTTAATATGATCAACAAAGACCGTGGTGACTACGATATTCCTGGATATTCTAAAGACAGCGATTGTAAAACGTGGTCAAAAGTCGTAGGTGCCGCACAGTTTGCCGATCTATGCCAAATCAAATATGCGCAACCTGTGTGGCAGATGAACAATCAATTAAAACGTTATGAAGATGCTACACCTTTAGAACAACAAATTATCACCGACTACTCAATAGACAGTAATGGCACTGTGCTTAACAGCAGCCACCACACATCATCATTCTCGGCAGGCGGAAGCTACACTGGCCAACAACGTCTTTTGGGTTTGGCTTACGGTTATACGGACACTCATCGCGGTATTCCGGGATTTATGCGTCGTGGCAGCAGCGCACCAGTGGATTTTGATCAACGGGGTAATATTCGAATTTTCTCCCGTGGTGATCGCGTAGATATGAAGTATGTCGAAAACTGGGATGACAATTGGATAAACTCATTTAGCCTCGATGGCGCCTATTCGAATCAAGTCGATGATGAGCATATGGCAGAGGTATCCGTCAACCAATTCGAACTTACCTCTTGGGTCATTAGCCCTAAGCTCTATCATAGTTGGACATCAAACTTCGATGGTGTCTTAGGATTACAGTACGACACTAAAGCCTATAAAGGGGAGGGCTATGACAATTACATGCCTGATGTCGATAGTCAAAACTATGCAGCCTATACGCTACAAACCCTGCACTTTGGTCCGGTTACTTTTGAGTTTGGAGGTCGTTATGATGCGATTAAGCACCAAGTAAACGCAGAGGGTTACAAGGTAGGTCGAGGCTCAGGAGCGAATGTTAAAGATAGAAATTTTTATCTCCAAAGCTACTCAGGATCACTGCAATGGGACATATTGCAAAATTGGTCAACACGAGTCAATTACGTTCATGCCGAGCGTGCTCCTGAAATGAATGAGCTTTACGCCAGTAACCCACACTATGCTCTGTTAATTGAAGAACAGGGCAGCTCAAATCTTAAAAAGGAAATTAATCACTCCTTTGAAATAAATACCACCGCTAAAATCGCCGATTTACAGCTAATGGCAAGTTGGTATCAAAATCAATTCAATGATTTTATTTATCTTGGTAGTACAGGCCTTGAGCGTAATGGTACTTATGTTCGTGAATGGCGCCAAGCAGATACAAACAATCAAGGGTTAGAGGTACAAGCTATCTATACCTTCCCGTGGCAAAGGTGGGGAGTTTTTGAACTCAGCGCATTTACTGACAGAGTGAGAAATACTCCTCGATATCAATACGATGGTAGTTACGACATCTTTAGTACTCGTCCACCTCTCACTGGTGAGCGGGACGAATTCTTTCGCCGTAGCTTAGAAGGCACTTCAATGCCTCGTACACCACAATCCAAAACAGGCACTTCACTAAATTGGCAGTATGATGCGCTTACTGTGTCCATCGATTATGTTCGCTATCATTCACAAAGTGACGTTAGCAGATTTGAGAGGCCCTCTGAATCTTATGCTTTGCTCGGAGCCAATATCACTTTAGATCAAGTCATTTCGAAAGTGCCGACTCAATTCTACCTAAGCTTAGATAATCTTACCGATGTAGATGCGCGCCCACATAACAGTTTCCTAAGGCATTTATCCCCTATGCCAGGTCGCTCAGCGGCTATTGGTGTCAGAGTGCAATTCTAAAAAAGTTTCCTTCAAGGCTAATGCCCTTGAAGGTTTTCGTTTGATTTCTTGATACCCAAGGCCAAAAATCTAACCTCCTTCAATTCAAGCCGCGATTTGCTGTTTTTTATCCTATTTTCCGAGAGATGTTTTTAAGTCATGACGGACCCTAAGCGTTTATCTGATGAAGCCTATTCAATGATATTTCTTACATAATATGGAAAAGTCATCCATTGGATTGAGTAAGAAATCTTTACCGACAATGGAAGTCATTTCTGATTCAGATATAAAAGGATTGTCAATTTTAAAAAATAATCGTTGATTCAATTTACTTTTTATCAAAAAATCGCAATGGCGTTGATAAAATAACTGGTCAAATTGACCATTATCGATAATTCTCTGGAGGCCAATTTGTATTCGCTGAGCTAAGCGAGGTTTGTTAGGTGAAACATAATAATATGTCGCTAGCGGAATATGTAGCATGATGCTTTCATCAACAACGAGATCTGGATATTGTTGATTAAACTGCTTAACCTCTTGAAAGACTTCATTCACTCCGCGGCCAAATGTTATAAACCGTCCTTTTGATAACATATTAAATAAACTGTCATATTGATTGCTTTCTATAATCTTAAATCCTGCTTGTTGCATGGCAACTTTAGTTGACCATTGGCTACCTGAACCAGTATCAAGAGCAGTTAACTGCGCTAGCGAGGTGATTTGAGCTAACCTAGGTACATTTTCCTTTTTAATAATAAAAATTCTAAATCCTTGAATGCCTTTTCTAATGGGAATTTTTATTGGAATAAGCTGTTTATTCCACTGTAGGTTAGAGGCTTCTGCAATAACATTGATGGTTTCACCCTCTTGTAATGCTCTGAAGATACGATTTCGACTCATTATTAGATCTGAGACTTGTAGTGATGCTTCACCAAAATCGGCTTTGGTTACATCAATAACTAATTGTAAAAGGTCATAAGTATACTGATATCTGTGATCAAGCTTGGATTCTGACTGATTGATAATGAATTGATCATTAGCAGAAGTGACGGGTATGTTTGCCAAGACCCACAGGGAAAGAATACAAAAAATAATGCCCAGTCGCTGTAAATTATCCATCAATAAACTCATTGCTAGAGGTTGAAATTGATTCGGTGTGCTTATTTTAGCAGTAGCCTAGATGGCTTGCGGGATAAAGAAACAGATGATAAGCGTAAATGATATATTTTTTTAGTTTGGGTTTATGTGAGTTGTAAATCAATTTAGACAGCCCAACGGTGTTGGCACTGGGTGCGAGTGGCTCGCAGAATATTTTAAAGTCCTTATGTTGTTTAGCCATAGTGTTTTTAATATGGCTTTACGTTATATATGCATAAACGTGTTTGTAGTCTGGCAACGATTTTGGGGGAAGTTTGAAGGTCGTGTTTATTGCGTTAATCATTTATGAGAACGTGCTTTGAGCGTTTAACCAGCGCCGGCGCATGCTCCAGGTTTTTACAGTGCTATCACTTTGGCTCTACTGCTGATGTTAAACATATAAATTGACCACTCAAGACCCAGAGAGGACATCAATGAACTCGGATAAAATTTTAGAATCTGCACAAGCAACCTTGTCTGGATTAATACCATTTCCTCAAATTGTCGGCAATCTTATTGCTGAAGGTGTCGAGTATTACTATTTAGACTATGCCACGAAGTCATTTACTTTCTATAGCGCAGCAGGTTCTACAGTGCAAGCATCTTTATCATTTGAGTGGCTTCCATTAATTGCTGAAAATTTTAATGTGATTGAACTCAGAGCTGCCATCTTGGATAGTCAGCAGCATGGGCAAACATTTCGGCTTTTCTGCCAGCGCGCTATGAATGCTGGAGTTCAAGGTTATTTCGTGTTTTTGCGAGGTAAACGTGTAACCTATTTTGGCCGTCAAGGTGACCAGCATACCGAATGGTTTTCTGGTGCTAAGCCGAGCGATGTCTAACAATGCTGACTAGGCTCGTCACTTTCTGGGCAGGGTGCATCGTGAGTTTTACATTGGGTGAATGGTTACGTGAAGTTCATTGTATACGTCACTTACATCTTCCTGTGCTTAACGTTATAGATCACTGGAGGCATAAATATGCTACCACGCAATGTCACTACTATTTCTCGAATGCCGATTTACGGCATCATGAAGATTAAGTCATATCTTGCGATGGTAATGGTTTACGGGGTGATTTTAATTGGTATTGGACGGTACAATTGCGGTTAAATAGGAGAATAATGTCTTATGTACCATCAATTTCTAAATGAACCTATGGTGCTTGATATTGAAAAGGCATCAATACTCACATTACGGCTACCCGACGATGTGAGTGATTTTATTGTGTCACAGGCGATCAATGCCCCTTTACTAGAGATTATCGTCATAGCTGAAGCCGGAATTCAGCAAAATATAGTCATCCGCTTCCAGCCGTTTATGGGTCTTAAGGTCGAATCGTTACCGCAAAGCCCTCAGGCTTTCAATACGCCAATAACCCGCAGCATTGGGCAAGGTTTTAGGCTTTATACACGGATGGGAACTGCTGCGAAATTTTGTGCGGCTGAATTGAGGCGAGGTGTATCTTTTACCTTAGACACGACTCGTCATTTAGGTGCAGATAATGACTTAACTTTTGCCTTACAAGCCAATTCAAAGTTTGAGTTAGTACCCTTAGAAGCGGATTTGCGGGTTTTGCACGAGCCCAAAGCGTTAATGGTTGCTAAAGCACTGTTAGCAAGGCACTACGACTATGCCGCATCATCTGAATCTCTTGCAATTTACATGACCGAAATCGAGCAGGTTAGATTAGAATTGCAGTCGTTTATTCGCGGGGAGCTTGGTCAATGTCACGCCAGCCTTGCTGATGAAGTATTAAGGATCGATCCCTTGCTACTGCAGAAACAACAATGGTTATTTAGAACCTATACCCATATGTTTGAGCGACCAAACTACAGCCGCGCTGCTAATGATGTTGATAACACTGATAAGCTATTAAGAAAATTAGAGTGTTATGAATTACTCGCTTCACCGGAATTGACCCTGATGGTAGATCGATTGATGGAAGACGAAACATAAACTTTTTACCCAAATTTAGCTAAATGATAAGAGTCCATTATGCATTATTTATGTCCCCTGTGTGCCGCCCCACTGACGTTAACGGAGCGAACTTGGGGTTGTTTACAGCAACATAAGTTTGATATGGCCAAAGAAGGCTATGTCAACTTATTACCTGTACAGAAGAAAAACTCAAAAGATCCTGGTGATAATAAACAGATGATGTTTGCTCGGCGTGAATTTTTAAACGCGGGTTACTATCAAGGTTTGAGTGATAGAGTGAATGAGCTCGCGCTTGAGTTTGGTGTCGAAGCAAAACAAATCCTCGATATAGGCTGTGGGGAAGGGTACTACAGTCAACGTTTATTCCATGTGTTGAGCCAGCACCATGATTGCAATTTACAAGGTATAGATATTTCTAAGTCTGCAATTAAATATGCAGCTAAACGTTACCCTAATTTGCAATTTTGTGTCGCAAGTGCCTATGAAATGCCAATCGCATCCCAAAGTGTCGATCTTGCCATTCGTATTTATGCCCCTTCAAAAGTAGAAGAGTTACAACGGATTATGGCTGATGGAGGCTTACTGATAACGGTTTCTCCGGGACCTTTACACCATTTTGCGTTGAAACAACAAATTTATGCTGAGCCAAGATTACATCCCGTTTCCACAGCGCATATTGCTGGATTTGAGTGTCTTCATCAGGAGCGCTTAATCTCCCAGTTAGAACTGGCAAACAGTGAACATATTGCTCATTTTTTAGAAATGACGCCCTATGCTTGGAAGTTTACTCATGCCCAAAAGCAAGCATTTGCGTTGCAAGGACTGAACTGTGAATTGGATTTCCAAATTGAAGTGCATCGGATTTCAAAGTAAGCGATAAGATTAAGCTATTGAAATAAATTATTTAAAATGCTTAACTGTACTTGCTAAACAGCATGAACCTAGTGTTCTGCTAGCCGGTTGCAAAACCGTAAAGTAGATTTAGGCAAAATAAATAATCCAAAGTGTCGCAGTGTGTTGACTTATCTTTAGAATGGTTTATAGTCTTATCAGCTTGAAGGTTGGGCTTATATTTATGTGTTCAATACGACCAGTTCGTCCTGTAAACATAAGTAATACCGGCATTTTCCAGCTCCACCCGCCGTTAAGGCTTTAATTTTTTATTTACAGGATTTATATTATGTCTCAAGTTACTGGTGTTGTTAAGTGGTTCAACTCTGACAAAGGTTTCGGATTCATTGAGCAAGAATCTGGTCCAGATGTATTCGTACACTTCCGTGCGATCAACTCTGACGGTTTCAAAACTCTTGATGAAGGCCAAAAAGTGTCTTTCACTGTGACTCAAGGTCAAAAAGGTCCACAAGCTGAAAACGTAACTATCATTGGTTAATTTTCAGTGCTGTTAGCCTAGAGCTGATAGCAATGGATTAAAGGGCTATGGTTAATTCCGTGGCTCTTTTTATTTTTGCGAAAGATGAAATTTCATTTAGTTTAGATTGTTGAATCCAGTAAAGCGACGAGATCCACTTAACATGTCGCATTAATTTAATGCTTAAATCTGAAGTTAATCCTCTAATCTTTCTCTGTTAGAACCCAATTCTGATATCTCCAAGATTTTCAATAAAACCATTTGATACACTCTCCTTATTTTTACCCCTTTAACATTCAATTCCTTTATATACTAACTCTTAACGCTTGCTCTTATAGAGTTTAGTTTTTGCGTAATCTTATATTCAATGTCGAACGCGAATGTGTCTAATCATTCATTTGTTGTAAATCAGTGACTTCAGATATTGCCGAATATTATTGGTGCATTTACATTTCTTGCACTTAGTCATCCTACATATACTAAGCTGCACCTAAGGCTGAAAGCCTTGTAGTAAAGATTTGAGGCTGGTAAAGCGTTTAGTGCTTGATATTAAAGAACATTAGCTTATTTATGATGTGTTTTGGAGCCGACCAAAAAACGAATATTGCTATTGAGATGCCTTGCATTTCGTACATTTAAGTATTTCTGACAGAAGCTTTAGACTGCTAATCCAACTTAATTATCGGCCACTTTATAGCGGGATAATGCTCTCCCTCGACTAGTTTCCCTAACTTATAAAGGAGGGTCTACAGTTAGCACTAAATGGATTAAGTGCCCTTTCTACTGGCGGTATTGGCCTAATATTTTGTTAGCATGTTTATTGCTTCTAATGTGACGTTAGTGACAATACAAGAATACTTAAAGTTGATAACTATATACTGAGGATCTTTTGATGAGTTATGTTATTCAAGGGGACTACGATTAAGCCGAAAAATGGATAGAGCTAAATTTAAATATTGTGGAGTATTACAGTGTAAATAAAAAAGCCATGCAATTGCATGGCTTTTCTGGTTTAGCTTAAGTGATTATGGACGCGCCATATCCGACTCTGCACCATTAGCGAGTTTGATTTTGGCAGTAGACTCTTCGTTCGCAGTATTCTCATACTCTCGTCCTTTAGGGACTGCCACTTGTTCTCTCACCTCAACGACAGGCTTGGTCATATCCGAAGACACCATAGAGCCAAAGCGGCTGGCGGCTTTCGGCTTGCTGACAATAACTGCATCCGTGGTTTGCGGTGTTGTTGGAGCCGTTTGTATTGTGGCTTGAGGCTTAGCGATAGCTGCCGGTCTGGCCATTGGCGCAGAGGCTGTTGCTTTCACGGCTTCTTTTACTTCAGCGCTCGGTGCAACACTTGGCTCGACAAGTGTTTCGGTTTTAACTACTTCAGCTTTGTGTTCTGCTACTGATTTAGTCACTGAGCTTTCAACTGAAGGGACTGCAGCGACTACGGCTTCAGCAGTAACGCTGGTCACCTGAGTTTCAACGATTGACGCAAGGTCAACTTTTACGTCAGCAGCCTTTGGCTCTTCCACTTTCGTTTCAGTGGTTTGAGTCACAACAGGTTTAGTTTCAACTTGCTGAGTTTCAACTGCTGCAACGTCATTTGCTTGAGGCTGAGGCTCAACTTTTGTTTTTACTTTAACAACAGCAGGAGCTTCAACAGCTGGAGTTGCACTTGTTTCAGCTATTTCGACGTCAGCAGTTTTAACGGCCGGTTCAGTTACCGCTGTTGTTTGAGTTGCAACAACAGGAGTTTCCACTCGAACACTGACGATTTCGCTTGGGTACTCTTGGTCAGCACCTAATTCGTCATTTGGAACAAATTGCGCTGGGGTTGATGTCCCTTGGTCATCTTCGTCGCGACGACGACGTTGACCCGCTGCACGAAGGTGACGAGGGCTACGACGGCTACGACGTTGACCATCTCTTTGCTCGCGTTTTGATTGATCATCAGCATTAGCATTTTCGTTGTCTGAATCAACTTCGCTATCTTGCGATAATGCATCCGCTGCTACAGTATGAGCTGCTGTGTCAACTAAGGTGTTTTCAGCTGTGTTAACAGCATCAACCGCAGGTGTTTCTACTACAGTAGAAATTACAGTTGTCTCTTCTAGCACAATATTTTCTTGCGCTTCTTGAGCGGGTGCGGCTTCTTTACGAGGCTGGCGACGTGTTCTTGGTGCTTTAGTTTCTACTGGCGTTTGTGCAATGACTTCAGCTTTGGCATTAACACTGATAGTACTTGCCGCTGCGGCGTTAAGGGCTGCAATTTCCGCTAACACTTCTGCGGCATCTTCAGGTGCAATTGGGATCGCATTATCTGGCGTATTATGGCCATTATCGATACGCACCTTACGACGCATGTTACGGCGCTGACGACGCTCGCGGGCGACTTCTTGCTTAGGGGCATCATCTGCTTCAATGTCGGCAACAACATCTTTTGGCGCTTGTACGCGTGGCTTCGGTTCAGCTTTAGCTGGACGTTTAGCCGCTTCTTCTTTTTCGCGTACTGGACGTTCTTGTGTGCTGACTACTGCATCAGTCGGCTTTTTTGGATTGCGGCTACGCGGCTCACGAGTGCCTTCTTTTGCTTTGTCGGCATCTTGGGCATTGCGTGGGCGGCGAGTGTCATTACGACGGTTACGGCGATTTGCGTTAGCCGCACTGGTATCAGTTGCTTTAGTTTCAACAACTTTTACGGGTTCAGCTTTTTCACTTGGCGCAAACATGGCACTGATTGCACTCACAAGCTTGCTGAAGAAGCCTGGTTGTGGCGCTTCAACTTTCACCGTTGGTGATGGGGCTTGTTCTACTTTTTGTGGCGCTGCAAAACCTTTTAATGCCGGAATAGGCGCCGCAGTACGTTCCAGTTTGCGTGGCTCATACAATTTGGCTTCAGGATGCTCTATACGCTTATAGCTTGATTCACTGATTTCATCATCACTACGGTGACGGATCACGCGGTAATCAGGCGTCATCATGTGTGCGTCAGGTATCACATACACTTCGACATCGTGACGCTGTTCTGTGATGCGAATGGCTTTGCGTTTCTCGTTTAACAAGAAAGCTGCAACATCCACAGGCACAATCGCTTCGATTTGTGAGGTGTTTTCTTTGATGGCTTCTTCTTCCATCAAACGTAAAATTGACAGTGCTAAAGACTCGGTACTGCGAATCGTGCCTTGGCCATGACAGCGAGGGCAGATATGCGCTGCAGATTCTTCTAAAGAGGGGCGCAGACGTTGACGTGACATTTCCATCAAACCGAAACGAGATATGCGACCTAACTGCACGCGAGCACGATCATGGTGCACAGCATCACGTAAACGGTTTTCAACTTCACGTTGATGACGCACTGGCGTCATATCGATAAAGTCGATAACCACTAAGCCACCTAAGTCGCGGAGACGCAATTGACGGGCAATTTCATCGGCGGCTTCGAGGTTAGTGTTAAGTGCTGTTTCTTCAATATCGCCGCCTTTAGTGGCACGGGCAGAGTTGATATCGATTGAGGTTAAGGCTTCAGTTGGGTCGATAACAATCGAACCGCCAGATGGCAGACGCACTTCGCGTTGGAAGGCGGATTCAATTTGTGATTCGATTTGGAAGTGAGTGAATAATGGCACTTCAGCTTCGTACAGTTTTACGCGCTCAACGAAATCAGGGCGAACTAAGGCGATATGTTGCTTCGCTTCTTCAAAAATACGTGGATGATCGATGAGGATTTCGCCCACGTCACGGCGTAAATAGTCACGAATAGCGCGAACTATCACATTGCTTTCTTGGTGAATTAAGAAAGGTGCGCCTTTAACTTGTGAAGCTTCGGTGATCGCCGCCCAGTGGTGTTGTAGAACTTTTAAGTCCCACTTTAACTCGGCAGATTCTTTGCCTACACCCGCAGTACGCACGATAAGACCCATGCCCGCAGGCACTTCTAAGTCAGCCATCGCTTCTTTTAGCTCAGTGCGTTCATCACCTTCGATACGACGAGAAATCCCGCCAGCACGTGGGTTGTTTGGCATTAATACTAAGTAAGAGCCTGCAAGGCTGATGAAGGTCGTTAAGGCTGCACCTTTATTGCCGCGTTCTTCTTTGTCAATTTGGACAATAACTTCCTGTCCTTCACTGACCACTTCTTTGATATTTGGGCGACCTTGGAACGAATATCCCTTCGGGAAATATTCTCTAGCGATTTCTTTCAGTGGCAAAAAGCCGTGACGATCGGCACCGTAGTCGACGAAAGCGGCTTCTAAAGACGGTTCTACTCGGGTAATTTTACCTTTGTAAATGTTTGATTTTTTTTGCTCATGACCTGGGCTTTCAATGTCTAGATCATACAGTTGTTGCCCATCAACAAGGGCAACACGCAACTCTTCTGATTGAGTTGCATTGATTAACATACGTTTCATGATGACGTCATTCTTCTTTAAATAGAGGTCATCAAACATCGCGCTTCGCTGCATTACGGGCCTAGCAGTAGGTCAACTGAGCCTCACGGCTGGTGGCTAGGCAAGAGGTGCGCATTACTGTTAGACGCAGTCGCTGCGTGTCGCATCCTATTTATGGCTTATTTTTTAATGATTACAAAAACAAGGAATTCGTTGTAAAACATCAACCAACCCCATAAATTCTTTAGTTTCGTTCCGGTAATGCCCAAGTCGAATCGGTTTGTCTGACGACAAGTTAAAATATCCTTCGAAATCGGGGAGGAAAACCTAGGGTAAACCTTATTAAAGTAAGGTGACTTTCTCGATTTAATCGTAAAAAACGCATTTGTGGTATTTTTACTCTGTATACGATTTGCAAATCAATGATTTGCTATCAAGAAAATCTTTTTTTATCCGTTAAATTTTCCGCTTGGGATCAGGGCGTTGTGAACACTTTATTCACGGCTTATCCCTAATCGCTGGTGAAATATAGCAATAATCAAAAAATTCAGCAATGGAAAGGCACAATTCTTCTCAGTTGTTGTACAATGGCGACCGTTATAATTAGATGGCGCATCATGAATATAGAATCCACCCCACAACAGGTTCAGTTGATCACGATTGATGAAGATCACTTCGAACAGCGTATCGATAACTACTTAATGACCAAGCTGAAGGGCGTGCCGAAAAGCATGATCTATCGCATTGTCCGCAAGGGCGAGGTTCGAGTGAATAAGAAACGCATCAAACCCGAGTACAAGTTGCAGATTGGCGACATAGTACGTATTCCGCCAGTTCGCGTGGCAGAGCCGGATAACCGTACCGCACCATCGGCGAACTTAAGTAAAGTCTCGCAACTCGAAGATCGTATTTTGCATGAAGACAATCATTTGATCGTGCTGAATAAACCTGCTGGCATTGCCGTGCATGGTGGTAGTGGAGTCGATTACGGTGTGATTGAAGCATTGCGTTCACTGCGTCCTCAACAAAAGTTTTTAGAGCTAGTACATCGTCTCGATAAAGATACTTCGGGCGTGTTATTGGTGGCGAAAAAGCGTAGCGCGCTTAAACATCTGCATGATCAGCTTCGGTATAAAAAGATGCAGAAAGACTATTTGGCCTTAGTTAAAGGTGAATGGTCTGCTCAAGATAAAGCCGTTAAACAGCCTTTATTGAAGATCACCCTTAAATCCGGTGAGCGCATAGTGCGCGTTAATGCTGAGGGTAAGCCTTCAGAAACGCGCTTTAAAATTATGCAGCGTTACCAAGGTTGTACTTTAGTGAAGGCAAGCCCTGTCACTGGACGTACCCATCAAATTCGGGTGCATTGTCAATTTACCGGTCATCCAATCGCCTGTGATGATAAGTACAGCGAGCAAGGGTTTGACGATAGCATGCGTGGATTAGGCTTAACTCGACTCTTTTTACATGCCGCTGAATTGATGTTCATTCATCCAGAAAATGATGAAGTGATGCGGGTTTCAGCGCCTTTAGATGAAAATTTGTCGCAATTACTCGATAAGTTAAAGCGTGCGTAATCGACGGGGATAGGTTTCAAGGATGAAGATAAAGCAATATGATTTAGTGATTTTCGATTGGGATGGCACTCTGATGGATTCCATCGGTAAAATTATCACTTGTATTGAAAATATGGCTAAGGCATTGCAGTTACCTATCCCAACTGAAAGTGACATTCGCGATATTATTGGTCTTTCTATGACAGAAGCGCTGCGAGTCCTGTTCCCACAGGGGCTTAATTGCAGCGCTTCTTCTGTATATTCTCAGCTTCTACATTCTAATAATGCATTCAGCCAAGGCGAAAATGATCAATATCAGCAGATGCGCGCTGAGTTTAAAGTACAATATTTGCATTTAGACACCACGCCAACGCCCTTGTTTGTACAAACTCCTGCATTAATCGATGACTTGTATAGCCAAGGCTATAAGTTAGCCGTCGCAACTGGTAAAGCCCGTGCGGGACTTGATCGCGTCTTTGAGCAAACAGGCTTAGGTCGATACTTTGTTGCGTCACGCTGCGCCGATGAAGTGCACAGCAAACCCCACCCTGAAATGATCTCAAGCTTGCTGAAAGAATTGAATATAGCACCGAACAGAGCCTTAATGGTGGGTGATTCTCTGCTGGATTTAACCATGGCGGCCAATGCTGGGATTGATAGCGTTGGCGTGACCTATGGCGCTCACAGTGCCGAAAAGTTGCTGCGGGCAAAACCTATCGCCTTGATAGATTCACCAAAGCAATTACTGCAATACCTCTAACACTGCTATTTAATGCTGGAGCGGCAATACATGCCGCTGCGCATGAGACTTCCTTATCACTTTTATTTACGTCTCATCTTCTCGTCGATGAAACGACTCAGTAGCTCGGTATTTTTGATGCGCGTCATTGATTCAATAAACTGAGCAAATAGAGCAAAGCCTTGGTAAACGTTTAAGCGAGAACGTCTACACCTTGGGCTAACAGCATTTCCGTCAGTAATATCAGTGGTAAGCCAACTAAGGTATTGGGATCGCGACCTTCGAGCGCTGTAAATAACGCGATACCTAAACCTTCGCTCTTAAAACTCCCTGCGCAATAATAAGGCTCTTCCTTTTCTATGTAGGCCACAATCTGCGAATGGCTAAGGTGCCTAAAATGAACCGTAAAGGGTTCAACCTCAGCGGTCATAGCGCCAGTTTTGGCATTATAGAGTGCAAGACCAGTATAAAAGGTGATGGCCTTGCCTGAGGCTTGAGTGAGCTGCGCGACGGCATTATTAAAATGATGGGGTTTACCGATAATCTTGCCATCAATGACGGCAACTTGATCGGAGCCAATAATCAGACCGTCGGGGAATTGTTCTGCCCCCGCGACGGCTTTTGCTTTGGCTAATCGCAGCACTAAAGCATGGGCCGATTCTTCGAGATACGCCGTTTCGTCAATATTAGGATTGCAGCATTCGAAGGGTAACCCGAGTTTTTGCAGTAAAGATTGTCGGTATACAGACGTCGAAGCTAAGATTAATGGGGTTGGCATAATGAGATATCCGCAAAAGAGTGACTCATATTGTGACCAATCAATGCGCGAGAGTGCAAGAGTTTCGTCTTTTACGGTTTCTTTTCAATGAATGCGACTATTTTAGGCGGCTTGCGCTTGTATGCGGCCCCATGCTTGGGTACTATTTCGCTTCCGTCAATTTCAATGTTGGGGCAGGGGAAAGGCTTAAGTCGCAAACTGGGACTTAAGTTAGTATTTTTTCTTTGACTCTAGCGTTTTCAAACTATAATATGCGCGCCTTATGCAAACAGTAAAGATACCGGTTTCAATTGATCCATTTCGCGCCGCCTCGAGTCGCCTAGTTTATCAGGGCGTTGTTCCTGGTGTGCAACTGAAAAGATTAACTGAGTTATGTGCCGGCGACTGTTCCGATGTGGCAGTGTCGCTTGAATGTGGCGTAGATTTACAGGGGATAGTCTACCTGAAAGGGAAGGCTGTGACGGAGCTCACTCTGATATGTCAACGTTGCATGACACTATTTACCACTGAGGTTACGGTCGAGTTTTGTTTTGGTCCATGTCGGACTAAGGCAGAAATCGATGAGCTCCCGGATGCGTATGACCCAATTGAGTGCAATGAAATTGGCGAAGTGCGTCTACATCAATTGATCGAAGATGAATTGATAGTCGCTATGCCGATAATCCCAATGCATCAAGAAATTGATTGCAGTGCAGGATCTAAAGACATGGTTGTAGGCGAGATAGAACCCGCTCAAGAGGAGCGTCCAAATCCGTTTGCAGTGTTAGAAAAACTGAAGAGCAAGTAATCGAGGAGACAGGCCAATGGCTGTACAACAGAACAAAAAATCACGTTCAAAGCGCGGAATGCGCCGTTCACATGACGCACTGAGCACTGCTCAGCTGTCTGTAGACGCTACCAGCGGTGAAATCCATATGCGTCACAATGTGACTGCAGATGGCTTCTATCGCGGTAAAAAGGTAATCAACAAGTAATTTGTTGGTTTCCTAATGACGAATCTGACGCTTGCGTTAGATGCAATGGGTGGTGATCATGGCCCCCACGTCACGGTGCCTGCAGCCTTGCGGGCACTACAATTACATTCTTTTCTTAAAATCATTTTAGTCGGTGACAAGACTGAAATTGATGTCTATCTACGTCAAGCCGAAGCGAGTTTACTTTCGCGCATAGAAATCATTCATACCGATGAAGTCGTTAGTATGTCCGATAGGCCTGTGCATGCCTTGCGTACACGTAAAAACAGTTCCATGCGATTGGCTATTGAGTTAGTGCGTGACGACCGCGCACAAGCGTGTGTGAGTGCCGGTAACACAGGGGCGCTGATGGCAATGGCGAAAGTATTGCTGAAGACCTTGCCTGGTGTTGATCGACCCGCATTAGTTAGTTGTTTACCTGCGGTGACTCAAAAACCGGTTTATTTGTTGGATTTGGGCGCGAATATTTCCTGTGACTCTGAAACCTTATTTCAGTTTGCCGTGATGGGCTCAGTCCTGTGCGAAGCGGTAGATAAGAAATCTCGGCCAAAAGTCGCCTTGCTCAATGTGGGCGTTGAAGAAATTAAAGGTAATGACCAAGTTCAGCAAGCCGCGCAGTTGCTGCAACACACAGAACAAATCAATTACACAGGTTTTATCGAAGGGGATGAAATCTATTCCGGTAATGTGGATGTGATTGTTTGTGATGGGTTTGTGGGTAACATCACGCTCAAGACCTCAGAAGGTATTGCCAAGTTATTAGTACATCAGTTAAAACGGGGACTAACCCAAGGTTTATTCGTTCGTTTTCTGGCTAAACTTATCGCCCCTCGTATCCAGGCGGTCCTTAGTCAGATGAACCCCGACCACTATAACGGTGCAAGTCTGATAGGATTGCGCGGAATAGTTGTAAAAAGCCATGGAAACGCGGATGAAACTGCCTATTTACAAGCAATTAGTTTGGCAGTAACGGAAGCTCAACGTCGACTCCCTGAAATGATAAAAGATCGTTTGGAGTCGATTCTTTTAGATATAAATAACTGATCTCTCCTTATGCATACAAAAATTCTCGGAACTGGTAGTTATCTACCGGTGCAGGTGCGTAGCAATCAAGATTTGGAAAAAATGGTGGAAACCACTGACCAATGGATTGTTGAACGTACAGGTATATCAGAACGTCGCATTGCGGCTTTCGATGAAACCGTTTCAACTATGGGCTACCAAGCGGCATTAAAAGCGCTAGAAATGGCTGGCATAGAAGCATCAGATTTAGACATGATCGTTTGCGGCACCACCAGTGCTCCCAATGCTTTTCCGGCTGCGGCCTGTGAAATTCAAGCCATGCTTGGCGTGCATACCATTCCAGCTTTTGATATCGCAGCGGCGTGTTCAGGCTTTGTTTATGCTTTATCTGTTGCCGATCAATTTGTAAAAACAGGCGCGGCTAAAAAAGTATTAGTGATTGGTGCCGATGTACTGTCTCGCTTATGTGAGCCAGAAGATCGTTCAACGATTATTTTATTTGGTGATGGTGCGGGCGCGGTTGTGATAGGCGCATCCGAAACACCAGGGATCATTTCGACCCACATTTATGCCGACGGTCGCCAAGGTGACTTATTGAAATGCGCTTTCCCACCACGAAAAGGCGAAACCTCTGAAGCGGTCGGTTTTATGACCATGAAAGGTAACGATGTCTTTAAAGTGGCTGTGACTCAATTGTCCCATGTGGTGACTGAGACGTTACGCATTAACAATATCGATAAGTCAGAAATTGACTGGTTAGTGCCTCATCAAGCCAACTTCCGAATTATCAATGCTACCGCTAAAAAGCTCGATATGAGTCTTGATAAAGTCGTATTGACCTTAGCTAAACACGGTAATACTTCTGCCGCGTCAGTGCCCATTGCATTGGATGAAGCCGTACGTGATGGCCGTATTCAGCGCGGACAACTACTGCTGCTTGAGGCCTTTGGTGCTGGATTTGCGTGGGGCAGTGCGCTCATTCGTTTCTAAGTTCTACATGTGTGTTCCACATGATTTTTCAATAAATTAAGTTAGCCATAGGTAATTTGAATATGGAAAATGTTGCTTTTGTATTTCCGGGCCAAGGTTCACAAGCCCTAGGCATGTTAGCCGAGCTTGCCGAATCTCATGCTGTTGTTGGACAAACCTTTGCTGAGGCGAGTGACGTCTTAGGTTATGATCTGTGGGCATTGGTTCAGCAAGGTCCTGTTGAAAGCTTAAATGAAACCGATAAAACTCAACCAGCCCTATTAGCGGCGAGCGTGGCGATTTGGCGTACCTACGTGGCTTCAGGCAAACCTATGCCTGCTATACTAGCGGGTCACAGCTTAGGCGAGTATTCTGCTTTAGTTTGCGCCGGTGTGATGGATTTTAAAGACGCGATTAAGTTGGTGGAATTACGTGGTCAACTGATGCAGCAAGCGGTTCCAGCTGGCACGGGTGCTATGTATGCGATTATCGGTTTGGACAACGAGAGTATCGCTAATGCCTGCGCCGAAGCGGCTCAAGGTGACGTGGTGAGTCCAGTTAACTTTAACAGTCCTGGTCAAGTGGTCATTGCTGGTCAAAAAGACGCAGTTGAGCGCGCTGCAGCAGCTTGTAAAGCAGCGGGCGCTAAAATGGCGGTGGCTTTACCTGTCAGCGTGCCATCACACTGCGCATTAATGAAACCTGCGGCGGATAAACTGGCCGTGGCATTAAACGATGTACAGTTTAATACCCCAACAATTACAGTGATTAATAACGTTGATGTGGCATCACCCACCTCTGCTGATGACATTAAAGATGCGTTAGTGCGTCAGTTATATTGTCCTGTCCGCTGGAGCGAAACTGTTGAGCTAATGGCCCAAAAAGGCATTACCCAACTGGTGGAATGTGGTCCTGGTAAAGTATTGACAGGATTAGCAAAACGAATTAATAAATCACTATCAGCCCAAGCGGTTAATGATGTTGCTTCATTAGCAGCATTAACTGAGTAAGGAGTTTATATGAGTTTCAACCTGAATTTAACAGGCAAAGTGGCTTTGGTGACAGGTGCGAGCCGCGGTATTGGCCGTGCGATCGCTGAGACACTGGTCGAAGCGGGTGCAGTGGTTATTGGAACCGCAACCAGTGAGAAGGGCGCTGCGGCTATCCAAGAATATCTGGGTGACAAAGGTTTTGGTTTAGTGCTTAATGTCACAGATAGTGAATCTGTTACACATTTATTCGCCTCGATCAAAGAAAAAGCGGGTGATGTTGATATTCTAGTCAACAACGCGGGTATAACCCGTGATAATCTGCTGATGCGGATGAAAGATGATGAATGGCAGGATATTATCGACACCAACCTGACATCGTTATTTAGACTGTCAAAACCTGTGATGCGTACCATGATGAAAAAGCGCTTTGGCCGAATCATCAATATCGGTTCAGTGGTAGGCACCATGGGCAATGCAGGTCAAGTTAACTACTCGGCAGCAAAGGCGGGTTTGATTGGATTTACAAAATCTCTTGCAAGAGAGGTTGCATCTCGTCAAATTACAGTTAATGCTATCGCTCCTGGATTTATCCAGACCGATATGACAGATGAGCTGACCGAAGAGCAGCAAAAAGCTATCATGTCACAGGTTCCGATGGAACGATTAGGGCAAGCGCAAGAAATTGCCAATGCAGTGCTCTTTTTGGCCTCGGACTCAGCCGCTTACATCACAGGCGAAACTTTGCATGTGAATGGCGGCATGTACATGGTTTAAGGGCGAATGGCAGGGATTTCTGTCGCAACTGAGTAGTGATCTGTATCAATTGATAGTGAAATTTCGTGGTTAGACCACGAAAACTAAGCTTGCATTGTCAGCCAAATCTAATAAACTACTCGCAATCTTACGCAAGTGCGTAATTTGAATAGGAAAGAAAACTAATGAGCAACATCGAAGAACGTGTAAAGAAAATCATTGTAGAGCAACTGGGCGTTAAAGAAGAAGACGTTAAGCCAGCGGCATCTTTCGTTGACGATCTGGGTGCAGATTCTCTGGACACTGTTGAGTTGGTTATGGCTCTGGAAGAAGAGTTTGATACCGAGATCCCTGATGAAGAAGCTGAAAAGATCACTACTGTTCAAGCAGCGATCGACTACGTTTCTAAGAATCAGTAATTCTGAATTCTTGAAGACAGGCGGCATTTTTGCCGCCTGTTTTTGTTTTAGCCCCGTCAAATTCTGCCTCCGTGCCATTCAATCGTCTCTGGATCGTGTTTTAATTGTTATCCACGAGATGCTCGCCGCAGATTGGCGAATTTTTCTAAATAAAAGTTATTTAAGAAATTGTCTAATGATAGAAAACCCTGTGTCCTCTATCTGAATTAACAAATTAGCATTTAAAGGTGACTGCCGTGTCTAAACGTCGTGTAGTGGTAACCGGTTTGGGGTTAGTAACTCCAGTGGGCAATACTGTCGATACTACTTGGAAGGCTTTGCTTTCGGGTAAGAGTGGTATTGCACCGATAACCAAATTTGATGCCAGTGAATTTACCACTCGTTTCAGTGGTTCAGTAAAAGATTTCGATGTTGAGCAATACGTAACGAAAAAAGACGCCCGTAAGATGGACCTCTTTATTCAATACGGTATGGCGGCTGGCATCCAAGCTATCCAAGACTCAGGTCTGGACATGAGTAAAGAAAACCCTGGTCGTGTCGGTACTGCTATTGGTGCGGGTATGGGCGGTATGTGGTTGATTGAACAAGGTCACAGCGCATTGATGAATGGTGGCCCGCGTAAGGTTTCTCCTTTTTTCGTACCTAGTACCATTATCAATATGATTTCGGGCCACTTGTCGATCATGTTTGGCATGAAAGGGCCAAATTTCGCCGTGACGACCGCTTGTACTACGGGCGTGCATAATATCGGTTTCGCGGCGCGTACCATTGCCTATGGTGATGCAGACGTGATGGTTGCCGGCGGTGCTGAGGATGTCACTTCTCCTTTAGGCGTGGCAGGTTTTGGTGCAGCGAAAGCATTATCGACACGCAATGACGATCCGACTGCGGCGAGCCGTCCATGGGATAAAGACCGTGATGGTTTTGTGATCGGTGATGGCGCTGGTGTGATGGTGATGGAAGAGTACGAACACGCAAAAGCACGCGGTGCGACCATTTACGGCGAGTTAGTCGGTTTTGGTATGAGCGGTGATGCGTTCCATATGACATCGCCTCCAAGTGACGGAGCAGGCGCTGCGGCGGCTATGGTCAATGCTATTAATGACGCTAAGTTATCACTGGAGCAAATTGGTTATATCAATGCCCACGGTACGTCGACGCCAGCAGGTGATAAAGCGGAAGCGGCAGCGGTTAAGTCAGTATTTGGCGACCACGCTTATAAAATACTGGTTAGCTCGACTAAATCGATGACGGGTCACCTATTAGGTGCTGCGGGTGCGGTTGAAGCGATTTTCACTTTGCTAGCACTGCGCGACCAAGCCGTACCGCCAACCATCAACTTGGATAATCCAGATGAAGGTTGTGACTTAGATTTTGTTGCCCATACAGCCCGTGACGTGAAGATGGATTACGCTCTGTGTAACTCCTTCGGTTTTGGTGGGACTAACGGTTCATTACTGTTCAAGAAAGTGTAAAACACGCATTTATGGTGTAAAACACAGTGAAAAAATGCGCCTGAGGGCGCATTTTTTATGGGTCAAATTCATTGCTCATGTGAGTTGAACTCCGTTATCTTATGGCTTTATTGTGATGGATGTCACTTTTTAACTGTATGATATCCATAGTGTTAACATTTGTTCATCAAGCTTGTTTAATTCTAGTGACCACAGATAATGACAGACATATTCAATCTTAATGGAGTGTGTCATGTTAAATCCCGCGGTGATCCCGCTTGTTCCCCTCATTGGCGCATTAACTGCCAATCTGACCGAATTGATCCGCGGTGAGTTTAAAGTGTGGCATCCAAACATGGACATTGGGATCAAGACTTTTACCTTAGCAATCGCTGCTTACGTGGTGGTTTGGTTTGCCTTATTGGTGACGGCGATTAACGTCGGTGGCGATAGCAATATGTCTTCGGGCCTCGAAGTGCTGGGTTTCTTTATGTTTGGCTTAGGCGTTTACACTTTTGCTAAGGGTACACGTTTCGTCAGTAGTGAATTTCAACTATGGATTTATCGTTTAGCGTTGCCGAGTTTATTGCTTTGCTGCGTGCTTATTAGCCACTTTGGTTAAATCGAATTTTTTGACGAGGTCAATCGTAATTATTTTTACGCTAATGGGGCTTTCTATCGTAAACTCAGCCTATTGCACGAAACATTGAGCCACAGTGGCTGAATAAGTTGAGGTTATATGGCTGGTATAGATAGACAAAGTACCCTGAGATTTTTGTCAGAGCCTGCGGATGTGAATTTTGGTGGTAAAGTTCACGGCGGTGCTGTGATGAAGTGGATCGATCTCGCGGCCTATGCCTGTGCAGCGGGCTGGAGCGGTAAATATTGTATTACTGCTTATGCGGGCGGTATTCGTTTTGTGCAACCCATTTTGGTCGGCAATATCGTTGAAGTCAGCGCAAAAGTGATTTATACGGGTAAAACCTCTATGCATATCGGTATCGATGTGCGAGCGGGCGATCCTAAAGTTTCTGAGCGTCATCTCACCACCCATTGTATTGTGATCATGGTCGCAGTTGATGAAGATGGCCTACCTACGCCAGTGCCTGAGTGGATACCACAGACGGAACATGATATTCATTTGCGGGATTCTGCACTGCGCTTGATGGAAATGCGTAAAAAGATTGGCGCCGAAATGGAAGCCCATGTGGTGAAATAGCCCCATAAATTAAATCAACAAAGGCGCTTAAGGCGCCTTTGTTGTTTTTAGCGAAAAGTGCATTTATCACTCGCTCCGATTTCATTCTGACGTTACCGTTGATGAATGTTAAACTGCGGCCACTATTTTGAATCGATTCATTTTGTTTATCTATTTAAGGATCAGCTCATGGCAAAAGTCGCATTTATTGGTTTAGGCGTAATGGGATATCCCATGGCGAGGCATTTACTGAACAAAGGCCATGAGGTCACTGTTTATAATCGTACTTTTGCCAAGGCGCAAACTTGGGTCGACACCTATGGTGGCCGCTGCTGTCCAACACCAAAGGAAGCGGCAGAGGGTCAAGATATAGTGTTTACTTGCGTGGGCAATGACAACGACCTGCGTGAAGTGGTATTAGGCAGTGATGGCGTTATTCATGGGATGGAAAAGGGCACTGTGCTGGTTGACCATACTACGGCTTCGGCCGATGTCGCTCGTGAGCTTCATCAAGTGTTAGCGGAAAAGGGCATTGATTTCCTCGATGCGCCCGTGTCTGGCGGTCAAGCGGGCGCCGAAAATGGCGCCTTGACTGTGATGGTCGGCGGCGATGAAGCGGTATTTGAGCGTGTTAAACCCGTTATTGAAGCCTTTGCCCGCTGCGCCGAACGTTTAGGTGAGGTTGGTGCAGGTCAGTTAACTAAGATGGTGAACCAAATTTGTATCGCGGGTGTGGTGCAAGGTTTGGCGGAAGCGCTGCAATTTGCCCGTAAAGCGGGACTCGATGGCGAGAAAGTCATTGAAGTGATCAGCAAAGGCGCGGCGCAAAGCTGGCAAATGGAAAATCGCTACAAGACGATGTGGGGCCAAAGCTATGATTTTGGTTTTGCCGTCGATTGGATGCGTAAAGATTTAGGCATCGCCTTAGAAGAAGCCCGCCGCAATGGTTCACACTTGCCATTGACCGCTTTGGTGGATCAATTCTATTCAGAAGTTCAGGGCATGGGCGGTAACCGTTGGGATACGTCTAGCTTGCTGGCGCGCTTAGAGAAATCGGCGAAATAAGTTTTACCTTAAGTTTCATCGTTATAAAAACTCTGGTTTCGGAGTGATAAAACTTAGGTTTCGGAGTGATAAACACTCTGGTTTCGCAGTGATAGGTTTTGCAATGATAAAAATGCCCAGTCTCGATTGCGTTGGCAAATAGAACTGGGCATTTTTGTGTGTATCGTTTTTTGACTAGGACATTAAGAGCTAGGATATTTAATCGTTAGTCTTTCCAGCGAATATGGGTCACTAAACTGTGAGTTTCACCTGGCGCGAGCACGACTTTATCTTCTAATACATTGGCCGCTTCTAGGCAGACCATGGTCAGATAATCCTCTGGATTAAATCTGCCAAGGCGTTGTGACTTTTCAATCCATGGGTTCCATAATACGGCGGATTGGCTGTTTTCACGGCTGACTTCGATTGTCCCCTGCGGCGTATGCAATAACTGCACTGGGCCGAGATCGGTATAGACACGATCTGTCTCGCGATCAAACAGCACTTCATCCGTGGTTTGCGGATAAGGCCCTTGTGTAAATTCGATGTATTTTGACCCACTAAAACCGCTGGCTTTGAGTTGGTGGATATCCTCAATCGGGAAATAGCTGTGCAGCGCTTGGGTAAGCGTGACGGTTTCATCGCCTAAGTTGGTATTCACAAGGCTAATGCTCAGGGTGTCGCCTAGGGTAAATAACACGCAGACCTCAGTGTTATGCGGCCAATAGATTTTATCTTGCTCACTGACTTTTAAGCTAAAACGTAAATCCACTAACTGATTACGCATTTCTACCGATTCCAGCGCCCAAATTCGGGTACGGGCGAAACCGTGTTGGGGAAAGTTCGCTTCACTACTCATGCCAAACCAAGGCCAGCATACGGGTACACCGCCACGGATCCCATTACCGGGTTGATAATCGTCAGCCGATGAAACCCACAGCAAAGGTGGTTTGCCTACGGGTTGAAAATAGTCTATTTGCGCGCCCTGCAAAAAAATTCTTGCCTGACATAACGCCGTATTCACTTCGACATAATCGAGCCCGTTGGCGTGCTTTTTAGTAGTGACAGAACCCATAGTAACAATATCCTTAACTCTGCTGACATATCAGAAAAACAGGCAGTTAGCTTACAAAGTTTTCCGCGATAACATAAGGCTTTGTTGCGATCAATTTACGGTTTCGCTGTTCGTTTGTGTAAACAAAAGTCTGTGGCGGATACTGAGGTGCTTTCTTTTTCGGCAGATTTAGCTAAAGTGGTCAGAGCACCAAAGTGGTCAGATCACTTAGTTGAGTTGCAGTCTAACAAGAAAAGGGAAGCGATTATGCCAGTTTATCAAGCGCCGCTGCGCGACTATCAATTTATCCTCGATGAAATGTTACATATTTATCAGCAAGATGCACTCAAGGGGTTCGATGAAATCGATCCAGATCTTGTCGATGCGATCCTGCAAGGTATGGCCGACTTTAGTACTGAAGTTATGTTACCGCTCAATAGTGTCGGCGATCTGCAAGGCTGTAAGTTGGTCGATGGTAAGGTGATTACACCGGAAGGATTTGATAATGCCTATCGGCAGTTTGTTGATAATGGCTGGCCGACGCTGACCTGCGATCCTGAATATGGCGGCCAAGGCTTACCCGAAGTGGTGGGGATTTTTGCCACTGAGATACAAACGGCAACTAACATGGCCTTTGCCATGTATCCCGGTTTGACCCATGGCGCTTATGCCGCCATCCATACCCACGGCAGTGATGCGCTCAAGCAAAAATATTTAAGTAAACTGGTCAGCGGTGAATGGACTGGGACCATGAACTTGACCGAGTCCCACGCCGGTACGGACTTAGCCTTATTACGCACTAAAGCCGTGCCAGTATCCGAAGGTGTTTTTGCTATCAGCGGTGAGAAAATTTTTATCTCCTCAGGCGATCACCAACTCACCGACAACATAGTGCACCTCGTATTAGCCCGTTTGCCCGATGCACCTGAAGGCGTGAAGGGCATATCTTTGTTCGCCGTGCCTAAAGTATTAGTGAATAACGATGGTAGTTTAGGCGCACCGAACACTTTATATGCCAGTGGCCTTGAACATAAGATGGGCATTCACGGTAACTCAACTTGTGTGATGGTATTTGAAGCTGCGCTGGGTGAGCTTGTCGGCGAGCCGCACCAAGGACTGCGCGCCATGTTTACTATGATGAACCAAGCGCGTTTAGGCGTTGGCGTGCAAGGTCTGGGTGTCTCTGAGATTGCCTATCAAAATGCGCTAGCCTATGCCAAAGACAGATTACAGAGCCGCGCCTTAAGTGGCGCCAAAGCCCCAGAAAAAGCCGCCGATCCGATTTTGGTTCACGGCGATGTGCGCCGCATGTTGCTGTCGCAAAAAGCCTTCAATGAAGGCGCAAGAGCCTTAGTTGGACAACAAGCTTTGTGGCTCGATGAAGCTGAGCGTCATAGCGATCCCGCCAAAGCCAAAGTTGCCTCCCAATTAGCGGCACTGTTCACGCCAGTGGTGAAAGGTTTTATCACTAACCGTGGTTTTAATGCCTGTGTCGATGCACAGCAAGTGTTTGGCGGGCATGGTTATATTCATGAGTGGGGTATGGAGCAATTTGTGCGTGATAGCCGTATTGCACTGATTTATGAAGGCACTAACGGTATTCAGGCATTGGATTTAGTGGGACGTAAGCTGCTTAGCGACCGCGGCGCGGCGATGCAGCAATGGTCGGCGTTAGTGACAGAGTTTATTAAGTCACATAGCACGAATGCGGCGATGCAACCTTACGTGAGTGGTTTAATGGATTGTGCGGGTGATTTGCAAAAGGCTAGTGGTTATTTAGCTGCACAAGCTGCGACCAATCCTGACATTATCGGCGCAGCCTCTATGGCTTATCTGGAGTTATTTGGGGTGACTGCGCTGGCATGGATGTGGGCCAGAAGTGCCGCGGTGGCATTAGCGGCGTTGGAGCAGGGCACCGAAGAAACCGCATTTTACCAAGCTAAATTGAAAACTGCCGATTTCTACATGGCTTACTGGGCGGTGCAAGGTCGCAGTCTGCGTAAGCAAATTGAGCAGGCGAGTGAAATGCTCACGCAATTGGATGAAGCTATCTTTTAAGCATTCACCTTATAGGCTGAGTTAAGCCCTTGCTTAAAAACAGCTCAACAATAGCCAAAAACCAGCGCACTGTCGCTGGTTTTTATTTTTATATCGTTTAAATCTTTAACTTTATGTTTTTATTAGGTTACACACAAATACATCAGCTTGATGCTGTGCGTCTCTTTCTTATTCCACATTAAAACTTTCATCGAAGGTCTGTGTTATTGACGTTCTTTTGTTTGAGTCATAACCAAACATAACAAGGACTATGTGGGTTGATGTCGATGATTTATTAAGCGCGTTTCACAATTGTGTAAATTCAAATGATAATTATTGTCATTCGTAAATCATTATTTATAATGACGGCCAATTCGTTTGAATACATTTGTAAACCCTTTGGTTTATACCATTTTTATGCGCTCGCGCTGGGGACATTCTGTGAAGACTCGTTTCGCCTACTCATTAATCGCACTTGCACTCGCTCAACATCAGTCGGCATTCGCCGCTGAAACCGTACTCGATAAAGAGGCTCCACAGCAGACCTTGTCTACAAGCTCACCCGTTGCAAGTCCTGCATCGACTGAGCCTGCAGCCTATGAGCAAGTTAAATTGGCTGCACCTGAGCGAATTGCCGTTCATGGCCGCGCGATGCAAATGTACGTCGATAAAGAAACAACGGTTGGCACTAAGACGGCGATTAATGTGATGGAATTGCCGCAGTCGGTGCAAGTGCTGACCGAGCAGTTAATCGTTGACCAAGCAGCGCGCAATATTACCGATTTATACCGCTCAATCGCTGGCGTAAGTGAGTTCAGTTATTCTGGCGTGACCTTTCGCGGTTTCCGTGACGATGCCAACGTCTTTTATGATGGGGTAAGGGGCGATCCCTATTCGGGATTTTCTGTGCCGCAACTGTTTAATGTGCAGCGGGTTGAAGTGTTAAAAGGTCCTGCATCCGCACTTTATGGCGGCGGTGAACCCGGCGGCATGATCAACTATGTCACTAAAAAACCAACCTTTGTCGAGAGTAAAGAGCTGACCTTAAGTACGGGCAGCGAGGATATGATGGGCGGCTCGCTGGATTTCACCGGTGGCTTAACCCAAAATCTTGCCTATCGCTTTGGCGCCTATTATCAGCAGGAAGATAGCTTTCGAAATAATGCCGATAGCCAAAATGCCGAAGTGGCGGGTGGGTTACTCTACGAAATCAGTGATGATACTAAGCTCACTACCACTTTCGATATTATTAAGCAGGATTTAGGTGGCAATCGACTGCGCGGCGTTCCTGTCGATAATGACGGTAACTTCCTGGTTGCGCCATCCTATAATGCCAATGAGAAGAGTGACTTCCAGAAGATGGATGCACTGGTGCTGCAATCGATTCTCGATCATCAATTTACCGATAATTTCTCTGTCAAGACTCAGATCCGTTATCTGAATAATGATTCCACGCAGCAATATCATGAATCGAGAGGTTGGGCGACCTTAGATGCCAATAAAAAGCCCATTATGGGTGATGGCACTATTAAGCGTGAATACCGAGTTCAAGCACGGGCTAATGATGAAATCAGTTTAACCAATGATTTTGTCTATGCATTCGATGTTTTAGGTTTTGAACATGAATTCCTGTTCGGCGGCGACTATCACTATGTCGAAACCGAATATCAGTACAAATTGGCGACTGATAAGGATGGTGTTGGTAACCTGAATATTTTTGACCTTAACTATGGTGAAACCAACCCTAATAGTTACAACTTGAAGGATAAAAATACCGATGGTACCCGCGCTAACCGTTACGGCATTTATGTACAGGAACATCTGCACTTTAATGAACAGTGGTCATTAATTGCTGGTCTGCGTTTTAGCCAGTTTGATGATTATGATAAAAATACTGGTTTCTCCTTCAGCGATAACGCGATAACGCCAAGAGCAGGGCTTAATTATCGCCCAATTGATTCAATGTCCTTTTATTTGAATTACTCAGAGAGCTTTAATCCAGCATCTTTAACCAATCAAGCGGAAGATATTGGTGATGGTTTCCTCGATCCAGAAACGGGCAATCAAATTGAACTTGGGATGAAAAATGAATGGCTTGATGGCCAGTTTATGACCACGCTTGCTGTGTATCGCATTGAAAAACAAAATGTCGCCCAAGCTAACCCTTTAGATACTGGCGATGACGATGGTATTCCCGCTTTACTTAATTTGGGTGAAGTACACAGTCAAGGCCTTGAATGGACGCTGGTGGGGGATTTAACCGATAACCTGACCGTCACGGCAAACTATGCCTATAACGAGACCGAAGTGGTTAAAGGGGTAACAAACGATAGTTTAACCAATACTTTTGATAGTAAGCACTTTGCCAATGCGCCGCGCCATCAAGCAGGGATATGGACCCGTTACGATATCAATGCACTCGATTCGGCGATTGCTTTTGGTATGGACTATGTGGGCGAGCAGTTCAGCCTCGATGGCCAAACGGTGAAGCCCCATACGATTTTTGACATGAGCTGGACGACCCAGTGGGATCAAACTCAAGTTCGCTTAAATCTTAAAAATATCTTCGATAAAGAATATGCCGTCAGTGGTTTTAGCGAGCGTAATGGCCATTTCCCCGGTGAGCCGCGTAATATCACGCTTGAACTGAGTCATAAGTTTTAATGTATTGATGTAAAAATAGCTTGTTCGTTAAGGATTATGAGCAAGCTGGAGCGAATGGGTTAATCTTGCGCGAATAACCGCCGTAGCTCTCTGTCTGTATTCGTGCATTTAGCATGGATTAACCTTGTGTGACTTATCATCTTAATAGTGTTTACCTATTAAGATGATAGTTTCTATCCGTTATCCTTTCTGATTCAGCTTGTTTAGACTCGCCTTATATGAATTATTCGATAAGGTTTTCCTATGCACGCCGTCAGCCACTTAGCCTCCAAAGACCCTCAATCTAACGCTAGCCCACAGGTGGCCCTGATTGCAGAAGGGGGTGGTCAGCGCGGTATATTCACCGCAGGCGTGCTCGATGCTTGGCTTGATGGCGGATTCGATCCCTTTGATTTGTTTATCGGTACCTCAGCAGGTTCACAGAATCTCAGCAGTTTTTTGGCCCGCCAAAAGGGTTATGCCAAACGCTTAATCCGCGGTTTATCGCGCCATAAACGCTTCTATCGACTCGGTCGCGGGTTAGTCGGCGGCAATGTAGTCGATTTAGATTGGTATTTTGAGCAGACGCGACAAGGGATGTTTAAATTAGATCTTAACGCGGCGACAGCTTCACTCGGTCATCGGCAGTTACTGATCACAACTACGAATGCCAGTGATCGCAAAGGTTACTTTTTTAGTCCAAGCAGTAAAAGCCAGTGGCGCGAATTGCTAAAAGCTTCTAGCGCATTACCATTTTTATATAAACAAGGGGTGAAACTCACGCCTTGGCTAAATGACAAGGCCTGTAATAGTGACAAGGCCTGTAATAACGGCGCGGCTAATCATAGCGCCTCTGGTCACGGCACAGCATTAAGCGAAGGTATTGGCAGTGATTTTTATCTCGACGGCGGTTTAGCTGCGCCTTTACCTGTGCGTGAGGCCTATCGTCGTGGTGCCCGCAAAATTGTGGTGATCCGTACTGTGAGCGAGGATTTTCAGGCGCAATCGGCTTGGGTTCACAAATTAAAATCTTGGATTTGTGTTTCTGGCTTTTGCCCGAAAACCATAGATTACTTAGTGCAGCACGAACAAGCCTATCAGGATGAATTGGACTTTATCGCTAATCCACCAGAGGATGTGGAGATAGTGCAGATTTTTGCTGCTGAAAATTTGCAAAGTAAATTGCTGGGCAGTACCGATGCGGATTTACGCCATGATTATCATGCGGGGCTGAGTGCTGGAAAGCAGTTTTTAAGCTTAGATCCGATGGCCTTGACGCAGAGTAATGCTTATTTTCAAACTCAAGTGCAAACCAACGCTCACACTCAAACCCACATTCAAGCCCACTCTCAAATCAAGCCATTCAGTGCGCTGTCGGCCTAGTTTGGTATTTTAGCTAAGTCACCATTTTGTACGTGAGTAAGCAATAAAAGTAAAAAGCATTAAAATACAAGCGCCACCCTAGGGTGGCGCTTGTGGTTTGCAGTTTTAACCAGTTCATCAATCTAATTAATTAACTTAGCTCATCAATCTAGCTCATCAACCTAGTCCTTCAAGGTTAGGCTATTAATAACTTGAGGTGTGGACAGAGCGTACTGCTCGGCCCGATGGGTCGATAATGCCGCGTAAGCTTTCGTCCCAAGCCAATGCTTCTGGCGTTGAACAGGCGACGGATTTACCACCTGGAACCGTTTCTGCAGCGCCGCTCAGTGGATAATGTTCCTCAAAGAAGCAGCGATAGAAATAGGCTTCTTTGGTTTCTGGCGTGTTGTATGGGAAACGGAATTTCGCGTTTGCCAATTGTAAATCATCCACCCGCGCTGCAGCTTGTTCTTTCAAACCGTCAATCCAAGAGTATCCCACGCCGTCACTGAATTGTTCCTTCTGACGCCATGCCACTTCTTTTGGTAATTTGTGCTCAAAGGCTTTACGCAGAATGTGTTTCTCAATACGGCCATCCTTAGACATTTTCGCTTCAGGGTTGATGCGCATCGCCACATCCATAAACTCTTTATCGAGGAAGGGCACGCGAGCTTCTAATCCCCAAGCGGCCATGGCTTTGTTGGCTCGCAGACAATCGAACAGATGCAGCTTATCGAGTTTGCGGACTAACTCCTCGTGGAATGCCTGTGCGTTTGGCGCTTTATGGAAGTATAAATAGCCGCCAAATAGCTCGTCAGCACCTTCACCCGATAACACCATCTTAATGCCCATCGCTTTGATTTTACGTGCCATTAAATACATTGGCGTGGCAGCACGTATGGTGGTGACATCGTAGGTTTCTAAGTGATAGATCACTTCTTTAATCGCATCTAAGCCTTCTTGGAAGGTGAAATGGATCTCATGGTGAATTGTACCAATCGCTTCGGCGACCTTTTTGGCGGCGATTAAATCTGGCGCACCTTCAAGGCCGACGGCAAAGGAATGCAACTGTGGCCACCAAGCGTTGGTTTCGCCATCGTCTTCAATGCGGCGTTTAGCAAAGGTTTGCGTCACGGCAGAAATGATCGATGAATCTAAGCCACCTGATAGCAACACACCATAGGGCACGTCTGACATTAATTGGCGCTTGACCGCCGCTTCTAATGCGTCACGCAATTCTTCTTGGCTGGCTGGGTTATCTTTAACCGCATCATAGCTTTGCCAATCGCGAGTGTAGTATTTCACCGCGGCGGCATCGCTTGAGTACAAATATTGGCCCGGTAAGAATTCTTCTACCGTTTTACACACTGGCATCAGCGCTTTCATCTCGGAGGCAACATAGAAGTTACCCGCAGCGTCACGGCCTGTATATAGCGGGATGATACCCATGTGATCGCGGCCGATAAGGTATCTGTCTTGGGCTTTGTCATATAACACAAAGGCGAAGATACCGTTTAATTTATCAAGAAATTCAGTGCCGTATTCTTGATACAGCGCCAAGATTACTTCGCAGTCAGAGTTGGTTTGATAGCTGTACTTATCGCCTAGCTGGGCTTTCAATTCTTTGTGGTTATAGATTTCGCCGTTGACCGCGAGGATCAAACTGCCATCTTCGGTCAGCAGTGGCTGAGCACCATGTTCAATGTCAACAATCGCTAAACGTTCGTGGGCAAGAATTGCCTTATCACTGGCATAAATACCTGACCAGTCAGGGCCACGGTGGCGCATGAGCTTAGACATTTCTAGCGCGACTTGGCGCAGTTCTTTGGCATCAGATTGGATATCTAAAATCGAAAAGATTGAACACATAGTACAACTCCCACACTGTCTGTCATTTGAGGATGTCTCAATTGAGGTTTAATGTGCCAGCAATTTAGGTATTTGCCAAATACTATTTTTGATGTTTTATCTGTTTATTGGTGTTTTTATTGATTTAGATGTTCATGTTTAATGATTTTATTTGAGAATAATTCATTTAATTTGCGTTATTTTTGATGATTTGTTTTTATTGTCTGATTTGGCATGAGGGGTTTTGGGGAATTCACAATGTGTTTTAAAAAAGTATCGATGATAGAAAAACCGCTAAAAAGACCTTAAATAATGAGTTGTCCCGTTTAAGTGTTTTATTTTTAATCAATTAATGCGCTGAGTTTGACATCAACCAATGGCATAAGCCTATTCAGAATTGTGTGGCAGGATGGATATTTCGCGATAACGGCATTGTTTGTGAGCTGAAAACAAAAAAAGCACGTGAATGGTTCACGTGCTTGTAGGTCTTGTTTGGCGCTTTGGCTGGTGGAGGAGACGCTTTATTCAGCTGGCGCTTTATTTCGCAGGTTCTACTAGCAGGCGCCAATAAGAGACGACTAACCCAACTGTCTCTCACAAGAAGCCAAATACTTAGCTTGTTATTTTGCGTCCGTTACCAGTGTTGTTTTGGCTGGGCGCAGGCTATTGAATTCTGTGCCTTGATAGTATCCCGGCCAATCTTGGCTGTTGCCCAATGTGCGCGTGACTTGGTAGTAGATTTGCAAGTCTTGCAGCGCGCCGTTTAAATCCCAATCTTCACGATATTCATCGCAGACATTGTGATAACAGCCTTTCATTGTCGCTTGCATCTGAGTTTTATAAGCAGCCGTGGCTTCGTCAACGGGGTCGCTACCGCCGCCGGCAAAGACGGCGGGCACGCCTAGTTTGGCAAAGCTGAAATGATCTGAACGGAAGAAACCGCCCGAAGCGGGATTTTTCTCACCCATGGCGATGCGGTTTTGCTGTTTAGCCGCATCGATAAGATAAGTTTCTAACTCAGATTTACCTTTGCCAACGATGGTAAAGTCATTGGTTTTACCGTAGATATTCGTGCTGTCGAGGTTTAACACTGCCACGGTTTTGTCGATAGGGTAAAGTGGATTGGCGGCGTAATAGCGTGAACCGAGTAAGCCCTGTTCTTCACCTGTGGTGGCAATAAAGGTGACCGAGCGCGCTAAACCATGGCCTTGTTTGGCATTGTCGGCTAATTGTCTGGCGATTTCGAGAATGCCGGCAGTGCCTGAGGCATTATCCATGGCGCCGTTATAAATTTGATCGCCTGCTTTTGTCTCGTCTTTACCTATGTGATCCCAATGGGCGGTGTAGAGGATTTGCTCGTCGGCTTGTGTGCTGCCGGGGAGTGTGGCGACCACATTGTAGCTATTCGCGTATTCGGCTTTATTTTTAAAGGCGATGTTGGCCGTTTGCTCAAGGGGTAAATTGATTGAGCTGTCGGCGGCGCGTGCCATTAAATTAGGCAGTGATAAACCGGCTTTATCGAACAGTTGCGTAGCCGCGTCCAGTGTAAGCCAGCCTTCGACTTGGATACGGCTATCTTGTTCTGCTTTACTGAGGACCAGATCTTGCTGTGGTCCAGTCCAACTATTTTCTATCACGGACCAAGGGTAAGAGGCGGGCTCGGTATCATGGATAATCAGTGCGCCGAGTGCGCCTTGACGACTGGCCTCTTCAAATTTGTAGCTCCAACGGCCGTAATAGGTCATGGCTTTACCGTTGAATTTCCCCGAGTCAGGGCGAGCAAAGCCGGGATCGTTCACTAAGATCACCGCGATTTTGCCTTTCATGTCGAGATCTTGGTAATCATTCCAACCATATTCAGGGGCATTCACCCCATAGCCGACGAAGACTAATGGCGCGTTCTCAATACTAATACCACCGTTATCGTGGCGACTGCTGAGCACTAGATCTTTTCGGTATTTAAAGGGTAATCCTGCCAGCGTGACTTGCTGCGCTTCATCTGCTGTATAGCTCACCATAGGCACAGGTTGTAAAAAGCTGCCTTGGTACGCGCCCTTGAGTCCCATCTCTGTAAAGGCTTTGGTCAAATAGTCCAAGGTGAGTTTTTCACCGTGAGTGGTGGGCGCGCGGCCTTCAAATTCATCGGATGACAGGGCTTTAATATCATTTCTAAAGCGCGCTTCATTAAACTGCACTGGTTTGAGTTCAGCCAAAGTGCTGTTGCTATCAGGCTCTGATACATTTGGACTACAGGCGCTGAGCATGGCCAACGCACAGAGTGGATACAGACGTCGCATAGGTTAATCCTACTGTTGTTTTAATTAAGGTATTTTAGATTTATGTTAATCAATCAGAAGCGAGACTTATCATGAAGCAAGCCGCGGTGAGCCACAAGGTTGAGAAGAAGGTGAATATGTTACTTAATGTTGCTTTACCCTATGCAATACGCCTTGGGCGAGGCGTGTTGCATAGGTAATGTTTAAGCGACTGGCAAGGATGAATTGCTAGACATAGGATTAGACATCTGTTTAAACAACGTCGATGTCGCCAGCGCAGGCAAACACATGGTTCGGGCGGAAGGGCTCTTTGTCGATATCTTCAAGCTTACTCACGCCGCTAGTGACCAGAATGGTTTCAAGCCCTGCTTGGAAGCCCGCCAAAATATCGGTACGCATATTGTCGCCTATGATGACAGTGTCTTCCGAGTGCCCATCGATATGATTAAGTGCAGAGCGAATAATCCAAGCGCTCGGTTTGCCCACGTAGAAAGGTTTCTTACCGGTAATACGTTCGATGGGTGAGCAGAGTGCGCCACAAGCAGGGCTGTAGGCTGGACCGTGGGTATCGGGGTTAGTGGCAATAAAGCGCGCGCCGCGTGCGATGAAGCCTGCCGCTTTATGGATCATCTCCCAGTTGTAGGAGCGGGTTTCACCGACAATCACAAAATCGGGGTTAATATCGGTAATGGTAAAGCCTGCTTTGTAGAGTTCGTGGGTGAGGGCGCCTTCGCCAATGACATAGGCCTTGCTGCCTTCTTGGTGTTTTAAAAAGTCGGCGGTGGCCATGGCGGAGGTGTAAAAGCATTCTTCAGGAATATCAATACCGGCGGCACTTAAACGGTTTTGCAGATCCTTACCCGTTTGTACGGGATAGTTAGTCAATATCACTAACGGATTGCCTTGCTCTAAAATGCGCTGGATAAATTTGTCGCTGCCGGGGATCAGTTTATTGTCGTGCAGTAGTACACCATCGATATCGCAGATAATATTTTTCATCTAATAGTCTCTTGTCATGCCGATCAAAAATCACTTTTTCGTTAAGTTATCTAATGCCACATTGCCTCAGAAAACAATGCTTTTGTTGAAAATAGTTAAAAAAATAGAGACCCGAAGGTCTCTATTTTTTTGATTGGTACAACTTACGGTCAAGTGGAACTAATCGGGCGCGTAACCGCTTGGGCCGATAAGGTTGCCATCGAGATAGGCTTGGCCATTTTGCATGTTAAGACGTTGCTGACTAAACCATTTCACCACGAGCGGATAAATGGCATGTTCTTGCTCATGCACGCGGGCGGCGAGCATATCAGCGGTATCGTCTTCATAAACAGGCACTTTGGCCTGTAATATCACTGGGCCTGCATCCAGCTCTGGCGTGACAAAATGCACGCTAGCACCATGTTCGCTATCGTTCGCGTCTATGGCACGTTGATGGGTGTTTAAGCCAGTGTATTTAGGTAGCAGCGAAGGATGAATATTGATCATGCGACCTAGGTAATGATTCACGAAATCATCGGTTAAGATCCGCATAAATCCCGCCAACACGATTAAATCGGGCTGATACTTTTCAATCACTGTCATTAAACGTGCATCGTATTCAGAGCGAGATTCACCTTGGTGAGCTATCACGCAGCTGGTATCAATTTCGCCATGATGGGCGCGCACTAGGCCATAGGCATCGGGTTTATTACTGATGACTCCGACAACTTCGGCCTGCAGATTATCATCGCAACCGTCGATAACCGCTTGCAGGTTACTGCCATTTCCGGAAATTAATACAACTACACGACAGCTCTGGGGCATTACAGGATCTCCACTTGCTCTTCATTGCCTTCACGATGTGTGATAGCACCGATAAGCCATGCTTGTTCGCCTTCTGCAGCCAGTAATGCAAGTGCTGCATCTACTTTATCGGCTGGCAGCGCGACTAACATGCCGACGCCACAGTTGAAGGTGCGATACATTTCGTATTCTGCAATGTTGCCATTTTCCATTAACCAACTGAAAACAGCGGGCCATTGCCATGAATCGCCTTGGATAACCGCTTTTAAATTATCTGGCAGTACGCGTGGGATGTTTTCCCAGAAGCCGCCGCCAGTAATGTGCGCCATCGCATGGACATCAGATGCTTCAATCAGTTTGAGCAATGATTTTACGTAAATTTTGGTTGGCTCAAGTAGATGTTCAATCAGCGGTTTGCCGTTGAGATCTTGTTGAGGGTCTGCTTGGCTCACTTCTAATACTTTACGTACTAAAGAGTAACCATTTGAATGAGGGCCGCTTGAGGCTAATGCAATAAGTGCATCACCCGCTGCCACTTTGCTACCGTCAATAATGTCGGCTTTTTCAACTACACCCACGCAGAAACCCGCTAGGTCGTAATCTTCACCTTCATACATGCCTGGCATTTCAGCGGTTTCACCGCCAATTAACGCACAACCAGATTGGAAACAACCTTCGCCGATGCCATTGACGACGGACGTTGCCGTTTCAACATCGAGTTTGCCTGTTGCGTAGTAATCGAGGAAAAACAGTGGCTCAGCGCCTTGGACGATCAGATCGTTCACACACATGGCGACTAAATCTATGCCGACAGTGTCATGTTTTTTATAGTCGATAGCTAAACGTAATTTAGTCCCAACACCATCGGTGCCAGAGACTAAAACCGGTTGTTTGTATTTAGTGGGGATTTCACACAGGGCGCCAAAACCACCTAAGTTGCCCATAACTTCTGGACGACGGGTACGTTTAACGGCTGCTTTAATGTTACTTACCAGTGCATTACCTGCATCAATATCAACGCCGGCATCTTTATAGCTCAGTGGGGTAGGTGTGCTCACGGAGGGATCCTCTCGGGTACATCGTTATTGGATTTTATGCGGCGGTATTCTACCAGCTTGTGCTAGGGGTCGAAAGTCATGATTTGGATTTATGCCCCTCGGCGGAGTTTTTTTGGTCTGAATGCGAGATATTCTATTTTTAGAGGTCTTAAGTTTGATCACAAAATAGTAAATCACAGTAGGTATCTTAGACGATTGGGGATTATTCTTGGGAGATAGCTCACGATTAGACCGAATGGCAAAACTTTCTGTTTTACCTAGTAAACAAATCAACTAGAATCTGAAAAATTTGCCTAAAATAATACGCCGAAAAATAAGCAGGAGAGAAAAATGAAAGTTGTCGAGGTTAAACATCCTTTAGTGCGTCACAAAATCGGTTTAATGCGCGAAGGTGACATTAGCACTAAACGTTTCCGTGAACTAGCCGCCGAAGTGGGTAGTTTATTAACCTATGAAGCTACCGCAGATTTCGAAACTGAAACGGTGACGATTGAAGGCTGGAATGGTCCGGTTGAGGTCGATCAAATCAAAGGTAAAAAAGTCACTGTCGTGCCAATTTTACGTGCGGGTTTGGGTATGATGGACGGCGTACTCGAGCACATTCCAAGTGCGCGTATCTCAGTTGTCGGTATTTACCGTGATGAAGAGACCCTTGAGCCAGTGCCTTATTTTGAGAAGCTGGCCAGCGACATGAACGAGCGTATCGCTTTAGTTGTCGACCCTATGTTGGCGACAGGTGGTTCTATGATTGCGACCGTCGATTTATTGAAAAAGCGCGGTTGTACTTCAATTAAGGCCTTAGTGCTAGTGGCTGCGCCTGAAGGCATTAAAGCCTTAGAAGCGGCGCATCCGGATATCGAATTATATACTGCCGCTATCGATAGATGCTTAAACGAGAAAGGTTATATCCTGCCTGGTCTTGGTGATGCGGGCGATAAAATCTTTGGTACTAAATAGCCAAAGTTGCTAAATAATCTGAGTTGCTGATGCTCAATTGAGCGGATGTGGTCAGTAAGGGAGCCTAGGCTCCCTTTTTGTTTTTGTTCAATACAGAAATAACAACTTTATCTTAAGCTGCTAAAGTTTAGAATAAGCTAAATAATAATTATCTATTGAAGTTGTTTTTATTGGCTTATTTTGCAATGTTATTGATCGCAGTTTACGTTTTGTGCAAGGTACATTGTCGGTAGAACAGGGATTAAGAGGAATTATGGGAAATTCGGCTCTCAACTGGTTATTATTGCGTCGATCATTTGAATTTGCGACCCTCTTGTTTGTCGTACTCCTACTTATTCTATTACCGATTAAAATCGATAGAGAGCATAAATCCTTTGTGTCTTTTGTAAAAAACGAGCAACTTACACCGAGTTATGTTGAACTGCTCGGTAAAAGCTTATCTCTGCACGATATTATTGATTTCAATAAATCCTCTTTAGCGCTTTTTCAACTCGACCCTTCCAGATTAATGCTGCCGCAAGGGGGAGTGCTTTCCGCAGAAGAAGAGCAAGTATTACGCTATTTTGATTATCTCTATTCCAGTAAAACCAGTAAAAAGACCAATGTCGAAGATATATTCCTGTATGTGGGACTTTATCGCAGTGATGCCATGTATTTTGCCTCCCCAATTCCTGAGGACGTAAAAGCGCGGCTGATTAAAGACCGTACTTCAACGAATGAGTTTTGTCAGAGTCTGCACTATTGCGCGAAAGACGCGACCCCAGAGTCCTTAGCCGATGGAATCGTATTATCCATTCCTTATCAAGATGAAGTCAGTGGGAAAGTCATTTTATCGATGGCATCACCGATTTCATCATCTAATGATCCTAATCATTTCATCGGTGATGTTATTGCCGACACGGCCTTAATGACGTCGGTTTTTATGCGTAATAAACATGTTGAATTGCAGAAAACGGATTATGGTACTGAGTTGGTGATCACGACAGATAGCCTTTGGGCTGAACTGACGCCGGAGTTCTTGTTTTATTCGATGACAAATCATTTAGATAACATGACTTCACTGACATATAAAATCAGTATATTTCGTTTCATTGTGTGGAATTTGCCCCTGTGGTTTTTGTTATCTATCGTGATCTTCTTCGTTCAAATTAATATCAATCGTTTTAGGAAACTTCGTACTGAGCGTCAACGGTTTAGTGAAGCGATGTTATTGGATGCTTTTACTCGAACCTATAATAAGAAAGTCTATGAGACCACACTGTTTGATGTCGCAACTAAGGGGCATTACGCGGTGATTTGCGTGGACGGCGACAAAATCAAAACCATTAATGATACCTATGGGCATAAACTCGGGGATATGGCGATCATGCAAATTGTTGATGCGATGCGCAGTGTATTTCGAGAAAATGATTTGTTAATCAGAACCGGCGGTGATGAGTTTGTCGTTATCTTAGCCAATTGTACTTTTGAACGGGCCTTATTGTTGGCTGAACATTTACGTCAGGCGGTCGCAGAGCGGCAGTTTTTAAATGTGCTGACAGTCTCCTGCGGTGTGGCTGATTCGCAAGATTATGCTTCCTTTGAGGCAGTGCTACAAGCGGCGGATAAAGCGTTATATGAAGATAAAAAGAATAGGCAAGGGAGTCGCAAACTTGACCCGACATCTTAATTATTACGTTAATTAGTACATGAGTTATCGAGTGAATCAGTGAGTTAACCAGCTGCCCGCAATAAAGTGAATACCCGAGATAAAAAACAGCGCGGAGAATGCCGCGCTGTTGTTACTTTCTAATCCGGTAATGTAAACATCTGCGATAACACTTACAACACCATGGCCGCAATCCACCCAAACACTAATAGTGGAATATTGTAGTGGATAAATGTTGGGATCACGCTGTCACGAATGTGGTCGTGTTGACCATCGGCATTCAAACCTGCAGTGGGACCTAAGGTGGAATCTGATGCTGGCGAGCCCGCATCACCCAGCGCGGCGGCAGTGCCAACTAACGCGATTGTGGCCGCTACTGAAAAACCAAAACTTAATGCCAATGGTACATATATCGTCGCGATAATTGGAATGGTGGAGAAAGACGACCCAATTCCCATAGTGATCAGTAGACCAACCAGTAGCATTAAGAAGGCTGCGAGGGCTTTATTGTTACCAATAATCTCACTAAGCGAGGCCACAAGCGTACCTACTTCACCGGTTTCTTTCACTACAGCGGCAAAGCCTGCGGCTGAAATCATGATAAAGCCGATATTGGCCATCATTCGCACACCTTGGTTGAAAATATCTTGGTCGGCGACATGCTTCAAGGCACCCGAAAAACTGAAAATCATGAAGCCGACTAAGGCACCAAAAATCATAGAGTCAGTTTCGAGTTGTACGACGAGAGTGGCTAATATTGCTAGTGCAGCAATGATGATATTGCGTTTGTTGAGATTTTCTTCAGGTTCAGCGACCAACACTTTTGCCTCGTCGTAAGTCCGAGGTTTACGGTAACTGATGAATACTGCAGTGAGTAACCCTACGACCATACCCGCGGCAGGGATTAACATGGCTGGCGGAATTTGCTCGCGAGCAGCGGCTAAGCCATTGCTGGTTAAGTTGGAAAGCAGAATATCATTTAAGAAAATGCCACCAAACCCAATCGGTAAAATCATATAGGTGGTGACTAGGCCGAAGGTGAGAACACAAGCCACAAGGCGACGGTCGATGTTCAGTTTGGTCATCACATGTAAGAGTGGTGGCACTAAAATCGGAATGAAGGCGATATGGATCGGTAAAATATTCTGTGAAGCCATCGACATGACGAGTAGCGATAACAGCAGTAACCATCGTACCCAGTTAGTGTTAGTGGGATTAGGATCTTGTCCAAGGCTACTAATGATGCTTCTAGAAATCAGCGTCGTTAAGCCTGAATGCGATAGTGCGACAGCGAAGGCGCCTAATAATGCATAACTGAGCGCAATTTGTGCGCCGCCACCTAAGCCTGTATTAAAGGCATCTATAGTTTGGTGCAGATCCATTCCGCCTACCAATCCCGCCACGAGGGCGCTCACGGTCAGGGCAATAACCACATTCACCCTAGCTAAACTGAGTGCTAACATTAAGCACACTGCAATTACGACTGCATTCATTATCAATTTTCTTAATTCTTTAAGCCAAAGGAGCTATTTTCGACTGCAAAGGCAGTGGATGTCCAGTTTGCCGAGGGCTTATCTGAAAAATATCTGAAAATGTGATCATGCTGGTTTTTGTCTGTTAGCTGAATGTGGATTGCTCCGCACACTGGATACACAGATTGCTCTATCCTTAGTCAGGCAAAACGGAAATACCCTTGAAAAATGTGATATTGGTCTTAAATAGGTTGTAAGGCACAGCACACGACTTATAATGCCTAAGGATTTGATTGGTAAGAACACCTTTTAATCAGTAAGGATTTAACTTGACCTAGGTTGAGAACATACTGGCTAGAAGGCATCTTGCCTTACACTTAGTTCAACTCATAGATGGAGATATAAAATGAGCGTATTAGTAGGCCGTCAGGCTCCTGATTTTACTGCTGCAGCTGTATTAGGTTCTGGCGAAATCGTTGATAGCTTTAACTTGACTGCAGCCATCAAAGGCAAACCAGCCGTCGTATTCTTCTATCCACTTGACTTCACTTTCGTTTGCCCATCAGAGTTGATCGCTTTTGATCACCGTATGGAAGAGTTCACTAAGCGTGGCGTAGAAGTGATTGGTGTGTCTATCGATTCTCAGTTTACCCACAATGCATGGCGTAACACCCCAGTTGAAAAAGGCGGTATTGGCCAAGTTAAATACACGCTAGTGGCTGATGTTAAACATGAAATCTGTAAAGCATACGATGTTGAGCATCCAGAAGCGGGTGTGGCTTTCCGTGGTTCATTCTTGATCGACAAAGAAGGCATGGTTCGTCACCAAGTCGTTAACGATCTGCCATTAGGCCGTAACGTTGATGAAATGCTACGTATGATCGATGCACTGCAATTCCATGAAGAGCACGGTGATGTTTGTCCTGCTGGCTGGGAAAAAGGCGATAAAGGTATGAATGCAAGCACTGAAGGTGTTGCTGCTTACCTGTCTGAAAACGCAAGCTCACTGTAATTAGTACTTTTCTAATCACAGTCGCCTGTTAAATGAAAAAAGCTGCCAATGGCAGCTTTTTTGTTTTTCATTGCTGAAGATCTATTGTTAACTGTTCAATTTATTCCACAGTACTGCTTTCTGCATCCTGCGCATCCACGGCCAGTAACGGCCAGCCACCTAATGATTTCCAACGATTCACTATGTGACAAAAAAGCTCCGCGGTACGTTCGGTATCATATAGCGCCGAATGGGCTTCTTTATTATCGAAGGGAATACCCGCCATAATGCATGCCTTGGCAAGTACGGTATGACCAATGGCGAGTCCGGCGAGCGTTGCTGTGTCAAAGGTGGCAAAAGGATGAAACGGCGAGCGTTTTAAGTCGCAACGTTCTATCGCCTTACTCACAAAACCATGATCGAATGCCGCATTGTGCGCCACTATGATACTGCGATGGCAGTCGGAGGCTTTTTGGGCTTTCTTCACGGCTTTAAAGATTTCTAAAAAGGCTTCTTTCTCGCTCACCGCTCCCCGTAACGGATTAGTGGGATCAATACCGTTGAATGCTAACGCTTCGGGTTCTAAATTTGCGCCTTCAAAGGGCTCAATGTGGAAGTGTAGGGTTTTATCGATTCCTATCACACCTTCATTGTCCATTTTTAGTAGGGTGACGGCAATTTCTAGCAACGCATCGGTTTGAGAGTTGAAGCCCGCAGTTTCGACATCAATAACTACGGGAAAGTAGCCTCGAAATCGGTATTTCAATTTGTTCGCGTCGCAAATGTCACTCATAAAGTACTCAAGAAAATTCACAGGGCGCTATTATGCTAAATGTGTTGGGGTGTGTCATGCTTGATTGGTGGTTTTATGAGCTAAAGGAACTAAATAGTTTGCCGATAAAGCCATGTAACCGATTAAACATGAGTAAAGGCTATGTGGCGAAAACTGATATTAGTATCAATTTTATGCGTTCCAGCAACTGCAATGGCAGAGTTGCGCCATTATGTCGCCTCTTTAAGTGATTCCCAGTGGCGAGTGAGTGAAAATACTCCCATCGTCTGTCGCCTTGAGCATGATATTCCTTCTTACGGTAAAGCAATTTTTACCAGTGAAGCGGGTAAACAGCAGAATATGACTTTTACCTTAGATATGTGGGTAAAACCTGATCAAGTGACGCAGGCGAAATTAATTAGCCGCGCGCCGCAGTGGCGTCCTGGTGTGGTATCGAAAGAGATCACGTCATTACATTATCAAAAGTACTTTAACGGTGAAGTGCCTAAGCGCGCAGCTTGGTCTATGTTGGCAGAGTTGAGTCGCGGTATGGAACCAACGTTTTACTATGCTGATTGGTATAACGAGTCGAATAAGATAGCTGTGGGTTTGTCTTCAGCTAATTTTGGCCGTAAATATACTGAGTTTAAAGCTTGTCTAGCGCATTTATTGCCCTATAGCTTTGAAGATATCGCTTTTACTGTATTAAATTACGATGAAGGCGGAACCGATTTAACTCGTTTCTCCCAGCAACAACTGTCTCGGGTGCAAGAATATTTAGCCTATGATCCCTTGGTAGAGTTAGTGCTGGTGGATGCGTATACCGACAGCTATGGCGGCCGTTCAGTAAACCAGAAAGTGTCGGATACACGAGCTGCGTCGGTAAAAGAGTTCTTTGTTGCCAGTGGTATTCCTCAAGATCGTATTGTCACATTTGGGCATGGTGAGCGTCGTCATGTGGCTTCCAATGATGATATGGATGAAAGGGCGCGTAACCGTCGTGTTGTTATACGGATCAGTAAACCTTTGTAGTGTTTGTTTTACCTAGGTTTTAAGTGTTTTCCAATGCCAAGTTTATGACTTGGCATTGTCGTTTTTAAAAGAAGGAGAGTTCAGGCAGTATGCCACTTTAATCGAATGATTCGCTCAATTTGCGAGTATGGGGAAAAATAATGAGATTTTTTAATTTGTAGTGATGACATATCCACCTCAACAAGTACTGCAGAAAGCGAGAGTGGGATAGTACGAGTAATATAGATGAAGTATAAAACTTGGCCGTTGCAATAATCAGGATTGTGTTTGAAATGCTAAAAAAAAGCCCGCTTAAACTAAGCGGGCCGCAAAAATAATGCATTTGCAATCAACAAATTGAAGGAAGGAAGTCAAGCATAAGAACCAGAAAAGAAACTGAAGTGTTGGGAACACACCAGTTTAAAAGTTCTTTGTTTTCGATATCTGCAAGCAGTTATCTCCTGAAAACAAGCACATTCTATTGGGAAACCTGTTGTAAAACAAACGAGAAAAATTGCCCATAAACATTAGTAATTCTAATGACTGCAAAGGTGATTTATATCACTTAAGTCACTATTTACCTTGATTAATAACTTATAACTCACTATTAATGCATAATAATACACTTCAATAAGCTTATCCTTGCTGCTATTTTGTTAAATTCACGATACAGCTTAAAAAACTTCATATTAAGTTACGCCATTGCCATGATTTTTTTTGCTTGTATAGTACTTGCTGAAAAGGCCTTAAGCCCGAAACCATAAGAAGGACGACAACACGATGGCATTAAGATTTCGCCTTGCAAAGCAAGGTTTGTTAGTGGCCACATTGGGGATGGCACTCGGTGCCTGCCAAAGTGGCAATGCACCTGAGCAAAATTCGACTGAGCAGGCAAGCGCAACTAAACTCGTTTACCCTGTTACTGAAAAAGATGACCTCGTCGAAACCATTCATGGTGTCGCAGTGGCCGACCCTTATCGTCATCTGGAGGCCAATACGCCTGAAACTGAAGAGTGGGTAAAAGAACAACAAGACTTTGGTCAAGCCTACCTCGCTAAGATCCCCAATAAACAAGCTGTGGTCGAACGTATTACAGAACTTTGGAATTACGAAAAAGTCTCTGCTCCGTTTGAAAACGGCGACAATCAATTTTACTACCGCAATGATGGCCTACAGGCGCAATCGGTTTTGTACGTTAAAGGTTTAGATGGTGTTGAAAAGCCTGTTCTTGACCCAAATAAACTGTCTGCGGATGGTACTGTTGCCTTATCCGGCGTTGCTGTGAGTAATGACGGTAAAATTTTAGCCTATGGCGTTTCAAATTCTGGCTCAGATTGGCAGCAATGGCAGTTCGTTGATATTGCAACCGGTAAGAAACTGGCCGATGAACTGAAATGGATTAAATTTTCTAGCGCAGTGTGGGATAAAGAAAATCAAGGTGTGTTCTACGCCCGTTATGATGCCCCAGCAGGGGGGGATGTCTTAGCTGACGTTAATTTTAACCAAAAAGTGTATTACCACAAATTAGGCACAGACCAACATCAAGATCTATTGATTTATGAGCGTCCACAGAATAAAGATTGGGGCTTTGGTATTGATGTCTCTGAGAAAGGTGAATACTTATTACTGTCGATTTCTCAAGGTACGGATAAGCGTAATCGTTTCTTCTATAAATCGTTATTTGAGCCTAAATCCCAAGTGGTGGAATTGATCCTCAAATTAGAAGCTGAATATGAATTTCTCGGTAATGATGGTTCAGTGTTTTATTTCAAAACCGACTTAGAGGCGCCTAATGGTAAAGTGATTGCGATTGATACCCGCAATAGTGATAAATCGCAATGGCAAACGATTATTCCTGAGTCTAAAGATCCGATTAATAATGTCGCCATTATTAATGACCATTTAGTGGTGAGTTATTTACATGATGTGTTAGGTCAATTATCGATTTACAGTATGGGTGGTCAGAAGCGTCAAGATGTGGCATTGCCTGGTCTTGGCAATGTGGCAGGGCCTTTTGGTAAAGCCAGCAAAGATTATTTCTATTATGTGTTCAATAGTTATATTCAGCCTGAAACCACCTATAAGTTTGATTTTAAAACTGGCGGTTCAACCGTCATTGCTAAACCCAAAGTCTCGTTTAATCCCGATGACTATGTTTCTGAACAGGTTTTCTATAGCAGCAAAGACGGTACGCGTGTGCCTATGATGCTCTCCTATAAAAAGGGCTTAGTGAAAAACGGTCAAAATCCGACATTACTTTATGCCTATGGTGGTTTTGCCATTTCGATGACACCACGTTTTAGCCCTGCCAATATCGCTTGGTTAGACATGGGGGGCATTTATGCTGTGCCGAGTTTACGTGGCGGTGCTGAGTATGGCGAAAGCTGGCATCAAGCGGGGATGTTCGATAAAAAGCAAAATGTGTTTGATGACTATTTTGCTGCTGCTGAATATCTGGTAAGCGAAAAATACACCAACAGCTCTAAACTCGGTGCCTATGGCCGCAGTAATGGTGGTCTGTTGATGGGTGCTGCTGTGACTCAACGTCCTGAACTTTTTGCTGCCGTATTACCTGCGGTGGGCGTGTTGGATATGCTGCGTTTTCACAAGTTCACTATTGGTTGGGCTTGGACGAGTGAATACGGCAGTGCTGATAAAGCAGAGCAATTCCCTGCGCTATTGGCTTATTCGCCCTATCACAATGTAAAAGCGCAAGCTTATCCTGCGACTATGGTAATGACAGCGGATCATGATGATCGTGTTGTGCCATTACACAGTTTCAAGTTTGCGGCCATGCTGCAGGAGAAACAGCAGGGCAATAAACCAGTCATTATGCGTATCGAGTCAAATGCTGGTCATGGAGCGGGTAAGCCCACGGCGATGAAGATCGACGAATTTGCCGACATCTACAGTTTCTTGTGGCAGAGTTTTGGCTTAACCTTGCCACAAGCTATCGCAAAATAACTAACTATGTTAATAAAATGGGGTCGTTTTACCCCATTCTCTTTTACAATTGCCCCTATTCATCTGAAACCCGCGCTATTCCTATCTATATCTTCATCGGGTCATTCACAAGTCTTGTTTCCCTAGGTATAGTAAGCGTCAATTTTTCAACCAAAATTTGCTTATTTTCAAATGATGTTTCATTGGCCAATTTCAGTCTATTACGAAGACACCGACGCTGGTGGCGTTGTCTATCATTCGAACTACCTCAACTTTTTTGAGCGCGCGCGAACCGAGTGGCTAAAAGCCCTTGGCGTGAGTCAGACTGCGTTATTAGCCGACGACACCGCTTTTGTCGTAAAGCGTGCGGAACTCGATTTTCGCAAAGCAGCACGTTTTGAACAGAACCTTATTGTTGAAACTAAGGTCATAGAGTTGAAAAAGGCCTCGTTGATCTTTCATCAACGCTTGGTCGATAAACAGGGAGACTGTTATTGTGAAGGCACAGTGCTGGTTGTTTGTGTTGCGCTATCACGTATGCGTCCCCGAGCTATTCCCTTAAATATTGTGCAGGAGTTTGACAGTGCAAGCTGATATGTCGATTGTTGGGTTATTTTTACAAGCCAGTTTATTAGTGAAATTTGTTATGTTCACTTTACTTTGCTTGTCGGTGATGTCTTGGACGGTGATTTTACAACGCCGTAGCTTACTGACATCCGCAAAAAGTAAATCGGCGAAGTTTGAAGACAAATTTTGGTCAGGTGTTGATTTAAACCGTTTATATAAAGAATTATCATCTCGTCCAGATAATAGCGGTTTAGAGTCATTATTTGTGACTGGCTTTAAGGAATATTCACGCCTGAATAAATTAAATAGCAAAGTGCCCGATGCCGTCATGGATGGTACATCGCGTGCTATGCGTGTGACCTTGTCTCGCGAAATGGAAAAGTTAGAAGCTAACTTACCGTTATTGGCTACGATTGGTTCGACTAGCCCTTATATCGGTTTATTTGGTACTGTATGGGGGATCATGAATTCTTTTATCGCTATTGGTTCGATGGAAAACGCCACCTTAGCTATGGTTGCCCCCGGTATTGCTGAAGCTTTGATTGCAACGGCTATGGGTTTATTTGCTGCAATTCCAGCGGTAATCGCCTACAACCGTTTCTCGACTCAAGTCGATAAATTAGAAATGGCTTACGCAAACTTTATGGAAGAGTTCTCCAGCATTTTGCATCGCCAAGCATACAGTGAGAAGGAAGGGGCATAATGCAACCAGCTTATCAGCGCAAACGTCGTCGCCCCGTTGCTGAAATCAACGTGGTGCCTTATATCGACGTCATGCTCGTGCTGTTAATTATTTTTATGGTAACAGCACCCATAGTGACCCAAGGGGTCAAAGTGGAGCTGCCTCAAGGGGCGGCAGAAGTGTTACCCAATGACAGTAAGCCACCCATTGTTGCTTCAATCGATGGTGATGGTGATTACTTCCTCAATAAAGGCGGTTCAACGAATGTGCCTATGGATTTGGAAGAATTGGCAACGGAAGTGGCTGCACTTATCGTGACTGAACCTGAGCGTCCTGTTGTGGTTAAAGCCGATAGAAATATTCCTTACGATAAAGTGATTCAGTTGATGGTGACACTGCAGCAATCTGGCGTGCCATCAGTCGGTTTGATGACGGATTCACCCAAGGAGAAATAGGTGGCAGATAAGTCAGATGTAACATTACCTCTGTCAATTTCAGCGGGTATTCATATTGGCGTGATAATTATTCTGGCGTTAGGAATAGATTTTTCTCACAAACCTGAGCCTATGCAACAAGTTAGCACACCAGCAATCAAAGCGGTTATGGTTGATCAGCAAAAAGTGGCTAATCAAGTTGAGAAACTTAAGCAAGAAAAGCGTGATGCCGAACGCCGTGAGCAAGAACGTCAAGCCGAGCTTGAACGCAAAGCTCAAGAAGCGAAACAGGCACGCGAGCGCGAACAAGCTCAGATTAAACAGCTAGAGCAAGAACGTAAGCAGCAGGAAATTGAGATTCAAAAAGCCAATGAAGCGACCAAATTAGCCCAGGTGAAACAGCAGCAGGAAAAGGAAAAAGCGGTCAAAGCCGAAGCCGACCGCAAGCTGAAAGAGCAGGAGCGTAAGGTTGCTGAAGACGCTGCACAAAAAGCCGCTGAAAAACGCAAGGTTGAAGAAGCTGCTGCAGTGAAAGCTGAAACTGACCGTAAGCAAAAAGCAGATGCGGAAGCTAAAGCTAAAGCGGAGGCTGATGCCAAAGCTAAAGCAGATGCCAAAGCTAAAGCGGATGCCAAAGCTAAAGCGGATGCCAAAGCTAAAGCAGATGCCAAAGCTAAAGCGGATGCTAAAGCTAAAGCGGATGCTAAAGCTAAAGCGGATGCTAAAGCCCTTGCCGATCAAGAGCAGGAAATGGCTGATGCATTAGCGGCTGAGCAAGCGGCGCTGTCGCAAACCATGAATAAGCAGATGCAGAGTGAAGTCGGTAAGTATCAGGCAATGATAAAATCAACTATTCAACGTAATTTGGTAGTGGATGAATCTATGCGTGGAAAGACTTGTACTGTCTCTGTGCGTTTAGCGAATGATGGGTTTGTGATCAGCAGCCAAACAAAAGGTGGTGATCCCAACGTTTGTCGTGCAGCAAAAGCGGCGATTTTGAAAGCGGGCAAACTGCCTGTGTCTCCGGATCCTGCGGTTTATAACTTGATGAAAGAAATTAACTTAATCGTTGAACCAACGTTTAATTAAAGGAGCACCATGAAAATATTGGCAAAATGGTTAGCACTGGCAGTTATGCTGTGCACCACCCCCGCGAAAGCGGCATTGGATATTGTGATCACAGAAGGTGTTGACGCAGCGCGTCCCATCGCTGTGATGCCTTTTGTATGGCAAGGTCCTGGCGCACCGCCACAAGCGATTGCTGATGTGGTGATGTCTGACTTAGCTCGTAGCGGTACCTTTAAACCTTTAGACGAGCTCGGACTACCTCAGCGCAATATTGGTGCTTTGGCTCAGTTTCAACCTAGTTCATGGTCTAGCGTTGGCGCAGAAGCTGTGGTGTTAGGTACTGTGAAACCTTACGGAACCGATCAGTATTTGGTGAGCTTTGATTTAATCGATTTAGTTAAAGCACAAAACCAAGCATTGAAAGGCTCAGTCAGCGCTACAGAATTTTTGATGGACAGTCGCCAAACTGTGATTTCAGCAGCGCAATTTCGTCAATATGGTCATAGAATTAGCGATATCGTCTATGAAAAGTTAACCGGTATTCGCGGTGCATTCTTAACGCGGATCTCCTACGTCGTGGTTAATCATACTCAAAAAGCACCTTATCAGTTGATGGTTGCTGACTATGATGGTTTTAACGAGCAAATGTTACTGCGCTCACCTGAGCCATTAATGTCACCCACTTGGTCGCCTGATGGGCGTCGTTTGGCGTATGTTAGCTTTGAAAATAAAAAAGCAGAGATTTTCGTACAAGACCTTTATACCCAAGTGCGCACTAAAGTGAGCTCTTTCCCTGGTATTAACGGTGCGCCGGCTTTCTCTCCTGATGGCAAATCTTTGGCTGTGACGCTGTCTAAGGATGGTCAGCCTGAGATCTATGTTATCGATATTGCGACAAAAGCGATTAAGCGTATTACCAATCACTATGCTATCGATACTGAACCATCATGGTATCCTGATGGAAAGTCGTTGATTTTCACCTCTGAACGTGGTGGTAGACCGCAAATTTATCGCGTAGAGTTAAGTTCAGGTAAAGTGAGTCGTGAAACATTTGAAGGTGAATGGAACCTTGGTGGTTCAATTACGCCAGATGGACGTAGTATGATTTTTGTTAACCGTACTAACGGTAAGTTTAATATTGCGCGTATGGATTTAAATACGCGTTTTATGCAGGTGCTAACCTCTACACGCTTGGATGAATCCCCAAGTGTGGCGCCTAATGGTACTATGGTCATATATGGCACTACACACCAAGGTAAGCAAGTATTAGCAGCTGTTTCTACGGATGGACGCTTTAAAGCGAGATTACCCGTGGGTCAAGGCGAGGTGAAATCACCTTCTTGGTCTCCGTTTCTCTAATGTTATACCTTGATTTAATCACATTTAATTTTATAAGGAACACGTAATGGATCTGAATAAGTTGTTAAAAGCTATGTTGGTAGCACTTCCAATTATGGCTATTAGTGCATGTAGCTCAACTTCAGAATCAGAAACTGATGCAATGGGCTCAACAAACGGTTCAGGTAGTGAACTGAATGGTGGCATTCAAACTGGTGGTGTGGGTGCTATGTTGTCATCTGAAGAGCAGCAACGTCAGCAGTTAGAAGAGTTGAGAAAAGAACACATCATTTACTTCGATTTCGACCGCAGTGAAGTTCAAACTGAATTCGCCGCTGTATTAGAAGCTCATGGTACTTACTTAGTTGAGCACCCAAGTGTGCGCGTACTGATTGAAGGTCATGCGGATGAGCGTGGCACTCCTGAGTACAACATTGCTCTGGGCGAACGTCGTGCTAAAGCCGTTGCTAAATACCTACAAGGTATGGGCGTACAGCCAAGCCAAATGAGCGTAGTCAGCTATGGCGAAGAAAAACCACTTGATTTTTCTCGCACTGATGAAGGTTTTGGCAAAAACCGTCGTGCAGTTTTAGTTTACTAAGATTGAATCTCGGAGAGTAACACAATGAAACGTGCCGTCTTAATTACGGCAATGTTCCTTGGTGCGGGCGCTGCAGTTGCAGCGCCTGCTCCTGTGGAAGATATTGCTGGTGGTTCGGGTGATGACAGACTTGCTCGTATCGAACGTATTGTAAAATCGAGACAACAAAGTGAGCTCGAGATGCAACGTCGTCTTGATACACTGCAGCAGGAAGTTCTCGATTTACGCGGTTTAACCGAACAACAGAATTATCAGATTGAGCAGATGCAAGAGCGTCAGCGTCAGTTATATGATGAGCTTGCTAATTTATCCTCAAAGGCATCTGCCGCACCTGCAGCTGCAGCGACATCAATCCCCTCTGTGGTATCGACCAATGCTGCCGCAAGTAGTTTAAGTGAAACTGCAAGTTATGAAAATGCCGTTAACTTAGTCTTAAAAGAGCGAAAGTATGACGATGCCATTCCTGCCTTCCGTGCTTTTATCAAACAATACCCAGACTCTGTGTATGCCGCGAATGCGAACTATTGGTTAGGACAGCTATTATTTAATAAGAGCGAATTTGCAGAAGCCAAACAAGCCTTCAAAACTGTGGTTGATCGTTTTAGTGATTCTAATAAACGTGGCGATAGTTTAGTGAAGCTTGGCATGATCGCCGAGAAAACCGGTGATAAAGCTGGTGCGATGCAATACTACCAACAAGTTGTCAAAGATTACGCAAACAGCGCCGCAGCACGCATTGCACAGCAGCAACTGGCTGCAATTAAAGCGTAATTAACTAAAAAACATACTCTTAGTCTGTTTTTCATGCAAACGACAAAAAATTGGGAATTTGCGCTTGCATGAGAAGATGAAAAAGGTATTATAGGCGCCCTCAGAGCGGCGAGGTCGTTCGGGGCGTGAAATACCAGTAAATGGGTCGTTAGCTCAGTCGGTAGAGCAGTTGGCTTTTAACCAATTGGTCGAAGGTTCGAATCCTTCACGACCCACCACTTACTCTAATGAATAGAATAAGTTAGTGGTATTTAGTGAGATAGTCAGTAGTACAATGGGTCGTTAGCTCAGTCGCTTTTTTATAAAGCTAGGGCAGTTGGCTTTTAACCAATCAGTCGAATGGTTCTAATCCTTAATGACACACCACTTTACTGAAAGTGCATAAATCAGCGCAACATCAGATGGGTCGTTAGCTCAGTCGGTAGAGCAGTTGGCTTTTAACCAATTGGTCGAAGGTTCGAATCCTTCACGACCCACCACTTTACTGAAAGTGCATAAATCAGCGTTATACC
>NZ_JAHKQX010000020.1:0-104980 GCF_019345515.1 Shewanella sp. NKUCC06_TVS | reverse complement strand
AATTGTGGGCTGGGAAAGGTTATGGCAAGGATGGTTTAAACTGCAAACCATCCTTGAAGGTTACCAGCTAGCCTTGTCTCTTGAGCAAAAGATGTGATCAAGAGACAGGCCCATGCAGGGCTTTTTATTACCTTTTCAACACCAATATCTGCATAAGCACGGCATAGAAGCATTAAATTTAAGCGACGATAGCATTTAAGTTGATTAACAGATAACCAATTGAATCAGTTGCGTGAATTTCCAGACAAAACACGGGTGACAAGCGTAAGTAAGCTTAGTATACTTCTTCCCGCTTCAGGTAATGACGATTACCTTAAGTCGGCCCCTTAGCTCAGTTGGTTAGAGCACACGACTCATAATCGTTAGGTCCACGGTTCAAGTCCGTGAGGGGCCACCACCCGATTCAACAAAAAAGCCCATTGATTCAATGGGCTTTTTTGTATCTAAAAACTGATCTCCGCTAGTTATCACACAATATCCGTGTATTTACACATTCCCCTCGCTGAACTGTTTTAAATTTTTAGCCTATTCGATGTTATTTAAATATCCATAAAAATAGGCTCTTTGATAAGTGTTAAGCAGCAACACAATCAAAGAGCCTATTTAAAATCAATGAGCTAATTCCACAAATATCTGAGTGCTAGGTTTTTAACTTGCCTAACTGCTCATGTTGCTGCTTCACTAAGTTTGCTAAAACTACACTGCTTTGCTGTGCTTCACCCGCAAGACGCGCAAGTTCAGAAGCCGAATCAGAAATGCCTGTAATATTGCGATTAACTTCTTCAGTCACCGCGCTCTGCTCTTCTGCCGCTGCCGCGATATGGGTCACCTGCCCAGAGATTTCTTCAATTTGACTCACCATAGAGTTCAATGAGTTCAGCGCTTGCTCAGTTTGAGATACGGCCATTTGTGCCCGTTCAGCGCCTTTATCTATGATGCCAGAAGCACTTTGAACTTCTTTTTGCAGTGCATCGATAAGAGTACTAATATCATTCGTCGAGCTTTGAGTCTTAGATGCCAGCGCACGGACTTCGTCCGCCACCACAGCAAAACCCCGTCCTTGTTCACCCGCCCTCGCCGCCTCAATCGCCGCATTTAATGCCAGCAGGTTTGTTTGTGCGGCAATGGAGCTGATCACCTCAAGAATACGACTAATATTCATACTGCTGTCTGCAACTTTACTCACGGCCAGCTTAGCTTCCATTGACTCTTTAGACATAGTCGCCACAAAGCCCATCGCCTTAGTCAGACTTTCTTCACTGTGACGAATGTTGCGTGACATAGCTTCTGTTTCTGCAGCGGTTTGCTCAGACGCCTTAGCAACCTCAAGTGCAGTGGCACTCATTTGGTTTACGGCCGTTACCACACTCTCAATTTCACCATATTGACGATTGACACTATCACGCGTGAGCTGGGCAATTTTCGCTGAAGCTTGGCTTTCTTCCTGAGAACGACTCGCGAGAGTTTTAAGCTCGGCAATCAGGTTTTTCAGTTTATAAATAAAGGAGTTGAAACCTTTTGCTAACGCAATCAACTCTGCATGGGAGTCCACTTCTATCGATTGCGTTAAATCGCCATCAGCGCTTGCCAGGTGTTCTACACGGCCTTGGATCATCTTTAAGGGTGAAATAATGCTACGGATCACTAGGCTAATCGTAATCACAGCAGCAATCGACACGACAACACCGACCATGAGCAACAAACTTCCCAAGGAAGTTGCCATTTCATCCATATCATTATTCAACACAATCGAACTCTTGTACGCCTGCGCAGTTGGCACTTGGATCACTAAGGACCACTCGGCATTCGCTAAAGGGATCTTAATTGGGTAGGCAACAATAATTTCATCATCGTTAACCATGTAACCCGAGTTCTTGTGTAACGAGATGATTTGTGAGGCAATTGCTGGATTTATAGACTCAGCCAAAGGACGAGCCTTTTTACTGTAATGACTTGCTGCAACCACTAAACCGCGGGTACTCAATAAAGTTACTTTCGCTTGCCCATCGTAGAGGCTCTTAGATAACTTATCGATAAGGGTTTGAAAGACTGGTAAGTTTAAATCAACACCGACCACACCGATAAACTGTTTACGCTTAAGCACAGGAACAGTTAGCGAGGTCATTAATGCTTTGTTACCGGGAGTAATTTCGTATAAATACGGCTCCATTAGACAGGGCTTTAAGGTTTCTTTACCGCATAAATACCATTCTGCATCACGGATCCCAAATTCATTTAGGCTAGTAAGGTATTTTTCTGACGAATCTTCAACCTGTTGATGTGCAACAGTGCCATTGTCATCACGGGTATAGTAAACCTCTAGGGCACCTGATGTCGTTACACTGTGGCTGGAATTAATATTCAGAAACTCAGTATCGAGCCCATCATAACCATTAGGTTCAAACTGGGCATACATGGAGGAAACTTGCGCATTCTTCTTAAGCACAGCCGCCACAGTGAGTTCTAAACGATCACGCTTTAAGGGAAGTTCTTCTGCCGTACTCTCCACCATACCGGCAAAAGAGTAAGGAATACGATAGGCTTCGTTAATAAATCCAGCGACCATTTCGCCATATTCACCGGCGCGGGCTTCGAGTTTATCCCGTGTTTCAGTTTGTAGGGTATTTTGAACTTGATCCGATAATTGCGCGTTTTGAGCCGACAGTGTCCACCATAAACTGATAGATAAAATAGCCACTATCGATAAAAATAATGCTGATGTAATCCACAACAACTTAGTACTGATGGACAAATGCTTCATCTAGTAAACTCCCAAGAGAACGACAATAGCGTAATTATTTTGATCTACTTTATTTTTATACTTTCTATACAGCATTAAAAATAGCACTTAGGGTAAGAATTACCAGTACTTAAGATAAAGAGTTGTCAATGGAATGTAAAACTTTTGAATGACTAAATAAAAAAAAGGCCAAATTCAAATAAATGAATTCAGCCTTTAATATCAAACACTATTCTTGATTGAGTCTAGGATTAGCGTCCCCACAACCAAGCGGCGCCACGCACCCCAGATGAAGCACCATAATAATTTTTAACAACCGGTGTATGGCACTCTCGGCCAACCACATATAGCGGCAAAATTTTTGGTAATTCGGTGTAAATAGCATCGATGTTAGACACGCCGCCGCCAAGGACGATAACATCAGGATCCATCATATTGATCACATGGGCCAATGAACGGGCTAAACGGTCAATAAAGCGGTTAAATGCTTGAGTTGCCAGCGGATCTCCCGCTTGCATCATTTGGGCAATTTCAATACCGCTGTCAGCAACACCGCCCGCAGCGCGAAAGTCGCGAACAAAGCCTGTTCCAGATATAAACGTTTCGATACAGTCTCTATTACCACAAAAACACGTCGTGGTATTAAATTCATCGGCTTTCATCCACGGTAAAGGATTATGGCCCCACTCACCACCAATACCATTGCCACCGTCATGTACTTGGCCTTTGATGGCGATACCAGCACCACATCCCGTTCCAATAATGGCACCAAATACAACTGACTTTCCTGCGGCAGCGCCATCTACCGCTTCTGATACGGCAAAACAGTTCGCATCATTAGCAATTTTTACTTTACGATTTAATCGAGTCCCCAGATCCACATCGAGTGGATGACCATTGATCCAAGTTGAATTAGCGTTTTTTACTAGGCCAGTAAAAGGAGAAACAACCCCAGGAATACCTATTCCGATAGTGGCGGTTTGCTGCAGGCTGTCTTCGACTTCAGTTACCAATGCAACCAAAGCATTGACTGTCGCAACATATTCTCTCGGTGTCGGGATGCGTTTACGAAAGACTTCGTTACCATCGCTATCTAATGCGACTACCTCGATTTTTGTGCCACCAAGATCGATACCAATTCGTAACATTCATATACTCCGTTTAAATATATTTAACGCAAAGCGATGCATTAACAACCTGATGCATATCTGCAACTGTAGAGACGCTGCTAAGTAGAACTTTTCGTTTTAAAGTTATCTACATTAGAATTTACAAGCGCACTATGCCTGCTGGACAAACAGCAATCAACCTCAATGTATTTAAATACACCATAGCGCATACCCGCACATGCCATTATCTGCTTATCCGATAGTACTGCGAATGTTCCTTGATTTATCCGCAGCAGAAAAACTTGGATAGAACTGTCCCCGCTTAAATCCACCTTAAAATTGATAAGGTCATTTGTAACAAAGTCTGTTTTTGCCTATGTCTGCCATTGGTTTGAATTGGTTATCGCCTTATACTTTTGAGCTCAAATATTAAAACAACAATGTTGGAAGCAAGCGATATGACTATTGGGACTGCTCCGGTAAGTAAAACACATTCATTTATGACTGTGTCTCTTATCGAATTATGGGAACGCTTTGGTTATTACGGCATGCAAGCGCTGATTGTGTACTTTATGGTGCAGCGCCTTGGCTTTGATGACTCACGTGCAAACTTAGTATGGAGTGCCTGTGCGGCACTTATTTATGTATCACCGGCAATTGGTGGCTGGGTTGGGGATAAAATCCTCGGCACCAAACGCACTATGCTGCTCGGTGCGGGGATCCTCTCTCTGGGTTATGCGCTAATGGCCGTACCCACTGAAAATACGTGGTTTATGTTTTCAGCGCTCGGCGTGATTGTGGTCGGTAACGGCCTATTCAAGCCGAATGCGGGTAACTTAGTCCGTAAAATTTACGAAGGTGACGACTCTAAAATCGACAGTGCTTTTACCATCTATTACATGGCGGTAAACGTGGGATCGACCTTCTCTATGTTGCTCACGCCTTGGATTAAAGATTACGTTAACGCCCAGTATGGCAACGAATTTGGCTGGCACGCGGCCTTTGCCGTGTGCTGTGTCGGTATATTGGTGGGGTTAGGTAACTATGCACTCATGCGTAAGAGTCTAGTCCATTACGGTTCTGAGCCAGATACTCGCCCTGTGAACAAGAAAAACCTCGCGATTGTATTGGGTCTATCCGCATTGTCAGTTGTCGCTTCAGCCATTATTCTTGAATACGAAGCTGTTGCGCGCGTCTTCGTTTATGCAGCAGGCGTAGCCGTATTGGCAATCTTCTTCCACTTGATCCGCACCAGCGAAACCAGTGAAAGAGCGGGACTGATTGCAGCACTGATCCTTACCGTGCAAACTGTGTTCTTCTTTATTTTCTATCAACAAATGTCAACGTCACTCGCGCTGTTTGCCCTGCGTAACGTGGATTGGGATTTTCAAGTTTTTGGTACCCACTTGTGGACTTGGTCACCTGCCCAGTTCCAAGCATTAAATCCATTATGGATTATGGTATTAAGTCCAGTACTCGCATGGAGCTATTCGTGGGCTGGACGCAATGATAAAGACTTTTCTATCGCGGCGAAATTTGCTCTCGGTTTTGCCGTTGTGGCGATTGGCTTCTTTATCTATGGCTTTGCGGGCCAATTTGCCGTCAATGGTAAAACCTCTTCATGGATCATGATCTGGGGCTATGCCTCTTACTCTTTAGGGGAATTGCTGGTGAGTGGTCTTGGACTTGCCATGATTGCCCGCTACGTACCTGCACGCATGGGCGGCTTTATGATGGGTGCCTATTTCGTCGCATCAGGTATTTCCCAGTATTTAGGCGGTGTGGTTGCTAACTTCGCCAGTGTACCCAAGGATTTAGTCGACCCACTGCAAACCTTACCCGTATACACAAGTCTGTTTAATAAACTAGGTATAGCCGCTGTGGTCTGTACCTTTATCGCACTTGCGGTATTACCTCTGATGCGTCGCCTGACTGAGACTCATCATTCACATAACAATGCTGCTGATCATGATATTAATGAAAGTGCTGCAGCATCGCTACGGGATGTGAAAGCCGAGCAGTAATGCTCGACTGACAATAGCGATTTTTCTATTACATAACATTAACTGCCGATAGCCCTGCTATCGGCAGTTTTTTATAACTTCATTCAACATCGTTTATATCCTTATATTGCTACTCATAGCCAAATGAGCTTTAGCGAAAGTCATGCAATCCCACTGTGACTGGCTTAGCGCTGAGTTGCTGAGAATAAGAACTTCAGTTCCACATTATCGGCCCTCACACGCAGATGACTTCAGTCCCTCGATTTGTTACAAAGCAAGTATGGACTCGGACGCACTCGGTTTAATAGCGCAGCTCAAGTGCACACTCAAATTGAATAACGAATGAAATAACAAAGGGAAAAGTGTTATCCATTAAAGCTTGATAAGCCGTGTCGTTAACCCCATATCAATAACACTGAATACCTTTTATTCATCAAGACTGAGCCGTTAACGCTTTGTCTTAGCAATGAGCCTAGCAATGCAACAAACAATACGCCTAACACAGTTAGCACCTCTTGTTGTCGCTAGCAAAAACGGCAGTCACTTGGAGACACTATGTCACAACAGACATCAATATTGGCCGATATTCCCTTCTCGCTATTGGAACTCGCGCCCATGCGCCAAGGCTCAACCGTGGGTGAAACGCTGCACAATAGTTTGCAGTATGCCAAGGAAGCCGATCGCCTCGGCTTTAATCGTTTTTGGTTTGCCGAACACCACAATATGCCCGGTATCGCCAGCGCGGCGACCTCGGTATTAATTGGTTATATTGCTGGCAATACGCAGCGTATTCGCGTCGGCGCGGGTGGCATTATGCTGCCAAACCATGCGCCATTAGTGGTCGCCGAGCAGTTCGGCACTCTTGAAAGTCTCTATCCTGGTCGTATCGATTTAGGACTGGGACGCGCACCCGGCAGCGATCAAGTTACCAGCCGAGCACTGAACCGTGATACCAGTCGCGCCGAACAATTCCCTGAAGAAGTCAGTGAATTACAAACCTTACTCGGCCCTTACAATGGTCGCCATGCGGTGCGAGCGATTCCTGGAGAAGGCACTAATGTGCCGATTTGGTTATTGGGCTCGAGTCTCTTTAGCGCACAGTTAGCGGCGCAGCGCGGTTTGCCCTATGTGTTTGCGGGCCACTTTGCACCACGTTTTCTCTACGATGCGATTGAAATCTATCGCCGCGACTTTAAACCTTCTCAAGTGCTTGATAAGCCATATGTAATGCTTGGCTTGCCGTTAGTTGCCGCCGATACAGATGAAGAGGCCCAATATTTGGGAACGACCTCAAAACAGCGCGTGCTGGCACTTATCCGTGGTCACGAGTTATGGCTAAAGCCACCAGTTGATACTATGGATGGCTTGTGGAGTGAGCAAGAAGAAACCTATGTCGATAATTTCTTAGGTTTATCCGTTACTGGTGGCCCAGCGACGATTAAGCATCGTTTGGAAATGATAGTAAAAGAACTCGGCGTGAATGAGTTTATCTTTACCAACGACTTGTATGATCTTGATAAACGCAAAAAGGCATTACAGATCCTAATGGAGATTAAAAAGTAGCGATTCATTTAACTGATGAGTGCTGAAAGTCACTGGCAGTAAAAATGGCTGCCAATGGAACCATCCTCAAAACAATTGCCCCATAAAAAATCCCGCCGCAGCGGGATTTTTATTATGTAAAACTGTCATCTAAAACGGTTTTTATATCAAAGCAATATTAGCTTTTCAGAACGGCATCGAAACTGGCTTTGAGGATACCAAGGCCTGCATCAATTTGTGCATCCGGCGCGGTTAATGGCACCAAAATACGCAGCACATTACCGTAAGTGCCGCAGGATAATAAAATCAATCCACGGTCACGGGCATCGCTCAACACTTGCGCGCAATAGTGCGGTGCAGGTTTGCCCTCTTCCATCAGTTCGATGGCGATCATCGCGCCTAAACCACGCACATCGGCGATTTGTGGATGTTCGACCTGCATCACATTCAGGGCAGACTTAATGCGCTCACCAATGGCATTGGCTCTTTCTAGCAACTTTTCTTCTTCAAACACTTCGATGACAGCAAGCGCTGCGGCGCAGGCTAACGGACTGCCGCCATAGGTACCACCAAGGCCACCCGGACCAATCGCATCCATCACTTGCGCGCGGCCGGTAATCCCCGAAAGAGGGAAACCACCCGCGATAGATTTAGCAAAAGTCGTGATATCCGCAGCCACACCCATTTGTTCCATAGCGAAGAAAGTGCCAGTACGGCCTGCGCCCGTTTGCACTTCATCGGCGATGAGCATAATGCCTTCACGGTCGCACAGTGCGCGCAGGCGCTGCATAAAGGCGGGTGATGCGGCGTAGAAACCGCCCTCGCCCTGCACTGGCTCTAAAATAATGGCGGCGATATCACTTGGCTCGGCATCATTTTTAAAGATACGTTCAATCGAGGCCATAGCATCGTCATCGGACACGCCGTGAATCTCGCACGGAAACTCGGCGCGGAACACATTCGCCGACATCAGCCCCATACCTTTGCTGTAAGGCGCAACTTTTCCGGTCAGTGCTAAGGCCGCGATAGTGCGACCATGGTAGCCAGAGGTAAACGCAATCACGCCAGCGCGTTTAGTAAAGGCACGCGCTACTTTAACTGCGTTTTCAACTGCTTCTGAGCCACTAGTGAATAATGCCGTCTTCTTAGCAAAATCCCCTGGCACCAATTGATTAAGCTTTTCACACACTTGGATATAGCTCTCGTAACCGAGCACCATAAAACAAGTGTGGGAGAAATTATCCAGCTGAGCGGCAACCGCCGCCTTCACTTTAGGGTGAAGATGACCGGTATTAAGCACGGCAATGCCGCCCGCAAAGTCAATAAACTCGCGACCTTCAACGTCCCACACGGTCGCGTTTTCGGCGCGCGCGGTAAAGATAGGGTGAATTTGCCCGACACCACCCGCAACTGCGGCTTGGCGACGTGCCATCAATGAATCATTGGTTGTTGTCATTTAGTGTTCCTCACACGCCAAATCGGACCGTATTAAACGGACATGCAGATGTACTTCATTTCTAAATATTCTTCGATGCCGAACTTAGAACCTTCGCGGCCAAGCCCTGAAGATTTCATCCCACCAAAGGGAGCCACTTCCGTCGAAATCAAGCCAGTGTTAACCCCAACCATACCGTATTCCAAGGCTTCGGCGACTTTCCACACCAGTGAAATATCGCGACCATAGAAATAGGCGGCGAGGCCAAATTCCGTATCGTTAGCCTGTTTAATCACATCGTCGACATCACTGAATTTAAACAGCGGCGCGAGTGGACCAAAGGTCTCTTCACGGGCGACACGCATGCTTTTATCGACATTAGTGAGCACGGTTGGCTCGAAGAAATTACCGCCAAGGTCATGGACTTTGCCGCCAGCGACCACAGATGCGCCTTTGGCAATGGCATCGACAAGGTGACTTTGCACTTTTTCGACCGCGGCGGCATTGATCAGCGGGCCCGTTGTGACGCCCTCCTTGATGCCCTCTCCGACTTTGAGCTTGCCCACAGCAGCGCTGAGTTTTAAGGCGAATTCATCGTATACGCCATCTTGCACATATATACGGTTAGCGCAGACGCAGGTTTGGCCGGCATTACGGTACTTAGCGATCATGGCGCCTTCGACAGCGGCATCGATATTGGCATCGTTAAACACGATAAATGGCGCATTACCGCCTAATTCTAAAGATAATTTTTTAAGAGTTGGCGCACATTGCGCCATTAATTTAATACCAATATTGGTTGAGCCAGTGAAAGACAGCTTACGCACTATCGGGTTGCTGCACATTTCATTGCCAATCTGCACCGCATCACCCGTTAACACACTAAATACGCCCGCAGGAATACCGGCACGCTTAGCGAGTTCAGCCATAGCTAATGCGGTAAAGGGGGTTTGGTGCGCAGGTTTTACCACCATAGTGCAACCCGCAGCTAACGCTGGAGCGGCTTTGCGGGTGATCATCGCAGCAGGAAAATTCCACGGCGTAATCGCGGCGGTTACACCGACAGGCTGCTTAATTACTATCAAGCGCTTATCCCCTTGATGCCCAGGAATGGTATCGCCATAAATACGTTTCGCTTCTTCGGCAAACCACTCGATAAACGAAGCGGCATAGGTTACTTCACCTTTCGCTTCTGCCAGCGGTTTACCCTGCTCAGTCGTCATGAGCAATGCTAAGTCATCACTGTTTTCATTGAGTAATTCAAACCAACGCCTTAACTTAGCGCCGCGCTCTTTGGCAGTGATCGCTCGCCATGCAGGTAAAGCCGCTTCTGCCGCCTTAATCGCCATTTCAGTTTCAACTTGTCCCATATTAGGAACGTAGCCAATCAGGGCATTGGTTGCGGGATTAACCACCTTTAGCGTGTCACCAGAAACGGCATCACACCATTGACCATTAATAAAAGACTGTTGACGTAGCAAACTCGGATCATTTAATTGCACAAGGATTTCCTCGTATTGTGAAGCTACCTAGCTTCTTAAAAGTGATGATGTTAGAGACCTAGTTTGTCTCTTAACGTGTAATACCAAGCTCCGATAGCACTAAAAGGGACGCGAAGTGCGTGACCGCCGGGGAAAGGATAATGTGGCAATGCAGCAAAGGCATCGAAGCGCGTGGCTTGGCCGTTGAGCATTTCAGCAAGTAACTTACCTGCCAGATGGGTATAAGTGACACCGTGGCCACTGCAACCCTGTGAATAATAGATGTTCTTACCGATACGACCGACCTGTGGCAGGCGCGATAGCGTCAGTAGGAAGTTACCTGTCCAGGCATAATCAATCTTCACATCTTTTAATTGCGGAAAGGTTTTGAGCATATTAGGAATAATGATCGACTTGATATCCGCCGGATCGCGGGCGCCATACACTACGCCGCCGCCGTAAATCATCCGCTTGTCGCCAGACAGGCGGAAATAATCGAGCAGATAGTTACAGTCTTCGACGCAGTAATCCTGCGGTAATAAGCTCGCCGCTAGATCGTCACTCAAGGGCTCAGTGGTTATCACTTGCGTGCCGCAGGGCATAGATTTCGCCTGCAATTCTGGTAATAACTTGCCTAAATAAGCATTACCCGCCACGACCACAAACTTGGCTTTAACACTGCCCTGCGCCGTATGCACAACTGGGCTATCGCCTTCATCGACACTCAGCACTGCTGAGTCTTCATAAATCTTGCCGCCGAGGGATTCGACCGCGCGCGCTTCGCCAAGAGCTAAGTTAAGCGGGTGAATATGGCCGCCGCTTTTATCAAGCAGACCACCGACATAGCGCTCAGTATTTACTACACCGCGAATACCTTTGGCATCGAGGAGTTCAAGCTGATTAACATGACCGTGGCTTTCCCACAGTTGCTTTTGATGGCGCAGATGACCCATTTGCTTTTCATTCATCGCAGCAAACACGCCGCCATCTTTGAGATCGCATTGAATGTTGTACTTAGCAATCCGATCGCGGATGATTTGCCCGCCCTCAAAGGCCATTTGGCCAAAGAGTTTACCTTGTTCTTTACCGACTGTTTTTTCAATAGTATCAATGTCACGGCTATAACTATTAACGATTTGTCCGCCATTACGGCCCGAGGCGCCCCAGCCAATGCGAGCAGCTTCTAATACCACCACACTCATGCCAGATTCTAATAAATGCAGCGCGGCAGAAAGGCCTGTATAACCTGCGCCAATCACACAAACATCGGCTTCAATCGATTCCTGTAGACGCGGACGTTCAACCTTATCGTTGGCCGATGCCGCATAATATGATCCAGCGTGAGCTATAGCAGACATGTTGTTCCCTTGAATTCTAATGTTCATTATTTTAAACAGCCATCACATCCTACACCTTCATAAAACGAAACACTAGCCAGAAAAGCGCAATAATTTACATTTTGTTTGATATATCAAACACGCGATTATTTTTAGCTCAGTGATTCAATTCTGGTGATCTTGAGTAACAGTACTAGCCTGCAAAGCAAAGCGGGTGATGGGAGCGGTGACAAATATCAAGGATGGCTTTGGCAATACCAAAGCCATCCCAAAATTAAACTAACTAGTTCATTGGTGTACGGTCGCGTTTCTCTGCCCGTCTTGCCATATACCAAGAAAGGAAAGCGATGAGTGAAACACACAGTATGATCAGCGTCGCTAAGGCATTGATCTTAGGAGAAACCCCTAAACGTACCGAAGAAAACACCACCATAGGCAGCGTCGTTGCACCAGGGCCTGAGGCAAAACTTGCGATCACTAAATCGTCTAAGGACAAACTGAATGACAACAACCAACCCGCCACCAGCGCCGGCGAAATCATAGGCACAGTGATCAAGAAGAAAGTCTTGAGCGGTGTTGCCCCTAAGTCCATTGCCGCCTCTTCGATTGACATATCGAGCTCGCGCAATCTTGAAGACACCACCACAGCCACATAGGCAGCACAAAATGTTGAGTGTGCAATCCACACTGTCATCATGCCACGCTCTCTGGGCCAGCCCAACAAATCTGCCATGTGCACAAACAGTAAAAGCAAAGACAGACCAGTGATCACTTCAGGCATTACCAGCGGTGCAGTAATCATGTTCGACAGGGTCAGTTTTGCCCATGAACGCTTAAAGCGTGTCATCACAAAGGCTGCCATAGTACCGATAATGACCGCCATAGTTGAGCTATAAAACGCTATCCGCAGGCTGGTCCATACTGCATCTAAAATCTGTTGATCTTGAAATAACTCGCCATACCATTTAGGTGAAAATCCGCCCCATACCGTCACTAATTTAGAGTCGTTAAAGGAATAAATCACCAGCACTAACATTGGTGCATACAAGAAAAACAAGCCAAACCAGAGCATCACTGAAGAAAAGCTTAATTTTTTCATAGGTCTTTCTCCAAACTACGCGCCTGATAGCGATGGAATAAAGTGATCGGAATAATCAATAGACCCAACATCACAATCGCCAGTGACGAAGCCACAGGCCAGTCGCGGTTATTGAAAAATTCTTGCCATAACACTCGACCTATCATCAAGGAATCGGGACCACCGAGTAGCTCTGGGATCACAAACTCACCCACGGCAGGAATAAACACCAACATAGAACCGGCAATCACACCACTTTTTGACAGCGGGAAAGTGATTTTCCAGAAGGTATTCAAACGGCTCGAACCCAAGTCAGACGCAGCTTCAATCAAACTCATATCAAGTTTCACTAAGGTGGCGTACAAGGGCAGAATCATAAAGGGTAAATACGCATAGATGATGCCGATATACACGGCAATATTGGTATTGAGGATCTGTAACGGCTCAGAAATAATCCCCAACCACATCAGTGAATTGTTAATGATCCCTGTGTTACTTAAGATCCCCATCCAAGCGTAAACACGGATTAAAAATGAGGTCCAAGAAGGCAACATAACTAACAGCAGCAGCACGGTTTGCAACCGTGCAGGGGCACGGGCAATGGCATAGGCCATTGGGTAGCCAATAATCAAGCAGCCCAAGGTCGAAATTAACGCCATTTTCAATGAGCTGAGATAAGCCATGTAATATAGCGAATCATCGAGCAACATCAAATAGTTACCCAAATGCAGGAAGATATTTAATACATCGTCAGCATATTGGAATGTTGCTTCATAGGGCGGGATAGCAATCGCCGCCGTCGAAAAACTCAGTTTAAGGACAATCGCAAACGGTAAGGCAAAAAACAGCAGCAGCCAAGCGTAGGGAATACCTATGGTCCAGAAGCGGCCCTTAAGCCACTTTAATTTAATGGGTTTCTTCATGATCTCAACACCACGCCACTGGTGTCCTCCCAACTAATGAACACTTCGTCATCCCATGTGGCATGATCGGCGCGGCGTTCACGGTTAGTCATACTGCACTGTACGATTTGACCATTCTCTAAACGAATGTAATAGACTGAAATACCGCCTAAATAAGCGATATCATGCACGATTCCTTTCGCCCAGTTGTACTGACCTTCAGGCTGCTCACGGCTAATAATGGTCTTTTCGGGACGCACTGCTAGCCAAACATTCTTATCTTCAACGTTAGTCGTGACGCCATAACCGACATAGAAAGGTTGAGCCAAATCATTAGATTTAATGATCAGATGGTCGACTTCATCCACTTCAATCGCGCCACCAAACAAATTCACAGTACCGATAAACTCGGCAATCATACGACTGTTCGGGCTTTCGTAAATATCCATTGGCGAGCCAGTTTGAGCAATCCAGCCATCACTCATGATCGAAATTCGACCAGCCATTGTCATGGCTTCTTCCTGATCGTGGGTCACCATCACGCAGGTCACGCCGACACGCTCAAGGATTTCAACCACTTCTAGCTGCATTTGGGTACGCAGTTTTTTATCCAATGCGCCCATAGGCTCATCGAGCAGTAATAATTTAGGTCGTTTCGCCAATGAACGGGCCAGTGCAACACGCTGGCGCTGACCACCGGATAACTGATGCGGTTTACGCTTACCGTATTGCTCCATATGCACGAGTTTCAGCATATCTTGCACACGCTGTTCAATTTCGGCTTTAGGCAGCTTGTCTTGCTTCAAACCAAATGCAATGTTTTGTGCCACTGTCATGTGGGGAAACAAAGCATAGGATTGAAACATCATATTGATGGGACGTTCGTATGGCGGTAAATCAGTGATATCTTCCCCATCAAGGAAAATACGGCCAGAGGTGGGCTTTTCAAAACCCGCCAACATGCGCAGTAGTGTTGACTTACCCGAGCCTGACCCGCCAAGTAAGGCAAAAATTTCGCCTTTATTGATAGTTAATGACACATCGTCGACAGCCCGCACGTCATCGAATAATTTGCTTACCCGCTCAATCTTGAGCAGTACTTTTTCTTGCGTCTTTGTTGTCGGTTTATTGGTGACGCTCGAGGTGATTGCCATAGTACTTCTCCACCCGAAAATGAGGCGTAGATACGCTCAAACTCTAGGTTCAACACGATTAATGAATGAAAAGTGGTTAAACAAACTGTGTCAAATCCTATACGTGGATTAACTATGCATAGGATTGGACATAGAAGTTTGCCAAGCTGGGGGCAAGCTAGGCTTGCCCCCTATCGACTATTGTCCTGACTTCACTTTGGTCCAAACACGAGTTAATACGCGCTGAATTTTCAAAGGACGAATTTCACCGATATAAAGTTTGTCTAACACTTCTTGTGGTGGATAGATCGCAGGATCGGTACGGATAGCCTCATCAACCAGAGGTTGAGCGGGATCGTTCGGGTTAGCATAGGCCACATAGTTAGAGATAGGCGCTATGACTTCTGGACGCAGAAAATAGTTAATCAGCGTGAGTGCATTATCGACGTTCGTTGAATCAGCTGGGATAGCTAACATATCGAACCACAGATTGGCACCTTCTTTTGGAATGGAGTAGCCGATCTTATTGCCATTTTTTGCTTCTTCAGCACGGGCCTTCGCCTGGAATACGTCACCGGAGAAACCGTAAGCGACACAGATGTCACCGTTTGCTAAGTCAGAAATATAACGTGAAGAATGGAAATACGTCACATAAGGACGAATTTTTTCCAGTAACTCACCCGCTTTTTCATAATCTTCAGCCTTAGTGCTGTTAGGATCTAAGCCTAAATAAATCATCGCCTGTGGCACCATGTCGTCGGCAGAGTCCAACATAGCAAAGCCACACTTAGAAATTTTTTCAGCGTATTTAGGATTGAAGATCAGTTCCATTGAGTTAAATGGCGCATCTTCCCCCACAGCGGCTTTCACTTTATCTATGTTGTAACCAATGCCATTTGTTCCCCATAAATAAGGCACGGCATATTGGTTACCCGGATCGGCTTTTTCAAGCAACTTCATCAGGGCTGGATTTAAATTTTTAAAGTTAGGTAACTTAGCGCGGTCTAAAGGTTTGAAAGCACCCGCTTTGATTTGCTTAGCGAGAAAGTGGTTAGAAGGTACAACGATATCGTAGCCACTACGACCAGACAGTAATTTAGCCTCAAGCACTTCGTTACTATCAAATACATCGTAAATTACCCTAATGCTCGTTTCTTTCTTGAAGTTTTCTAAGGTATCTTCCGCGATATAATCTGACCAGTTATACACGCGAACCACTTCTTCCGCTTGGGCCACTGCGCTCGCAAATACGCTCGCAGTCACCAGCGCTAATGTGGTCATCTTATTAAATAGCTTCATGCTTTCTCCTTTCTCGGGTAGCAGAACTGCTTAAGCAAATTCTGACATTGTGTCACCGGGCTGCCCGGATATTGTTGTTATTTTCGACCAATGCTACACCTTAAAAACCGCATCGGCAGTCTCTACGGCATGATAACCATGCCTACTTTATATCTTGCTGCAATTTGTTAAGTATCAGGTTTCGTGCCAAATTTTCGAGGCATCGGTATTGCATTAACACTCAAAAAAATAGACTAGATATGACACTGCTTGTACATTTTGCAACATTAAGGCAAATGCCTCAAGTCCCTAAGCAATCGCAAAAAAACACTTAGATAAACACATTTTAAATATGACTAACAATTAGTTAGTAACGCTAGTAAGCGAACAACCTAAAATTGTTAAGCCTATTTTACTTCCCTTGCAGACAAGCAATGGAATTGAATAATCACTTTAACGGACAAGCCATTAAAAACCATCATATTATTTAACAAGCGAGTTGCACCAGTTAAGTGCAACCTCACTAAAACAGTGCACGCATCAGTATCGTTATGGCCTACGTTAACCCCTTATTCCTTGGGTTAACGCGGCAACACGGTCAGTGCAATCAATCCAAAACATTACACAGTGAGTAATAGGAATTCACGTTCCCATGAGCTGACAACACGGCGGAAGTTTTCAAGTTCAGCCTGTTTTACCGCCACAAATCCAGTGGTGAAGGATTCGCCTAAATATTGCTTACAGGCATCACTTTCTTCCATCGCCGCTAATGCTTCCTCTAATGTCAGCGGTAAACAATGGGTATTATTGCTACGGCTTTCATTGGCTTTACCTTGCACAGGAGTCGAAGGTTTTAGCGACTCAACCATGCCGATATAGCCACACAACAAGCTCGCGGCAATCGCCAAATAACAGTTAGCATCGGCGCCGGGAATGCGGTTCTCAATGCGACGGTTTTGTGGTGAAGATTCTGGAATGCGTAAACCACAGGTACGGTTTTCATCGCCCCATTCTAAGTTTACAGGTGCAGAAGTGCCGGGGAGGAAACGACGAAACGAGTTCGCATTTGGCGCCATCAGTGGCAGCAACTCAGGAATGAATTTTTGTAGGCCTGCAATATATCCCAAGAATAGCTTGCTCTTAGTCCCATCTTCATTGGTGAAAATATTCTTGCCCGTCTCTTTATTGATCACGCTTTGATGAATATGCATCGCACTGCCAGGCTCATCCGTCACGGGTTTTGCCATAAAAGTGGCGCAAACATCGTGCTTCAGCGCGGCTTCCCGTAAAGTGCGCTTAAAGATAAACACTTGATCAGCTAAAGATAATGCGTTGCCATGACTGAAGTTAATCTCCATCTGAGCGGGACCATCTTCATGGATTAAAGTATCGATATCTAAACCTTGAAGCTCACACCAATCGTACATGTCTTCAAACATAGGATCGTATTCGTTGGCAGCATCAATAGAGAATGACTGGCGACCCGCTTCGGGGCGACCTGAACGACCAATTGGAGGCTTTAAGGGTAAATCGTGGTCGTCACTACGACGAGTCAAATAGAACTCCATTTCGGGAGCGATAACAGGTTCCCAGCCCTGTTCGTCATAGAGAGACAAGACTTTTTTCAACACGTTACGTGGTGACAGCTCAATCGGATTACCCATTCTGTCGTAGCAATCGTGGATAACCTGTGCCGTGGCTTCGATGGTCCAAGGCAACATAAAGACGGCATTTTCATCGGGTACACAAACAAAATCGATGTCGGCGGGATCGAGCAAACTGTAGTAAATCTCTTCGTCGACAAAATCACCCGTCACAGTTTGCAACAACACACTTTCGGGCAAACGCATGCCTTTTTCATCGAGAAACTTATCGACTGGAGCAATCTTGCCGCGGGCGATGCCAGTCATGTCACTGATAACACATTCGACTTCTGTGATTTTTCGTTCTTTTAAAAAAGCGATTAGCTTATTCATTATTATTTCACTCGAGTTGTAGCCCTACGTCGGCATGCATCACCGAAGGCATTGAAAATGGAGAGGTAAAACGGATTCTCGCTCACCTTCCACTCTGGATGCCATTGCACACCGAGGGCAAATTCTTTAGTACCAATTACGGAGAAAGCCTCCACTAACCCATCTGGAGCATAAGCTTCTGGCCGCAACCCAACACCCAGGCGCTCCACGCCTTGAGTATGTACAGAGTTAATCTCTGCAGAGTTACGGCCCCAGGCCTCGTAAATAAGCCCCCCGGGCTCAACAGTAATACTGTGAGAAGCCCCATACTGCACATCTAAGGATGCGGTTTTATCTTCTCGATGTTCAATAAAGCCACCCACCTCATGGAGCTTCTGATGCAAACTGCCACCAAAAGCCACATTCATTTCTTGAAAACCGCGACAAATACCTAATACAGGTACCCCAGCAGCAATAGCAGCGTGGATCAGCGGCAAGGTTGTCGCGTCACGTTTAGGATCATGGTGTGTACCAAGCTCACTCGGCTGGCCTGCATAAAGATGGGGTTCTACATTAGAAGGAGAGCCAGTAAACAAAATACCGTCAAGACGCTCTAAAATAGCGTCTATCGGTAAATCGCCACCTAAAGATGGGATCACTAACGGCCAGCCTTTCGCGCCATTAACTACGCCTAAAAGGTATTTTTCACCAACAATATTAAAGGGGTGTGATCCCAATTGTTGATTGCATGCAATAACACCTATGAGGGGTAAATCGGCTGACATATCTCACCTTTAGAATTGATTTTACTAGCATAACGAACACTTTGCCTTTAAATGTTCATTTTTTCACACAGTACACCGAAATTTAGCACTAGGCAAGAGGTTAAACACTTGTTAAAGGTTATTTAATCCACTTATTCTTAATAAGCATAAATAACATGTAGTTAAATGTATATTTACCCCATTTCTCGCTAATTCATGTATATAAACCAGCAGTTACACCAGCATAAAGCTCACTTTTTACAGGGTAAATTAAACCGTATTCGAACCAAATTTGAACCAATATTATTTACACAAAGAAGAGGATACATAACCAATATGACAGGATTAGAAAGTAGGTAAATACACAGGAATGTTGAATAACAGTATTAGGCCACTCACTTTTAGCGAATAAGTGGCCTAATATGTTGAATAATAGGGTAAGTTAATGACTTAATTAGAAGTTTGCAGGCGTAGTCGCACTCACTAGGCGACAAGGTTCATCGAAGGGATTGCGGAATCTATGGGGCAATTCACTGTTAAAATAATAACTGTCACCCGCTTCCAAAATATACACTTCATCCCCAACAGTGAGTTCGAATTTACCTTCTATCACCATAGCGGCCTCTTCACCTTCGTGCTTTAGCATCTCTTCACCCGTATCTGAACCGGGTGGGTAAATCTCATTCATCACTGACATTGCGCGGTTCGGGTAATCACGACCGATCAGTTTAAATTCAAGTGGTCCAGTACCGATATTCAGTAATTCATTGGATCGATAGACGACCTTTTGCTCACTATCCGTTGAGGCTTCAATGGAGAAAAAGTCCACTAAAGACATCGGGATACCCGACAGCACTTTTTTTAAAGAGCTGACTGACGGGCTGACACTGTTTTTCTCGATCATTGAAATCGTACTGTTAGTCACACCAGCACGTTTGGCTAATTCTCGTTGAGATAAGCCTTTCATTTTTCGAACAGTTTTGAGGCTGGCTCCAATATCCAAATTTCACATCCCCCTAGAGGCTCGGGTCAATCCCGATAGATGACGAACAGGTTGTTCAGGATAAACACCATCCAGAACGCATTTTCGCCCAAAAAGCGCGTGTTTTACTGCTTTCATTGTATTCTACATAAAAAGCGTGTTAAATAAAACGAACACTTTTTTGCGTCATGTTAAAAGTGTGATGAGTATACTGAGACAAGTCCAATTTACAATAAAAACAATTTTTGGGAGCCATAATGGCAAGCAAACCTCCAGTGCACAGTGAACAGTATCCACACTCTTATTATGTTGATACTGCTAAAGAAATTTATGCGCACCCACAACTCGAAGGCAATATCAATGCCGATGTCTGTATCGTGGGCGGCGGCTTTAGCGGTATAAATACCGCCATAGAACTCGCACAGCGCGGTATGAGTGTCGTGCTGTTAGAAGCGAGGCGAATTGGCTGGGGCGCATCGGGGCGTAATGGCGGCGAACTCATTCGCGGCATAGGCCATGACCTTGCACAATTTCAAAGTGAAATCGGCACTGAAGGTGTTCAAGCAATTCAACAAATGGGCTTTGAAGCCGTCGAGATAGTGCGAAATCGCATACAAGAACACAGTATCGACTGCGATCTGCAAATGGGTTACTGCGACTTAGCGGTTAAACCTCGTCACATGGATGAGCTTGAAGAAGAATTTAGCGCACTCAAAGCCATGGGTTATCAGCAAGAAATCAAGCTGTTAACTAAGCCACAATTAGGTGAAGTCATAGGCTCAGATTTTTATCAAGGCGCGCTAGTTGATATGGGTAGCGGTCATCTACACCCACTTAATCTTGCCCTCGGTGAAGCTCGCGTCGCCCGCAATCTCGGCGCTAGGTTGTTTGAGTACAGCGCTGCTGAAAAAATCATTCAAGGCGCCAAACCTAAGGTCATTACCGCTAAGGGCGAAGTCACATGCCAATACGTAGTGCTGGCGGGCAATGCCTATATCGGCCACAAACTTAATAGCTTTGTAGGGGGGAAAGTATTACCTGCTGGCAGTTATTTATTGGCAACAGAGCCCTTAACTGAGGCCCAATGCGCGAGTATTATCCCGCAGAATATGGCCTTCGCGGATATGCGAATTGCCCTAGATTACTTTCACTTATCGGCAGATCGTCGTTTGCTGTTTGGCGGCCTTTGTACCTATTCGGGTAAAGATCCGAAAGACATTGAAGCGGCACTGAGACCGAATCTTGAGAAGGTTTTCCCGCAATTAAAAGGGGTACGTATCGATTATGAATGGGGCGGCATGATAGGTATCGGTGCTAACCGTATGCCACAAATTGGTCGCCTTCCCGATGCAAATAATATTTTTTACGCCCAAGCCTATGCGGGACATGGCGTGAATGCCACTCACATGGCGGCAAAACTGCTTGCCGAGGCCATTTGCCAACAGGCGGGACATTTCGATGTGTTTGCTAAAATCAAACACATCACCTTCCCCGGCGGCCCGACGTTCCGCTCACCTATGCTCGCTGCAGGCATGCTGTATCACAGATTTAAGGACTTGTTTTAAGTCGCTTGTTACGCCTTGCCCACAGGATAAAAGGGATAGACCCAAGATAATGCACGACTAAAGCCACCAAGACGCCAAAGCCAATACCACTAGAAGTTAAAGGTATCCCTGGCTTAAAGTTACTGATGGTTTTCTCAAGATAATCAAAGCGAACAGGGTTAAACATATAGGCAGTTTTCTCAAACAAATTGCCCGTATTAAAGATCGCCACGCCCTGTGTTAACGCTTTATAAAGCGCCAGTGTCTGTACCTTTTGCTCAGCGTCGGCACGCACACTTGGCTCCTCATTTTGCTGGTGGCGGGCAATCATGGCATCAACATCGGCGTAATGATATTCCTTAGCCGTTGCCTCGTAACCTTCTACCTGCCATCGAGTCGATTCATAAAGGCCTGATAAAAATTGCTGATAATGATCAGCCAGTTGTGGTAACTGTAAGGCAATCACTAAAATAAATCCAAATACCAACTTATCGATCAATCTCGCTATCAAAGGTTTCTCCTTGGCATTTAGCCAAACGACGTAGAAGTCACATGATGTTCAACAAAAACCACGCTAACTTAATTAATCTACAGTACTAATTTCAATGGTGATACTCAATTAACACTCTATCGGCAGATCGTTACGGCTGCCCCAATCCGCCCATGAACCGTCATAGAGGATGGGATTTTTATGCCCCGCGGCGACCGAAGCTAAGATCAAAATACACGCCGTAATCCCAGAACCACAGCTGAATATCCTTGCGGATTTATCCGCTGCTAGCCCTTGATAAATAGACTGTAGCTCACTGGTCGTTTTGATTTTATTACCATCGAGCACTTGAGCGAAGGGTAAATTAACCGAGCAAGGAATATGCCCAGAGCGCACACCGGGACGCGGCTCACTCACTTGACCTAAAAAGCGTGGCACACCACGGGCATCGACAATCGCCGTTCCGGCATCTTCAATTCGTGATAACACTGCCTCGGCATCCATCACAAGCTCGGGGTGGTATTGCAACACATCCGCCAAAGTATCGATATCCGTCGGGCCATAATCGACGCCTTCGGCTTGATAACGCGATGAGGTAATGCGGTCTTCTTCAATCCATTGAGGCAAGCCACCATCAAGCACATAGACTCGATTAAAGCCCATGACTTTAAAGGTCCACCACGCCCGTGGAGATGAATAAATGCCTTGGTTATCATAGATAACAATAACACTGTCGACCTCAATCCCAAGTTGAGCTATCCCTTGGATGAACTGCTCAAACGTCGGCAAGGCATGAATTTGGGTTGAAGTCTTATCGCAAAACACATTTTCCAAGTCGAATCGACGTGAGCGCGGAATGCAAATAGGCTCATCGTAAACTAGGGGTTCTTTACCAATAACGGTTTCCATACTGGCATCGAGCAAGACTAAATGGGGATCGGTGAGGTGTGCTTCGAGCCACTGCGTACTAACAAGTGGGTATTCCATAGCGGGTCCTTTTACTGTTATCCAAATCTGCCGATAGTCTCTCACCAAATGCCGTAAAGCCCAAATATCAGCTTAACAAATTGTCTGCTTTGGGATTTTATTTAAAAGCGTCGACTCGGTTTTATGCGCTCAATTATTAGTGCATTCAATCATTAGATTGCGGCGAAGCCGTGTTTTGAAGAGAGTGCTTTCAAACTGCTCATTTTTAATGATGCCGCTTTCAAAACGATCCTGTCGATATGGCCATGTTCGAGATAGCCGTTTTCGCAAAAGTCCGTTTCGAGACAACCGTTTTCAAAATAGCCGCTATTTAATGACTTCAATTTTCACATCAATCAAACCAGAGGAAGTTTTGCCTATGCTACTGAACGCCGATTTAGACAGATCAATAATGCGGCCACGCACGAAAGGCCCTCTATCATTGATTTTCACAATCACACTTTTGCCATTATCGACATTGGTGACCTTAACACTCGAGCCAAAGGGTAACTTTTTATGCGCTGCTGTCTTTAATTTATGTTTGTAAAGTTCACCGCTGGCCGTCTGCTTATTCTGATGTTTATCCCCATAAAATGAAGCCTGACCAGCTTCCGTGAACCCCACCCAGTTTCCATTCTCACCCGTCTGCAATGAAGAACAGCCGGCCAAAAAGCTTAGCAATGCCAGTGCAAATAGTTTGACGACATTGAACTGCCTAATTGGGTTTTGAAGTGCATTCACATGACACCCTCTCTAATGAGTGAACGCTTTGCTGACGAGCGAAAGGCTCAGCAAAAGTCTCGGGGAAAATAACCAACAACCTTAGATGGCAAAGCTCTAAGCTTGCATCCTAAAAGATCAAAAATAAGAAACAATAAATTTCCACGAGGCTACAGCAGTTGCACGCTAAAATCACGTATTTACAGGTGAATGCTCTTACGTTGAGATAAAATATGCAGCCATAACGAGGCTTTGTTTCCTAATTTAGATCGGTAAACAAAGCCCTAACGAGTTAACACTTCATGGATAATCTCAAATTTGGGTTCTTTACCACTTGGCCATGTAGGTTTCTTTATGGGGTTTTCAAAGGTGGTCAGCCAAATATCAAGATCACTGGAACCAGACAAACACCCCATAAACGCAAAATACATTCCACTATTTATCATGTGACGGGCAAACTGAATAGCGTCTTCAAGAGTGCCCTCTTCCCAGTTATGTGTGAACGTTTCATCATCCCATACCCATTTAATGGGGACTCCACTTTCATCACAAGCGAAGAACCTTACATTTCGATAACCTTTACTTGCTGTTTTTAGAGAATTTATAAAACTTTCTCTGGTGTTATCAAATCTTTTTTTGAACTCTTCAATATCTAGATCTTTGCTAATAAAGTTCTTCATACTTGCCCTAGAGGTAAATACTACCAACGGTATGACATAACCACACACAAAAAAGTCTATCCAATGAGCCCAGTGACTGATGTCGTTTAGCTCTGTTAGAAGCTAATTATGCCAAAGATTGGTATTCATTGCTGCCATTATGAAACAACCTAATTTCGATACATTTTATTTCTTTTTTAGAGGAAATTAATTGCTCCACCAACCAAATATAACCGATTTCATATAGCTTATTTTGTAGGGAGAACAAATCATCTTCTGGCATATTGTCTATATCAACATTCAATAATTGATACCAATTAAAGGCTTTAAATTCAGAAACATACTCAAATTCACATACTGCGGTTAAAAGCCATGCGCCATTCATCATAGAGGCGATGTCGACAAAAAAATCGCAATATGCCTCACCTTGATTTTTACAAGAAATCGCATATTCCCTAACAAGTTCCATAAAATCGGATTTGTAACTATCGAGAGCTTTACTGACGATTGCCCCAAACTCTTCTACATTGTGCATACTTGCCTTCTTATTCAATACTCTAAGCACCCTATAATATCACAAATAACTTACAACACTTTTCACACTATAACTAAATGCATTAATGGTAATGTTTGAAAGCCACAAATTTATAAGCGATAACTTACGATATTTATGAAGCAGATAAGAATGGAAGTAAATTGAGATATTAATGGGAGTGTTTAAAGTCAATATTCTATCGGGTATAAATGAGCAACAACATTACGAATCAAGACGGTAACATTTTATTTACGGTAACAGATGCAGATTTTACAAGTGAAATATGGCTTAGAAAAATGGGGACGCCTTGAGCTACAAAAAATAAAAAACCTCTTTCCATGTAATATGAAAAGAGGTTTTAGTATTGAGCGAAAGCGGCTCCTTCTCTTATATAGACAAATATAGACAAAAAAGAGCGGTTATAACACGAGCCAAGTCGCTTTCAATTCTGTGTATTTGTCGAAGGAGTGCAGAGATTTATCTCGGCCATTACCTGACTGTTTATAGCCACCGAATGGCGCTGTCATGTCGCCACCATCGTAATGGTTGATCCACACCATGCCAGAACGCAGGGCTTTAGCGGTTTTATGGGCCTTGCTGATATCCGATGTCCACACGCCAGCGGCTAAACCGTAGATGGTATCGTTGGCGATTGATATCGCCTCTTCCATGCCATTAAATTCAATAACAGATAACACTGGGCCAAAGATTTCTTCACTGGCAATCTTCATCTGGTTGTTTACGTTAGAAAATACCGTTGGCTGCACATACACGCCGCCGGTGTCTGCCATGACTTGGCTGCCACCGTGGACTAAGGTTGCACCTTCATCTTTACCCGCTTTGATGTAACTGAGTACTGTATCTAACTGTTGTTTATCGACAACGGCGCCGCTCACAGTGGCGGGATCGAGTGGATGCCCTGGATGCCATGAGGCTAGCTCCTCTGCGATAAGCGCGATAAGCTCATCTTTCACCCCGGACTCCACCAGCAAACGCGAACCTGCGGTGCAAACTTCACCTTGGTTAAAAGCAATGGCTTCGGCAGCAGCAACGGCAGCGGCTTTGAGATCTGGCGCGTCATTAAAGACGATATTAGGGCTCTTGCCTCCCGCCTCTAGCCACACGCGTTTCATGTTCGACTCACCAGCGTAAATCATTAATTGCTTGGCAATTTTGGTGGAACCTGTGAAAACCAGCGTATCCACATCCATATGCAACGCTAAGGCTTTACCCACGGTATGACCAAATCCTGGCAACACGTTGAGTACGCCTTGTGGGATCCCAGCTTCAATAGCCAATTGCGCCATACGGATAGCCGTTAAGGGTGACTTTTCAGAGGGTTTTAACACCACACTATTACCCGTGGCCAGCGCGGGCCCGAGCTTCCAACACGCCATCAGCATTGGAAAGTTCCACGGAACAATCGCGGCCACAACCCCCACAGGCTCACGGGTGATCATGCCAATTTCATTGTGAGCCGTTGGCGCGAGTTCATCGTAAATTTTATCAATAGCTTCGCCAGACCAGCGAATCGCACGGGCAGCCCCCGCCACATCCACCGCTTTGGAGAAACGAATTGGTTTACCCATGTCGAGGGTTTCTAACAGCGCGAGTTCATTGGCATTTTCTTCCAGTAACTCGGCGAAACGTATCATCACTTGTTTGCGCTTTACCGGAGACTGCTGCGACCAAACACCAGACTCGAATACGCTGCGGCCATTAGCAACCGCAAGATTAGCATCTGCAAGATCGCAACTCGCCACTTTTACCAACAAGCGGCCATCGATAGGACTAATACAATCAAAGGTGTTACCCGAAACGGCATCTTGGTATTCGCCATTGATAAACGCCTTACCATTAATAGACAGGCTGGCAGCCAGACTTTCCCATTCGCTGCGGCTCTTCGGTGTGCTCATGATGACCTCTTAATCATTCGTATAGGTGTGGTTTATCGTTCATAGACAAGAAAATAGTGGCCCGTGACGACTTTAGCGCAAATGGTAAACATCATCACAGTCATAATCCGAGCTTCAGGTTACGCTGTTTAAGTAATAAAATTCAATATTTTTTACAAAAATAGCTTTTTTGCCACAAATAACTGCACACGGCTCTTCCATGTTCATTATTTCTAACATAGCATAGCAAATATTAGCCACCCTAAAACAAGACCTGAAAATACAGGACAAGGTAGACACTATGGCCGATTTGCCGCTCAATTCCTCAAGCGCACCCTCACTTGAACATTTCTGGATGCCTTTTACCGCTAACCGCCAATTCAAAGCCAGTCCGCGGTTACTCGCCAAGGCCGAAGGCATGTATTACACGGATATTGATGGTAATAAAGTGTTAGATGCCACCGCAGGTTTATGGTGTTGTAACGCAGGCCATGGTCGCAAGGAAATCAGCGAAGCAGTCAGCAAACAAATTAAAGAGATGGACTACGCGCCCTCCTTCCAAATGGGTCATCCTATCGCCTTTGAACTTGCCGAGCGGTTAGTCGAGCTCAGTCCTGAAGGATTAAACAAAGTCTTCTTTACTAACTCAGGTTCTGAGTCCGTCGATACTGCACTTAAGATGGCACTTTGCTATCACAGAGCCAACGGTCAAGCCTCACGCACCCGCTTTATCGGGCGCGAAATGGGTTACCACGGTGTCGGCTTTGGCGGCATCTCTGTGGGTGGATTGAGCAATAACCGCAAAGCATTTAGCGGCCAATTACTGCAAGGCGTCGATCACTTACCTCATACCTTAGATATCCAAAATGCGGCATTTACCCGTGGACTCTCGCACTTTGGCGCTGAAAAAGCCGAAGTATTAGAACAACTAGTGACCCTGCATGGCGCCGAGAATATTGCCGCCGTAATCGTTGAACCTATGTCGGGTTCTGCAGGGGTAATATTGCCTCCACAAGGTTACTTAAAACGTCTGCGTGAAATCACTAAAAAGCACGGCATCCTACTGATTTTTGACGAAGTCATTACCGCTTTTGGCCGCGTTGGCGCCGCCTTTGCGAGTCAACGTTGGGGCGTTATCCCAGATATAATCACCACGGCTAAAGCCATCAATAACGGCGCCATCCCTATGGGCGCAGTGTTCGTGCAAGATTTTATCCACGACACTTGCATGCAAGGTCCCACAGAACTGATTGAGTTTTTCCACGGTTACACCTATTCAGGTCATCCAGTGGCTGCAGCGGCGGCGCTTGCCACCCTATCGATTTATGAGCATGAGCAATTATTTGAGCGCAGTTTTGAGCTTGAACGCTACTTTGAAGACGCAGTGCACAGCCTCAAAGGGTTGCCGAATGTGATTGATATCCGCAACACAGGCTTAGTGGCGGGGATTCAATTCTCCCCTAACGCTCAAGGCGCGGGTAAACGTGGTTACGGCGTGTTTGAACACTGCTTCCGCCACGGCACTTTAGTTCGAGCCACGGGCGACATCATTGCGATGTCACCGCCACTAATTGTCGATAAACGCGAAATTGACCAAATGGTTAATAGCCTAAGCGATGCCATTAACGCCGTTGGATAATAGCACCAGCGGTTCGTTCCACTCTCACATTTAACACCCCGCTGCGGCGGGGAACTTCAAAGGTTAACTATGCTCAAGATCACTCACTTTGTTAATGGTCAGCACACCCCTGCCAGTACCAGAACCCAAGATATTTTTGAACCCGCCACGGGTGAACTACGTGGCCAAGTCTCACTGGCAAGCGAAACTGAAGTGGGTGAAGCCATCGCAATCGCTAAAACCGCCTTTGAAACATGGTCACAAGTCACGCCGCTCAACCGTACTCGAGTGCTATTTAAATTCAAAGCCTTAGTTGAGCAGCACCTAGATGAAATGGCGCAGCTTATCACCCGCGAGCACGGCAAAGTGATCGACGATGCTAAGGGCGAGTTGATCCGTGGTCTCGAAGTGGTCGAATTTGCCTGTGGTATTCCGCACTTGCTTAAAGGTGAACACACCCAGCAAGTGGGTGGCGGCGTCGATTCTTGGTCAGTTAATCAAGCTTTAGGTGTTGTCGCAGGCATAGCGCCCTTTAACTTCCCCGTGATGGTTCCCATGTGGATGTTCCCAATCGCGATTGCCTGCGGTAACACCTTTATTATGAAACCCTCGGAAAAAGACCCGAGCTCAGTGATGCGTATTGCCGAGCTGCTTAAAGAAGCGGGTCTTCCCGATGGCGTGTTTAACGTGATTAACGGCGACAAAGAAGCCGTCGATACCTTACTCACCCATAAAGATGTGCAAGCGGTGAGCTTTGTAGGCTCAACGCCGATTGCTGAATACATCTACAGCACAGCCTCTAAACATGGCAAACGCGTGCAAGCCTTAGGCGGCGCGAAAAACCATATGTTACTCATGCCAGATGCGGATTTAGATCAAGCCGTTAGCGCCTTAATGGGTGCCGCTTACGGCAGTGCTGGTGAGCGTTGTATGGCGATTTCAGTCGTGCTGGCGGTAGGCGATGTGGGCGATGCGTTAGTGGAAAAACTGCTACCGCAAATCCAAACCTTAAAAGTCGGCAACGGCCTGGTGCCAGAGATGGAAATGGGGCCACTGATCTCAAAACAACACCTTGCTAAGGTCACCCAATATGTTGAAGCCGGTGTGCAAGAAGGCGCAGTGCTGCTGGTCGATGGCCGTAAACTGAGTGTGGATGATCATCAGCAGGGTTATTTCCTCGGCGCCTGTTTGTTCGACCATGTCACGCCAGATATGAGCATCTACCGCGAAGAAATCTTTGGGCCAGTGCTGGCGATTGTGCGCGTGAAAGATTATCAGGCGGCGCTTGAGCTGATTAACCAACACGAATTTGGCAATGGCACGGCGATTTTCACCCAAAGTGGTGAAGCGGCGCGACATTTCTGTCACCACGTACAAGTCGGTATGGTTGGAGTGAACGTGCCGATCCCGGTGCCGATGGCGTTCCACAGTTTTGGCGGTTGGAAGCGCTCACTGTTTGGGCCGCTGCATATGCATGGCCCCGATGGCGTGCGTTTTTATACCAAGCGTAAGGCAATAACTGCCCGCTGGCCCGTGGGTAAACAGACTCAAGCCGAGTTTGTGATGCCAACGATGAAATAGCCGAATGTCAGCTCAACAAGGAAATCGCAAATGACTGTGAGTATCAACGCCATTATTCGCTTTGCTACGGCGCAAACACCCGTCGAAACCTATCAGTTACCGGCGGAAAAGTTGTTAGCAAGCAATCCAACTCAAGGGCTAGAGAATCATTATTCTAGCCCTTGTGATCAATTTCACAGTGGAATTTGGCAAAGTGAATCAGGCGCTTGGAAAATAAACTACACTGAATACGAGTACTGCGAAATCCTCGAAGGGATGAGTGTTATCACAGATCTTCAAGGTCAATCGCAGACGTTCACTGTGGGTGACAGGTTTATCATACCCGCGGGTTTTCAAGGCACTTGGGAAGTCGTGGAGCCCTGCCGCAAGGTTTACGTCATTTTCGAACAAAAGTGAGATCAACGAGGCTGATGTTAGCCTCAAAAAAGCTAAGTTATCTTAGCAATAACTCGCCATGAGGTCACAGCAACGGGTTTTCCTAGGCTGTTGTTTGGCAAACCAACGGATGCACTGGCGCGATTGAATAACCATGGTCGCCAGTAACACGTCCGAGTCAACAAAGAAAATGGGAGAAATACCGTGCATAACAATCTGAAAAAAAAACGGCTGGTACAGCTTGTCGGACTCGCGCTAACCACGACCCTATTCTCCGGCATTGCCGCCGCCGAAGTGACTGGGGAAATTAGTCTTACTAACGACTATCGTTTTCGCGGCGTATCACAAACCGCTGGCGATCCTGCCCTGCAAGGTGGTATCGATTGGAGCTTCGATTCGGGTTTCTCTGTCGGGGCTTGGGCAAGTAACGTGGACTTTGATGAGCCAGGTTATAACGGCCCAGCGATCGAATACGATTTCTATGTCGCCTATGGTGGTGAGATCAACGAAGATCTGACCTACGACATCACCCTTAACCGTTATAACTACTCAGGCGAGAGTGATATAGGTTATTTCGAAGTGATTACGGGTATGGAATTTAAGGGCTTTCGCCTAGCCTATTGGTTTACCAATGATTACGGTGGTACTGACTTAGATTATCACTATGGAGAGCTAAACTACTCCTACGAATTTGTTGAAAACTGGAGTCTCGATCTGCACTACGGCTATAACGTGGGTGATGCCTTAGATGATGGTGAAGGTTTTGATAGCTACTCTGATTACTCTGTTGGCGTATCGACTGAACTGTCAGGCTTTGGGCTTTCTCTTGCTTGGTTAGGCACAGATCTTAGCGGTGACCAAAAAGTCTCTGACGGTGCATTTAAAAACTCAGATACCGTGCTTGCGAGCGTAAGCTACGCGTTCTAATTTCGCCTTAGCTTGGTCCAACTAAAACACAAAAAAGCCCTCATCATCGAGGGCTTCTTTTTAGCTGTTCAAACAGACTTGACTACCAACTACGCATTTTATGGCCTTTCACCGCGTAGAAAAGGATGAACAAGTAGCATGGCAACATCACAATATAACCACCCTGCATGCCCATATCTGTCGCCGAACTCATTAAGCCCCAAGACACTGGACCAAAGGCGCCACCTGCAATCCCCATGATGAGAAGCGCAGAACCTGTACTGGTCAATTTCCCCATACCAGACAAAGCTAGCGGCCACACCGCAGGCCAAACAATCGCATTAGCTAAACCAAGAAAAGCAATCATCAACAAAGTATCGGGCAGCGCCACACCACCAAAAGGTACTAACAAAACATTAGCAATAGCGTAGGAATTATTATCGCCAAACAAAATACCGCATGTCAGTAACAAACCCAGAATGGCCGACACCATCAAAGCCTTAGGCTGTGAAATAAAACGAGGAATTAACAGGATACCTAAAGAATAACCCAACACCATACACACCATAGTATAGGAAGTCATAACACCGTATGACTCTATGCCTAAAGACAAAGCAAATGTACCAATGGTATCGCCAGCAATAACCTCTACAGCAACATAAACAAACAGCGCTAACACGCCAAAGGCTAAGTTAGGGTGAGATAATGCCGCTTTAAGTTGCCCTTTATCAGTATTTTCAGCAGCTTCATCTTCATTCAACAACTCTGGCAAAGGTGATTTTTTTACCGCGAGCGCTAAGATACCGATAAAAATGGCCATGCCTAAATAGGGGAATACTAAACCGTCAGCCATTTCTTCAATTTGTACTTGAGTTAGCTCAGTACCAATACGGTCTTTAAAGCTGTCTAAAATCAACGCCGAAAACACCAAAGGCGCAATCACACCCGCACCTTTATTTAAAATTCCCATCACACTCACACGGGCGGCCGCAGATTCTTCAGGGCCTAACCGCACCACATAGGGGTTAACCGCCGTTTGTAATAGGGTTTGGCCTGCGCCCATCACTAATTGGGCGAAAAGAAATAGTGCAAAAATTTGCGTTTCAGCAGCGGGAATAAACAGCAACCCCGCCAGCATCATCACGCCCATGCCTAGCGCCATACCGTTTTTGTAACCGACTTTACGTATGACCCAAGCCGAAGGTAGTGCCGTGAAAGTCACGGCAATATAAAAGGAAAATAGGATCAACGAGGCTTGGAAGGGATTGAGTTGCAATATTTGTTTTAAATACGGCATTAAAGACCCATTCAACCAAGTGGCGAATCCAAGGATGAAAAAGAGCGCGGCCACTATGGCCATGGGGAGAAAGCTGCTTTTCTGCTGGCTTTTATCGAGTGTCATTTCCATAAACCTGCTTCTTATAGTAATTAATTATTAAGGTGATGAGGGGACGAAAAACAGCTCAGCGTTCCACATACCCGTAGCGCGACTCGTGTGCAATGGCTAATGTTATCATCCAAACGCGCCATTGTTTCACTGATGTTAAAACAAATAACACAAAAAGACAACGCTGTCATTTATGATTTACTACTCAACTATTAATAACTCTGACATTAACAACGCAGTCAAACCGCTAGGGCGTAAGTCATATCCAAATAGCAATAAGCCGCAGACACAAGATGCCTACGGCTTTTATGAATAAACGGACCTAACTGACTAAATCCTGACAAAAATATTGCGACGGTACATCCAATATAACACCAGCCACTGCACCGTAAGTAAGCTGACAACCGCAGCTAACGCTTGAGCGCTTTCAGGCAAGGCCAGCACTAAGCCGCCAAACACGCTTTGGGCGATATATTTCCAATCCACTAAGCTCGACGCTAAATAAATAATGATGGCGTTGGTGCCTATCACCACAAAGAAAAATGCGGCTTTTTGCCACTTAAGCACATCGACTAGTGCATAGAATAGCGCCAGCAGTATCATGCTCCAGCCCGTCGTCACCAACACAAATGAACTGGTCCACAGCTCTTTATTGACCGGAATAACAAGATCTAACAACCAGCCAAAGGCTAAACAAACGCCCCCCGCTGCGGCGAGTAATCCCACTTTGGCCCACTCACCTTTAGGATGGGATTTAACAATAAAGTGGCCGACAAACACACCCGCTAACGCATTAACGATGGCGGGGACGGTCGACAGTAAACCTTCAGGATCGGGCGTGCGCCCCTGATAGCTGACGCCAGGCAATAAAATTGAATCGACATAGGCATTGATGGATTGCGTGGGCGAGAGCACGCCCGCCTGTCCACTAGGGAAAGGCAACCAAAGTTGCATTGCGCCATAACCGAGTAAAATGCCCAAGGCGACAATAACTTGCGTTCGTAGACTCGTGTGCCACACCAATAATGCGGCAAAGAACCATGCAAAGGCGATTCGACCTAACACACTGGCATAGCGAATTTTTTCAGGATCGGCAGGTGTGCCCGTTCCCCAACCGTGATTGTATAAAATGCCCAGTAACAGCAATAAAAAGAGTCGTTTAATCCCATGGCGATACACAGGTAATCGCTCACTCATAGGTAATTTATCTAAACGTTTGGGAGATAACCCCAAGGCCACTCCGGAGAGGAAAATAAACAGCGGGAAGATTAAATCGTAGAAGTGAAAACCATGCCATTGGCTATGGTGCATCTGTTCATCGCCCCATTGCCAGCCAGCCCAGCCCGTTAAAATAAGCAAACCACCAAATAGGGCCTCACCGCCCAAAATCCAAAACATATCGAAGCCGCGCAGTGCATCTAGAGACATCAACCTAGGTTTATTCGCCTTTACTGGCAAAGTCGCGTTTGTCTGTGTTGTGTCCATACATCATCCTTTATTATTGTTATTAAAAGCTTTTATAAAAGTTGAACAAAACGAATACGGTACAAAACGAATACGGTACAAAACTAATACTGAATAAAATGAGTGCTGTACAATAAAAAAACTTAGCCCCTGTCATCAAAATACGACAAGGGCTATGCCCAAGCTACCTGAAGATACGAGTTTCAGAGCGCCTAGGGTGCTTCAATTCAAGGCGCATCAATGACAGAATGTCGGCCACCTTTTGAATTGATGCAACACGGAAGTGGAGTGCCCTAGGCGCTCCGTCCCGGCTGGTTGTAACGCACTTTATGCCGTGTTGGTTATTTTTAACTTAGTCCACTAGGTCTGCAAATAACCGCCTTGCCTAAAGTGCGTTACATTCCCGCTGAATCCTGCATTTTCAGGTAGTTTGGGTATAGGTTAAACATTACCTTTGCTGCAGACACAATTTAAGGGCGACCCCTGATTGCCTAGCTCGCATAAACAGGTCCTGAATAGACGGCCTGCCCCGCAATGTAGTTTGCCTGCACTTTGTTCTGCCCATCTAGCAAGACAAAGTCAGCCCGATTCCCCAGTGCTAAACGGCCAGCTTTATGGTCAATCCCGAGGAACTGCGCGGGATAAAGCGCCGCCATTCTCAAGGCTTCCGCCAAAGGCAAACCCAACAAGTTGACGGTATTATTGACCGCAGTCGCCATATCGAGCACACAGCCCGCCAGCTCACCGGTCACGGCATTTAATCTGTCACCAACTCGCAGCACGTGCGTACCAAAGAGTTCGAAGCTGGTCTCATCGTCCATACCGACAGGCGGCATAGCATCTGTGACTAACATCATTTTGCCCCTCGGCTTTGCCCGCAGTGCGACCTTTGCCGCCGCGGGATGCACATGGTGGCCATCGACAATCAACCCACACCACGCGGTTTCACTCTCAATCGCCGCGCCAACCATGCCCGGCTCACGGGAACCGAGTGGTGACATTGCATTATAAAGATGGGTAAAGCCCGTTGCGCCTGCCGCTAATGCCGCAATCACAGTGTCGTAGTCGGCATTAGAATGGCCCAAACACACCTTAACGCCCGAGGCGACAAGCGTGCGGATCACCTCCGGCGACACATTCTCAGGCGCAAGCGTAACGACTCTAATTCCTAAGTCTTGGCGACAAAATACCGCGAGTTCAGCATCGGTTATTTCGCGAATAAATCCCTGCGGATGAACACCTTTTTTAGGCACAGATAAATGCGGCCCTTCAAAATGCACTCCTAAAACGCCTGCGCTACCTTTGCCTAAAGCCTCGGCCACCGCGTCGGCGGCACTCGCCATCACGCTAACATCATCGGTGATAAGTGTGGGTAAAAATCCCGTGGTGCCAAAACGCGCATGGGCACGGCCGATAGTCTCAATGCAATTCACACTCGGATCGGCATTGAATAACGCCCCGCCGCCGCCGTTCACTTGCACATCGATAAAACCCGGTACCAGCGTTCCGGCTTGGCGGATTTCCTTCGCGTCTGAGACAGTATCAAACGCCAGAATGTGCCCGTCTTCAACAGTCACTGGCACATCTTGATGGAAATATTCACCATCAAAAATACGCTCGGCGATCAGGGTGATTTTCATCGCAAACCTCTTTCAATAAATAACACGAGTGACTTAAGTCTTAAATTAAGTTCACTGCGAGGGCTAAGCTGCACGAGCTAAGCTGAACAGGTTTAATCGTGAGCTGCTTAATCGTGCAGCTAAAAGTCCGCTAAATCTAATCCGCAGCACCTAAACCTCTTAAACTTTGGCCACTTAAAGCTCGGCGGCTTAGAGCGTTTGGGTCACTTTTTTAAGGCCTGCCGGTTGATCGGGATCGATACCGCGGGCAATCGCAACCGCAGCCACATCAATATAAAAACGCTGTAACAAGGCTAACGGCGCCACACGTGGGTGAATGTCAGTAGAGGTTTGATTCAGATGCACTAAATCGGCGCCGCGTTGGCTCACATTTTCAATCTGTTCGATATGGCTAGCGTAAGATTCATCGCCAATACACACATCGACGATAGTGAGTTTTTTCTCGACTAAGGTCACAGGACCGTGGAGGAACTCGGCGCTACTGAACGCTTCGGCATGGATTGAACACACTTCTTTTAACTTAAGCGCAATTTCCTTGGATACTGCATAACCTAAACCACGGCCGAGTACGACTAAGTTTTTCACGTCGGCAACGGATTCTGGCGTGAGCTGCGGCTCAGCGTCCACCGCCGTTTGCAGCGCTTGGGGTAAAGACGCTACGGCGCTAGCGAGTGATTCGCTTTGAGTCCAGGCGGCGGCGAGTTGTAAAATCGCCGACAACGTTGCGAGGTAACTCTTAGTCGCAGCAACGGCTTTTTCTTCACCTGCACGTAAAGGCACAACGACATCGGCGATATCTTTAATCGGTGCACTTTCATCATTCACTAAGGCAACACAGAAAGCACCGGCATTTTTTGCCATACGCGCCTGCGCCAAAATGTCAGGGCTACGGCCAGATTGTGAAATCACAATGACTAACGCGCCTTCGAGTTTCAAGGTTTTACCATACACACTCGCCACTGAAGGTGCGGCGGCGAAGGTCGGTACACCCGCTTCAATTTCAAATAAATATTTAGCGAACACTCCCGCATGATCCGATGAGCCGCGACCTACTATCATCACAAAACGAGGGGCGAAGGCGCGCAGTTTCTCACCTAACTGCTGCATGATGTCAGCGTTAGCTTCTAATTGACCCGCAATTTTTTGCGGTGCAGTGCGTGCTTCTTGTTCCATAATAGTGTTTGTCATGTCTTTTACCTTCACGTTCAAATACAGGATTTGGCTTCAGTGCCTATTTGCACTGACAACGACTTATTAAATTCTTGCTGAGCAAAATACATAGCACCGAGTTCGGGTGGTGCTAAGGTTTCTGAAATTTTGGCGACCACATCGGCACCGAGCCAGGCTTGTAAAGGCTCTGCAAGGCCACCGATCATCGAAAAACGCACCGGATTTAGGCTAAATAGCTTACGCGCCATGTCGCTAATATAATCTGCGCCCTCTTGTACTATCGCCGTCGCGACCGCGTCACCTTCACTGGCGCAATCGAGCACACTTCTGGCTAATGCGGCATAGCAACTTGATGATTTACCGGCTAGATTTTCGACAATGCCGAGCGCATCGGTGACGTTAAAGTAGCTCAGCAGCATATCGGTTAATCGGGTTGGTACGGCAAAGCCATCGAGTGCTAACAGCACGTGTTCCGCAGCTTTTAATCCAAGCCAAGCACCGCTGCCCTTATCACCTAATGCAAAACCATAACCGCCAATACTCAAACTGGTATCACCAACATGGGCATAACCGCAAGAGCCTGTACCCGTGATGATCACCGCGCCATCGGCACCACGGTGGGCACCAATACAAGCCGTATGCAAATCGGTAGTGACATACATGGCTGCAAAAGGATGCTGCCAGTTGATCACGTCTTGATATAACCGAGGGACATTTACGCCAGCAAGACCAAGACCCGCCACCAGCAAGTGACTATCGCTCTCGTTCATGCCCGCATCCAGCAACGCCAGGCGAGTCGATGCTTCAATGGATTCAAATGTTTGTGTGAGACCATGCAGTGGATTTGCGCGTCCAGCAACACCTGTCCCTAAAACGGTACCGTCTGCGCAGTAAATGGTGGCTCGACATTTACTGCCGCCGCCATCTACACCTATAAACAGTTGTTGATCTTTTGTCTGGACTAACCCCATGACACCCCTCTTCACCTATCAATGCAGCGCTACCGTTGCTTATTATTTGCCGTTAATACAGCGCTCAACTTTAGTTAACTCAATGTTACAGCAAAAATGACAGCGTTGTCATTTAGTTTTTTAAGTGATTTATGATCTAAAATCAAATTTAGGCAATCACTGACACAGAAAAACAAAAAGGCTGTATTTTATCTTTAAAATACAGCCAGATATAAAAACGATTTAGTTAACGATTAAACTTCGGCCTTTACGAATACCATCGGCCGCAATGGCTCGGATCTCAATTGGTGCAGTGACCGACAATCCCGCTTGATAAGCTTGCCATTGGCCATTGAGGCTACGGTATTCGAGTTTAAGGCCGGGATAGGCAATATTGGCAAACAGTTTACCGTCACGGATCTCGGCGCCGACCGTCGGTACGCGATAATCAATCCCCGCTTTATCTAGCTTGATAAACTCTTTGTGGCCCAAGGTATTCGCAAGTTGTTGCCACTCCTTTGCCTGTGCATCACGCATGGCTAAGGTAAAAGCCCCAGAGCTTTGGTTATACACAGCGCCTTGATACTGATAAGGCACTTCCCACGCAGCTTGATGCCAAGCACGCTCAGCCAGCATCAACAAACGCGGAAACACCATGTATTCAATCGTATCGTCACTGCGAATCGACTCACTCCAAACCTGCCCTTGCAAGCCAGTAAAGGGTTTGCCTTTCTCCCTTGGACCCGAGACTTTGTTACCCGCCTCATCAAATTTTATTCTGTCATCCGCTTCGAATGGCTGATTTTCAATATCGGTCCATTGCTCGGCGTTAGCGGCTAAATTATCAGGCATAAAGCTAAAGACTTTATGGCTATTGGTCGCGCGGCTCGCCCAGTAATAACCATGCTCTTTAGGATCGGCCTCATAGGGGAAGTCAAAGTACAATACCTCAGGATTAGAAAGTATGGTTTCCCAGCCGAGATTCGCCTGCTGATTGGCGCGCGAATGACCTTTGTGGGCAATCACATCCCAAATATTAGACTGCACCTTAGCGGGCATATTCTCAGGGCGAACATGGCTCATACCATCGCTCCATCCTGCTGCTTCAATGCCTTTTGCCGCTAACATAGTCGAAATTCGTTCAATAAAATAAGCGCCTAAGTCATCTATCGACTTAACGCCTTTATCGTTATTGGCGACAAATGCTAAACACTGCGGAGATTGTTTCCAAGCTCCCGCCGTTTCATCGGCACCAATGTGGTAACGCGTCAATGGTTGACCCGCGGCTTGGTGTAACTTGGCAATTTCATCAATCACTTTATCGACAAAGTGATAAGTCGATTCCATGCAGACGTTAAGCGTGTTGTCGTCGTAATATTGCACTGAAGAATAAACCGTTTTGTCGTTTTCATCGGATAACAAATATTGCTCAGCTGCAGTGGTTTTCCCTTCAGCTTGCAATTGACGAGCGCCCGCATCTAAAGCTTTTACCGCTGTGTTAGCTTGATTTGCCGTTTCCTGCACAGGGACAACCTGCACTTTGCCCGTGTTTTGAAGCTCTACGTCTTCAGCCTGTAATCGACGAAAACGCGCATCCATCGCTTTAATCGCGGCGCGGCTATGACCCGGCATATCCATTGATGGGATCACTTGAATTTGACGCGCCTCGGCATATTTCACTATGTCGATATAGTCTTGTTTAGTATAGAAACCATTAACGCTCGACTCCGCAAAAGGACCACTGCCCAGTTGCGGTAACAGACAGGTATTTTCAGCAAGATCATGACAACGTTTACTACCGATGTCGGTCAGCTCAGGTAGCCCGTCGATTTCGAGTCGCCAACCTTCATCGTCAGCCATGTGTAAATGCAGTTTATTGAGCTTATAAGCCGCCATTTGGTCGAGCAAATCCAGCAACAATTGTTTGCTGTGGAAATTACGTGCCACATCAATGTGCATACCACGAAACGGATAACGTGGGCTGTCTTCAATGGTCATGGCATTCACTTTCAGCGAATTCACATCCACAAGGCTTGCTAATGATGACAAACCGTAAGAGAAGCCCGTCGCATCATTGGCAGCGATCACAATTTCAGTTGGCTGAATATCTAAGCGATAACTGCCCTCATCCCCTTTTTGGCTGGCAAATTTCACGATAATGCCACTCGCAGATTCAGCCACACCCAGGCGAGCTAAACGTGCCACCGCTGCCGCAACTTGACTCTTTTGCTCTGGGTTATCTTGCTGATATTCTAGCTTAATACCACCAGCAAGGGATACTGGTGTATCTGTTGAATGGATCTTCACCTTTTGTGGCGTTGGGATAATGGTATCCACAGCCAAGGCGGCATCTTCACTCACGCTTTGATTGTCTTTAAATAATTGCGCGGCATCGGCTGGCGCGAGTTTATCCGTTTCAGTGCGTTGATATTGGGTTTTAAAATTCGTAAACCCTTCAACATACGGACGCGTCTCTAAACCCGTTTCGGCATCTTTACCCACTTGAGTGCTGGCGATAATGACGGGTTCTAATCCTTTTGCTGCGAGGTAATAGTTTGGCATAGCGTCGGTTTCAGCCAATTGCCACGGCTCACCACGGAACGTCAATTGCTTTTTCTCGCCCTTAACAAATCCCTTAAAAGCAGCCGTTGGCGTAATACGATGCAAATCGCCTTTAACGTGCGTTATCGTCAACTCACCGCTTTCAACCGATTGCACTGGGCGCATTTGGCTTAAATAGATTTCCCAATCTTGGCTGGCTAAATCCATACCGGACACGAAATCAATTTGAGCGACAAAACAGCGACCATCGGCTTTATCTTTTAGGCACTTATCGTCTGGCACATTGGTCACAACACGGTAAGTTACGACTAACGAATCCCCGAGTTGTTGTAACTGCGCTTGAGTTAATGCGTCCTGAGCTTGCTGTGTTTGAGCCACAGCCTTATCGGCTGACGCCGCGGAAGGCGTCACAGGCGCCTCGGAACAGGCCGCTAATCCTAAAGCCAGTAAAATGGCGCTTGCTGAAAGTGTTTTTTTCATGATTATCCTTATCTAGCTCCAGAAATGGCTACAATCTGAAGGAAGTTACTAACGTCCGCAGTCTTTCCCCTTGGTGAAACAGTCGCTCGCTCGAGTGCGCTAAGTGCTCGCTATCGAGTGAGGCTGAACCTGAGACATTGGCAAGATCATTTAACGTACGAGAAATCGCTTCGGTGACGCAGGTTTGCTCCTGTGCCGCATGGGAAACTTCGATGTTCATATTACTGATATTTGAGACTAAATCAGTCACTTTAGTAAGCACTAACTTAATTTCTTCTGAGCGGTTAACGCCCTGAGTTGAGAGGGCTTGGCTCGCTTTCATCACAGTGACCGTTTCGGCCACTCGGCTCTGGACCTGCTGGATCATCTTCTGGATCTCACCAGTTGCCTGTTGGGTTCGGCTCGCCAGCGTACGCACTTCGTCGGCAACCACAGCAAAACCGCGCCCTTGTTCACCCGCCCTCGCCGCTTCAATCGCAGCATTAAGCGCCAGTAAGTTGGTCTGTTCAGCAATACTGTTGATGACTACAACGACTTCATCAATCTTTTGCGTTTCTTGCTGTAACTGTGAAACGAACAATGCCGAGCGAGCTAATTCAGATGCCAGTTTACGAGTAATGTCTAATCCCGAATCGAACTGACGCTGACTGTCATCGACCGCTTTATCGGCCTGACTCGCCGCGTCCGCGGTGCGTTTCGCATTAATGGCGACTTCATTGGCACTGGCGCTCAGCTGAGTTACAGCCGTCACTGCCGCCTCGGTTTCTTTTAATTGGGTTTGCACGCGATCATTATTGGTTTGCGACAGTGACCCCAGCGCTTTGGCATCACCCAGTAATTGCCCTGAGGTTTCGTGCACTCTGGAAATCGTGCCGTGAATTTGCTCAACAAAACCATTAAATGCCTTGGCAAGCTGACCAATCTCATCCTGACTCTCAACGGGTAATCTGTGGCATAAATCGCCGTCACCGCTGGCAATTTCTTCCATAGCACGGACCACATTCCCAAGTGGATTAATCACTAAACGTTTAAGAATAATGAAGATAACAAATAAACTGCCACCGAGAATTAACAACGCCTGCAAGAAATAACCTAAGAGTAAATCTGACAACTGAGCGCGAATAGGCAACATAGAAAACTGAATAGCCAATTGGCCCGTTGGGTTACCTTGATCAGCAAATTGAATTTCACGTTTCACTAGATACTCATCGGCCACTGTTTGAGCCTGTTGACTCTCGGCTAACACTTTACCGCGATGGTCACTCACGACAATATGATAAATTTGCGCAGATTTAAGCATCACAGATAGCACTGCACGGATCTGCTCATAGTCGTAGGTGAAGATGGGCTGCGCCATAGTGACTTGCAAATTGGCGACGGTATTTTCTTCGAACTCAGTTTCACTGGCGGCCAATTTATCGCTCGCCAACCAGTAAGATGCACCGAACAGAACGCTAACAATCATAAAAATCGCTGCCGCTAATCCAATCTGTACTTTTAAGGCTAATGTTTTCATTATTTTGCACCTTGCATACTAAAAAGATCTAACCATAATTCTGTGCGTTCTATTGGTGTTAATGGACTTAAATCAGGTGTATCAAGACGGATAATCACCCTTTGTTCAAACTTAGCCTCACGGTACAGCTGCTCAATTTTAAGCTCGCGATTAAACATCTCATCAAAAGAGCCGTCGCTTACCATACTTTCAAGCCCGGCTAAAATGGCCGCAGCAAGTTCGGGGCGCTTAGGGGAAACAAAGAAATAAGCTGGCGAGCGATATTGCAGCAGGATATGGCTATCGACCTTAAGTGCGGGATCGGGGTGATTTGCGAGTTCTTCGCCAATTTCCTGGGCGCCGAGGGCAAGATAATCGAAACGCCCGCCTTCTAACATGGGGTATAAATTGGTGTACTGATAGCTAGTGACGACGGGTAATCCATTGGCTTCTAAAATCGTGGCATCGGGCCAATAACGATTTTGCCCCGCCTTTAACTGCCTAAAATCCGCCATGGTTTTCACATTAGCAAATCGTGCCTCATCCGATTTACGGATAATCAGCAGCCGATTACCGAGTAACCCTTTAAACAATGGAATGCGCACGGGAAGCACTGTTTCTTCCAATTCTTTTGAGGTCATGCTCCAAAACACGTCGACAGTCCCAGCGAGTGCTTCTTCAACCTTGCGCTTTTGATTCATTTGAGTCGACATTTCTTGCGCTTGATAACCCGAATCCGAGCGCCGCAGTGCTTCATCAAGTAACTTTAGCAACCATTCCTGCTGTATCGCGGTGGTGATTGTTTTTGAAACCTGTGCAGACGATTTAGACACATCAGAATTTGAAGCTAAATTATTTGTGGCTGTGTCGGCAGCAAATACAGCAAAAGAGGAAAATGCCGAAAAAAACGCTAATGCTATTATAAACAGGGGGATGCAAACCGTTCTTCTTGTCATGATGAGTGCGACATGGCCAATGACACTCGACATGCCAATTGCAATGACACGCATCGCAGCCGTTAAATGAATCGCCATAAATTGCAGCCTCTTTTATTATCTGGTTTATACCAGTGAGTTTTATTTATCTATGCCGCTAACGTTCAAGTGCTGAGGTAGGCAGTTGAGTAATACCGTAAAAACATCCTAAAAAAATGGCTGGGCACTGCTTACAGTACCCAGCCCACGCTAGTTTCTGGGGAGAGACTATCAAAATATCAAAGACAAACGTATCGCCGCCCGACAGCAATACTCCTGCCAAACACATGATAAGGAGACCTCATCCTCTCATGCAGACCTTACAAACAACGCGTCACACAAGCAGATGACAGCGTTGTCATTATTAAAGTACACAAGAAAGAACAGGATTTCTACATTTTTTTGACAATTATTGTTATTTTTTATGAATAGACATAATTAATGCAAATTATTCAAATACTTAAAATGTTTATTTTATTTATTCAAGCTTATGTGACAACGCTGTCTTTCATTGATAACATAGCGATAACATGACAAAGATCACGGTAGCTATTGATGAATCCCATTAACACACTTGTGCCCAATAATACCCAGCCTGCTCCGCGCTTAAATCGGTATTACCTAAACCTCAGTTTGGTATTACTACTCTGTGGAGCTTGGTTATTTTGGGCTAACCATTTTCATTCGCTATTTGATCTTATCCAAGAATATGGACGCTTCGTTTTTCTAGGAATCACAGGAGCGATATTTGCAAACTCGACGGGAGCTGGCGGTGGAGTCATCTTTATTCCGGTATTTTCGAGCCTCAACTTTAGTGAGTCTCAAAGTGTCTCGACTTCATTTATGATCCAATGCTTTGGCATGACAGCAGGCGCGATTTCATGGTCACTGCATTATAAAAAGCACCACCGAGAAGATGATGCATGGTCTGGTTTTGTAAAAGCATCATTACTTACCGCCTTCTTTTCTGTCTTAGGTTTCTGGAGTAGCCAATTACTACAACTCAATTCGCCCTCTTCGCTACACACCAGCTTTAGCATTTTCTCGATAGTGCTTGGTATCGCCATCATTATCAGTAGCAAAAGTAGCACACAAATCACTCGCTCTATAATGCCGGTCGATTTTCTTTGGCTCGCTCTCATTGGCTATTTCGGAGGTATTATCACAGCTTGGTTATCGGTAGGCGTTGGTGAATTAGTCGTCATTTATCTCATGATAAGGGGACTATGCGCCAAAATGGCGGTCGCCACTGGCGTTGTTGTTTCTGCGATTACAGTCTGGTCAGCAAGCCCTATCCATATTTTTTCAACAAATAGCCATGCCCTCTTTGAGCTAGTGTTATTCGCAGGCCCTGGCGCCATTATCGGAGGATTACTCGCTCGTAAATTAGCGCTCTTTCTCCCTGTAAAAGTATTAAAACTCTTTTTCTCCATTTGGATCATTTTGACGGGTAGCGTCATGTTGGCGAGTTAATAGGAAACATTAAGATGAATAATTCTCCGCTAAAAAGTATCACGATTGTCGGTGGCGGTAGCACAGGCTGGATGACGGCTCTCTACTTGAGTAAGTTATATAACCACTCATCTAATATCATAGATATTAGACTTATCGAAAGTAAAGAAATTGGTATTATTGGCGTTGGCGAAGCTACCGTTCATAGTCTACGATTCTTCTTTGCAGCTATGGGATTAGATGAAAATGAGCTACTTAGAGAAACAAACGCAACATTAAAGACCGGCATATTATTTCGTAACTGGATGAAACCAGTCGATGGTAAAATGCATGAATATTTCCATCCATTTGAGCAACAAAAACCATCTGGAAAAATTGATAATGCAAGTGCTTGGATTTTAAATAATCAGATTAATGAATCAAACAGCACTTCCTTTGCTGAAGCAACAAGCCTTTCATTTAGTTTAATGAGAAATAACTTAAGTCCTAAAACACAATACTTGAATCAATATCAAGGTATTGTCCCCTATGGTTACCACTTAGACGCGACACTTATGGCGGCCTTTTTAAAGCGCAAAGCCACCCAAGCAGGGGTAGAGCATGTTGAAGCAAATGTAACGGACGTTCTGGTTAATGATGGCAACATCACAGAGGTTGTAACTGACCAAGGCTTATTCAAGAGTGACATATTTATCGACTGCACAGGCTTTAAAGGGTTTTTAATTCAAAGCCTAAAGAATGATAATTGGCAATCATTTGAAACCGAATTACCTTGCAATAAAGCCGTTGCAATGCAGCGGGAATATCTGCCTCACCAGCAACCAAGAGCCTATACGACAGCAACAGCACTTAGTCATGGTTGGGCTTGGGAAATTGACCTAACGAATCGTCAAGGAACGGGTTATGTCTACGATGGACATAGTCTAACGAGGGAGCAAGCTGAGGCTGAATTAAAAGCTTATCTTGGCGATGAACAAGAGATCATAAGAACTGTTCACTTAGATATGAAGATAGGTTGTAGACGTGAATTTTGGGTTGGAAATTGTATTGCAATGGGGCTCGCAGGTGGATTTATTGAACCCTTAGAATCGACAGGCTTGCATCTTATAAACTTAGGAGCAAGATTGCTAGCGACGCATTTAACTTCATCTAATCCCTCCCAAGCGATAAGGACGTCATATAATATCGCAATGAACGGATTGTATACCGATCTTAGACAATTTATCGTACTTCATTACTGTTTAACTGATAGAGATGATAATGAATTTTGGCAAAAAGCTGCACAAAGCTCAGCATTCATACCTGCTCTAGAACAAAAAATGACACTATGGAAAGACAAGGTTTGTGAGTATGTCGATCTTGCCAATGGATATAGTTCAGTTTTTACAGATGAGAATTATCGATACGTACTTTATGGTATGCAGCATATTCCTGAAATTCATATACCTTGTCCCAAAAATGAAATATCAAGAATACTCGACAACTTAAAAACACAACAGTTTAGAGCAAAAGAGCAATCTTTATCACATCAAGAATTCTTAGCGAAAATTAAAAATATTTAAAATAATGAAGAGCAAGATTAAAAATCTTGCTCTACTCACCATTTAATTAAACCATTAATTAAGTTGGATGCCATACAACTTGATACGTTCAATTAACTCTCTATGGGGTAATAATTGCGATTTGAGTAATGTAACCTGCTTGCCTAATTTCTCGGTCATTACCGTGAAAAGCCTTTTCTCTTCATCATTTAATTTCCTCTCTAATTTTGACTCAAAGTCTGAGCCATAAAGTACATATAAATAATTTTCTAAATTGAAAAATTCTAGCGTAGAAGTAAAGTCATAGGCAGTCGGCATGTGATAGCGCCACAATTCTAAATGTTCTTTTAATGTGTCTGGAATACTTATTTCATTTTTATTATCAACCCAAAATGGCGTATCCATTCGTTTAGCTATGACATAATGAAGTTTAATAAAATCAATCACCCGATTCCAAGCATTCGATACGCGCTGATTATAACGATTAGCCACAAGTGGCATAACGTCAGTATTAGCAGGAAAACATTCGGCTAACATTCTGGCTGTCGCATCAAACATAAGCAGACCAGTCGCTTCTAGAGGTTCAACAAAACCACTCGACAAACCAATCGCCACACAGTTACCTTGCCACGATTTCTCTCTATACCCCACCTTCATCGGTATGTGTCGAAACGAGACGTGTTCTGCTGCTTTACCAAGATATTCCCGCAATACACTCTCAGCTTGCTCTATTGATGAATATTGACTGGAATACACATAACCAACACCACGACGTTCAGACAAACCGATATCCCATATCCAGCCAGCCTCTTGTGCTGTTGATTTAGTGAAACAAGGGATAGGCGTATATTTATCTTCATAAGGAAGCTGCACAACTAATGCTGAGTCGACAAACAAAATGTCACTCTTATCAACGAAGGGAACGTTACATGCGCTGCCAATGAGTTGAGCACTAAATCCAGTACAATCAACATACAAGTCCGCAGTCAATATACCAGCGTTATCAGTATGTAACTCTAAGATATTTCCCTGAGCGTCTATTTTTGTATCAATAACTTCTGCAAGCAGATGTTTAACGCCTAACTGTTCAACACCAAATTTGGTCAACATATTGGTAAACTTTGCTGCATCGAGATGATACGCGTAATGCATAGCCCCTCGATATTGAGGCTGTGTCATCGCTTTAGGACCAAATCCCGCATCAATCAAATGACCTTGAACTGACACAAGATCAGCGTAGCGGCCTCTATCTGAAAGAGATTTATTGAGCCAAGTTGAAGTGAAATCTTTAAAGTAGGGATAATCAAATAAATGGTGATAGTACTCCCCTGAATTGGGTTTATTCCAATCAATGAATTTAACACTCTGCTTAAATGTTACATCACAGCAACGAATAAACTCATCTTCTCGAATACCAAAATATTTTAATGTTTCGCGTAACATAGGCACTGTTCCTTCACCAACGCCTATAGTAGGAATGTTCGGGGACTCAACTAACATAACTTGTATTTTAGGTGTTCTAGCATTCAACTTTTTAGCTAAATGACAGGCAGAAATCCAACCTGCAGTTCCGCCACCAACAATGACGACACTCTTTATATTTTTTATTGAAGTCATGACCTATGCCTGCTGATTACTTAAACGCTCAACTCGATTTCTTCTTTCGCTAGGCGATTAATTTGATGTAATGAGTTCAAATGGCTGTAAATTGGAGCTAAAAGGCCTCGTTGCTTGATATCTAAGAACTCATCTGAGCTGAGTTGATTTAACTTAGCTTCGTCGATGAAATAGATACCATTTATGCCGTGTTTTTCGCCTTTGATGTCAACGGTAAGACTTTGGGGAGAAAATAATTCTTTTTGAGCAAAAAATGCAATAATTGCCTTACTCATTTGCTCTTGTTCGAAGTTTTTTATAATACTGTCTTTACGCAATCTTAAAAACGCAGTTTCCTCTCCACCTTCAAACAATGCATTTCCCTTATCAGTGCTCACATGAGCGCTTTCTTCTCGTATCCCCACCCATACTTTATCCTGCTGTTCAGCACTCAACATTAAACCAAACGGATAGTTTTTAAGTATATTTGGAATATACAGCCCTAACCATTTGCCATCTTTTTGCTTCAAATTCTGTCCAGGTTTTAATCCAAGCATAATTACGGACTGATATTCTCCTGTTTCACTATTTTTAACAAAAACAACAGGAGCATCTACAGCAGCAAAGGCAAACTCATAAATTGAAATAGGTAGTAAGTGTTGCGCAGCAACATGTTCATAAGTGGTAGGAGTCACTTTCAGGTGCGCATGTTTTGCTGAGTCAAGTGGGGTGATTGAATTAGTCATATGAGCTCCTTGAGGGCTTCTTCTGATTGAATATTATTGAGATATAAAATAAAGGGAGCAAGCTCCCTTTTTCATTTATACATGAGTTAAATCGAGATTAGAATCGTACGCTAGCGCCTAATGTAATTCGGCGGGCCATGTTGTATTCAAATACAGGGAAGCCATCCGTAAAACCACTTAGATTAGATTGGAACTGATTGTTACCAAACTGACGTGAACCTTCTTCTAACAGGTTATTACCATCAAGTTTAATATCCATATAATCAGTAACATGCCAAATTGCACTCAAGTCCAAGCTACCAAATGCATCGTGTAAACGATTACCGTATGAACCAGTTTCACGGATCATATATTCACTACGCCAGTTATATGCTAAACGAACTTGGAACAAATCGTTTTCAAAATAACCAGTTAAGTTATATGAGTGCTTTGAACTATCGCTTAAGAACGGGTTGCGATCTGTATATGTATTTGGGCTAGTTTCACTATCAGTATAAGTGTAGTTAACAATTGAGCCGAAGCCGTTCCCAAAGTCTTGTTGATATTGCAGCTCTAAACCTTGGATTGTCGCCGATTCGCCATTGGCTTTCTCTTGCACAGTCCAACCACCAGCAACTTCATCAGGTTTTAACGTGCCAGTAAATGGGATATCGGCGCTATCTGCATGGTACTCACTAAAGGTTACGAAGTTTTTAACATCCTTCATAAACAAAGCCGCAGAAAGTAATGACTCTTCATTGAAATACCATTCAATGCCTAAGTCTATTTGATTAGCAATAAATGGTTTTAACCCGATATTACCAACAACCCATTTTTGGTTATTAGGCACATCATCATTTGCACCTAAAACGTTAGGGTTAACATACATGTCATCATACTGTGGACGAGCCATAACTCGAGCCGCTGATGCGCGCAATATGAGATCAGGTGCTAAGTCGAATGCTACGTTTAAGCTTGGTAACCATTCCCCATAATTAGCTGAAGCATCGGCTTTCTTACCATCAACATAGTACGTTGAGGTCGCTTCAGTACCCGCATAACGCACACCAAAGTTACCGCGTACACCTTCTGATGCAAAGTTAGCCATCACATAAGCAGCATAGTTATCTTCATCAATTTCACGGTATGAACCAAAATCTTCAGTCTCACCGATGATGCTCGATTTAGCCCAATCTTTTAGTGCATCTGGATCAAAACGAATAATATCGTATTCACTCGTACCTACAGCAAAAGTACCAGTATTTAAGCCTGCTGTTGATATGACAGGATTAAAGTCATCGGCTTGTACAAAGTCAAAACGTCGACTAGTTGTATTATGCTTCGCATATTTCAGACCCGTTTTAATGGCATTAACCACACCTAGATCTACATCAAACTTAATATCTGCTTGAATATAAGTTTCATCATCTGTTTTTGGTGTTTTATTAAAGTTACTGCCAGTACCCATTGCAAGCGAACCAGGATCATAAGTAGCTGTATCAAAACCATTTAAATCCCAAGTTTGATGACCATTGGTAAAGTCGTAAGTCGCACCATTTAATGCTGTACCACCCAGACCATCTTCAACAACCATTTCAAAATCGGTACCACCAGTAGAACTTGTATCACCGATTTGAGTCGTAAACTGGTATCCATCACCGCTATATTCCATCTTCAAGTCGAAAACTTGAGACTTCATTGTCGCTTCACGAGGACGAGCTTGCCAATATGCTAAGTTAACAGGGCCTGCAACTTGAGAACCTGACTGTGATGCATCTGGCTTATCACCACCACATAAACCGCAGCCACCAATCCATTCCGTGTTATCCCAAGCACCAGAACCAGGAGCACCTGACCATGAAGTGTCAGCTTGCGTAAACCATAATGCGTAGTTGGTGTTGTCCGCGGCCATTTGCATGTCCATCGCGTTAAACACAAAGTTTAATGAATCAGACGGGGCATACTGAAATGTTGCAGCAATAGCTGAACGTTCGCGCTCTTGTTCAAATGCGACAGGGCCAGCACCCCATTCCCAAAAAGCTTCATCGCCTTGACGCTGCAAGCTACGATTTTGCATAACGCCAGAAACTAATACACCAAAAGTTTCATCATCATTCTTCCAGCTACCTAAGCCTGAAAATTGTGGATCTGTTTCACCCGAATCGCTTTGATATTGAGCTTCAGCAGAAGCAAAGAAAGTCATTGAATCCATATCCAATGGCTTACGGGTATTAACTACAACAGTACCACCCACACCACCTTCAGCTAAGTCCGCTTGAGATGATTTATAGACCTCTAAGTTACCAACTAATTCAGATGGTAATAATTCATAGTTAAATGAACGTTTTGCTGGCTCAAGAACAAACCAACCTGTTGAAGCTACGTTTTGTCCATTCAGAGTCGTCAAAGTCAGATCTTGACCCGCACCACGAATTGAAACACCCGCGCCTTCACCAAATTGACGCTGGATCGTGACACCAGGAATACGTTGCAGAGATTCTGCAACGTTTTTATCCGGAAATTTACCAATGTCTTCAGCAGTAATCGCATCCACAGTACTGTCTGAGAAGCGTTTAGCATTTAAGTTAGCTTGCTGGGAAGCGCGAATACCGCGAACTTCAATTTTTTCAATATTATCAGGTGCTGCGGTGGTTGCCACGGCGTCTGCAGCAACAGCGCTGATGGATACAGCACTGCCAAGTAGGATAGCAATATTTGTAGCTAGTACAGTTTTCTTAAAGGTTGATGGTCGCATCTCGTTTCCCTTCCATAACTTTATTATCGTTTTAGTATTCATAACCATTCCTCGCGGAATGACAACGCTGTCATGTCTAGTGCAAACATTACACAATAATTAACAGCCTTGCCACAACAAAATAACGATGGAAGCAAAAAAATGTCATAAAGCAGAATTTTGAATCAGTAGTTTTATTAAAAACCATTATAAAACATGAGCTTTAATATTATGACGTAAATTTACAACTCCAGCATAATTGTAACAATGATAAATTAACGCCAATTTGTAACAATTCAGGATTGCTAAGCACATCAAAAGCTCGCACTATAAGATGTATAATTCAGAAAAAACTGATAAAAAATGTAAGCTTGTAAATTGCTGGTAAAGAATTTAGGTTCATAGAACAGTTAACCCCTCGCGACCTTAGACAAAGAGTTTTTACATCAATGAAAGTCACTATCAACGACGTAGCTAAATATGCTGGAGTGTCTATCAAGACAGTATCCCGTGTAACCAATAACGAACCTTCAGTGAAGCAGGCCACCGTTGACAAAGTGAACGAGGCGATAAAAGCACTTAACTACCAACCTAATTTAGCAGCAAGAAATCTAGCAGGAACTAAATCCTATGCTATTGGTTTTATTTACGATAATCCAAACGCTTACTATATTATTGATATGCAAAATGGGATCTTGTCAGCCTGTAAAGACAAGGGCTATGAACTTGTCATCCACCCTTGCAATGCCAAATCAGAGACCATATGTGATGAGCTTACAGCACTAGTCAAATATTCTAGGCTCGCAGGATTAGTACTAACACCTCCCTTGTCAGAAGATCCTAAAGTACTCAAAGCACTCACTGAAATTGATGCTAACTATGTGCGCATTATTGCGGGAGAAAAGGACAACGATCAGAATGGATTGACTATTTTAGTCAACGATAAATTCGGTGCAGTTCAAATCACCCAGCATCTAATTGATTTAGGCCACAAGCATATCGCTTTTTTAAGCGGAGATTTACACCATGAATCCACCAAAGAGCGATTACTTGGTTTTAAACAGGCATTAACAATAAATAACCTAAAGCTGAATGAAAACTACATAATTGAAGGGAAGTACTCATTTGAGTCCGGTGTTGATGGTGCTAACAAGCTCATCAAACTAAAAAATCGCCCTACGGCGATTGTTGCTTGTAACGATGAAATTGCCGCTGGTGCACTTTTTGCGGCTCGTTTAGCGGGTTTAGACATACCCGTTGATTTATCAATTGTCGGTTTCGAAGATAGCCCATTCTCACGTCAAACCTGGCCTAAACTTACCACAGTACATCAGCCAAACGCAGAAATAGCTCAGGTTGCTACTGAATTATTAATAGCAAAACGTCGCGAGCAAGATGCCATATATTCTAGAACCTTTACTCCTGAACCTATCATTCGTGACTCGTCGGCAATTCCTAAACAATAAAAAAGAGAGCATATTTGCTCTCTTTCTATCTCCTAAATCACATAGAAATCAATGTAATTTGAGCTTTGGACGCTGCCACTTCAATAACTTTTGTGCCACTCGATACACAATTGCCGAAAACCAACCATAAAGGCTGGCTAAATGCCTCTGATACAAAGAGATATACATCAATCTTGCTATATGGCCTTCAACAAAGAAAGTGCCAGAGCGTAGGTTCCCCATTAAATTGCCTACCGCAGAGAAGCGGCTTAAAGACACTAATGAGCCATAATCTTTATAAATAAAGGCCTTTTCAGGCTTACCTTGTAATCGATTAACGATATTATCAAACAAGGTATCAGCCATCTGAGCTGCTGCTTGCGCCCTTGGTGGAACAGGCTGGCCAGAACTTTGGATCAATAGAGCGCAATCGCCAAGGGCGTAGATATCTTGATGACCTTTCACTCGCATACAATCATCAACTTCTACCTGATTTCGCGGAGTAATGGGCAGTTTTGCAAAATGCTGAAATGCTTTTGGTCCTTTGACACCGGCAGCCCATACTTTTAAGCCTGCTTTAATCACATCGCCATCTTGGGTAATGAAACCATCACGAGTCACTTCTTTAACTTGAACACCGATATGTAAACGTATACCAATCTGATCAAGAACAGCCTGAGCCCTAGCGCTTACACGCTCTGGTAATTGAGGAAGGATTTTGGGGGACGCTTCAATCAAATGCACATCAAGATGATGCTTAGCGATATTCAGATAGCCGTACTCTTTAACAGACTCAATGACATGATGAAGCTCTGCTGCCAATTCAACCCCTGTCGCACCCGCACCGACAATACCAATGCTGACTCTTTCTTGCGTTTCGTTTAATTGAAGTAAAGCGTCGAGTAATTTATGATGAAATAAATTGGCATTTTCAAGGCTGTCTAAGAAAATACAATGCTCATCAGCACCTAATGTATTGAAACTATTAGAAACTCCACCCAATGCAAGCACTAAAAAATCATAATCGATTTGTCGCTGCTCTAAGAGCAACTCGCCTTCATCATTATAGACTGCGGCTAACTGAATCGATTTAGCATCCGGCTCACACTGCTCTATCTCACCACGAATATAGCGATAACCGTTTTTAAGTCCATGATCGCGATAGAGTAAACCTTCAATAGATTGATCTATCACACCTACAGCGACTTCGTGTAATTTAGGCTTCCATATATGAATAGGACTTTTATCAATTAAGCACACATCGACGACATCACTACCGCCCCATTTACGGCCCAACTTCGATGCAAGCGCTAAACCAGCAGCACCACCACCCACGATCACTATTCTTTTTGTAGCCAAAATGACAACCTCATAAAACTCATTTGCGAGGCTAAGTTATACCATGTTACAGATAAGAGATAACTACATTAGTTGAGTAAAACAGGCGATTTTCCATTAAAGATATTTCAGAAACCCAGCAGTACTATTTAGTTTTTCCATATGCTTAGGCAACAAAAAAGGGCCACTAGGCCCTTTAGAATCGTTCGTAAGCAGTTTATACCGCTTCTTCGTTTTCTTCACCCGTTCGAATACGGATAACACGTTCAACATCAGTGACAAAAATTTTACCATCACCAATTTTGCCTGTGCGGGCCGTTTCAACAATGACATCAATTGCTTGGTCGAGCAGATCGTCTTGGATCACTAACTCTATTTTTACTTTTGGCAGAAAATCCACCATATATTCGGCACCACGATACAACTCTGTATGCCCTTTCTGACGACCAAAACCCTTAACCTCCAGTACCGTCATCCCAGTGATACCAATTTCTGCAAGTGATTCGCGCACATCATCTAACTTAAATGGCTTAATAATGGCTTCAACTTTTTTCATTAAAAATTCCTCATCCCTTGCAATAACATAAACAAACAGAATAACACTAGCTTACACGGGGTTACGTCAATATTGAAGTGAATGTAGTGCTTTACTCATAAAACACAGTTTCTATAAAATCGCTTTTAGCACATAAAAGTCTAAAAAAAGTACTATGAATATTGCCTCAGATTTTATACTTACATTCTAACCAGCACTAACTCGCTCGCGGGATGCAAGCGTAAAATAACAAGGATCTGTTATGAACTTCCATCGAAAAGGCTTTAGCCTGATAGAACTTATCACTACGATATCGATTTCAACAATCTTGTTAACAGTTGGAGCTCCTTCCTTGACCGAGCTCAGTGATCAGATAAGAGCTGATACCAATATTAAAACTATCCAGCAAACACTTCAATTTGCGCGAAATACAGCTGTTAGTTATGGTTATAGGGTCACAGTATGCCCACTCGTAAATGGGAAATGCACTCAAGATTGGCAAAAGGGATTAACAATTTTCATTGATACAGGTGTAGTCGAAAGCCTCGATGCTAACGATAAAATTATTAGGGTCATTGATGAATTCGATTCAAAGGATTTTTTAACATACAATAAAAGTTCGATAAAATTTCAACCTGATGGATTAGCTTCTGGAAGTAATGGTACTTTCAAGTATTGCCCACGAACAATTGATAGCAAAAATTCCCGTGCAATCGTTGTTAATCAGGCGGGTAGAGTTCGCCTTTCTACCGCAAAGAATATCAATTGCGATTAAATTTAAATATATACTCCCTATTTAAATTTAATTATATAAAAGCAAGAAAATCAATTTATTGGGTATATTGAAAATATAGAATAGATACTGACCATTAGAGTCTCCTCGCATATACTTAGCTAAGTTTTAACGAGGATAGCTACATGTTAATTATTTCAAGAGGATTTACCTTAGTCGAACTGATGGTCACAATTGCCGTAGCAGCAATCCTACTAGCCATAGGGGTTCCATCACTTACGTCGCTATACGAAGGGACACGCAGCGCTAATGAAATACGAAAAATTAGTGATGTGTTTGCTTTTGCAAGAAACCAAGCTGTCAACTATGGCGCAACAGTAACAGTCTGCCCATACGCGGCATCACCATGCGGCACAGACTGGAATAAAGGATTCAGTGTATATATTGACAATGGAGGTGCCAAGAATGTATTGAAAGTGATCGATAGTTTCAATACACACGATGTAATTTCCCTATCAGGGCCCGCCGATAAAAAAATTGATTTTACACCCGATGGTTTAGTCTCAGTTGAAACATCAATTATCTATTGTTCAAATGGGCAAAGTGACAATTCTAAAAGCATCAACATTAGCACTTCAGGTTTAATAAAAGAGGGCGCAGATGGGAAAAGCTGCACATAAACTATGGGAGACTAAATCTACCGTTCACTACCCTAAAATAATATTATCCTTAAATCGTTCGTTGTTAACATTTAAAAATACATGCTGATGTTTATCTAGGTGTTAACTTATCCAAAACTTGCGCCTTAGTATTAGTAAATTCAGCGTTTAATGCGACACACTCCTCAACACTATAGATGTAATATTTCGATCCATCATTTGATTGGCGAGTAGTACCAACAAGGCTAGCCATTCTCACATTCATTTCACTACTCTTCCAATGATAGAAGGCAATCTCAGCACTTTTCTTTGATGTAATGTAGCATTTGAAGTCTTGTTCGCTGACTGTCGCTCCAGAGTCAGCCCAAACTAAGCTTGGTAAGAAAGCCACCGTTATAAAGAGGTTTATTAATTTCATTTCCAACACTCCGCACTCGGACCTTTTGCCCCAGTATCTGATATTGTTAAAGGAGAGCACGAGGCATCACGGCTAGCCTGAACCCCTTGAGCAACTGCCTTAATCGTAAAGCTTGATGCACCACTTGATGATACAGAGTAATGTTTGTGTTCAGTGATATAAGGGTTGGCCCCTACAAGTTTTGTTAAATCTGTAGCATATTTTTTATTATCGAGATAATACTGTTCCTGCAAGTTTGCTATACGCATCAAAGCAGCTAACCCTTCTGATCTTGCACTCTGAGCAATGTACTGCGTATAAGAAGGGTATGCAATCGATGCCAAAATACCAATGATCACGACGGCGATCATCACCTCTATCAGGGTAAAACCTTTAAGTTGAACCTTCATAAATTAATAACTCATTCATTTATATGATAATAAATTTTATTAACACCTAACCCAGAAGCAACGTTGATTGTACCTGTATAATCCCCATTTTCATTTTTATCACCTTTACCAACTCCAATAATATAGATATAGGGATCTTTACCGGATTCAGGTGCAGGAATAACAATCTGTGGTGTATCCGGTACTCGTTCACCCAGTTCATAATATAATTGAGAAAAGGATCTCGTTCCTTTGTGCAAATCGAACGGATATAATTTGCCAGAACCAGACACCAAACACACGTTATCGGCAACCGAGTCTGCAGGGGGAGAATAAGAAGTGAAATAAACTTTGCCTTGGACAATCAAGGCAGCAGTTAAACTCTTTTCACCTAGACCACTAAAATCATAGAACCAGCCGAGTTTTTTACCGAAACTTATGTTGTCGGCTTCAGACGCAGGTGCATTAGAAGTCACATCATAGAGATCATTGATTGTGATCGCCTCGGGAACATCACCGCCAGTAAAACTCTTAGTCACCACATTACGATCTTGCAATGTAAAAAACATATCATTGATATCAGTAGATGATGGGTGGGGTCGCGTTCCACTTCCAATCACCACCGCATCATAGGGAACATTTTGATAAGTTTTAGTCGTAGTAGTACCACTCTCTGTTGTCACCTTAACTTCGGATAAATTAGTAAACATCGTTTGTGCTACAACAGGTTCTGCATAAAAACGACGATTATTACTATCAGTACCACCTAAAGAAGCAAATTTAAATGCACTCCAACTCGACTTACTTGCACTTGGAAGATCAATGCGCCAGACATTTGCACCGACATCGGAGGCATAAATCCTATCTGTATACCCATCATTATTACTATCAAGTACGGCGACTGAGTTTGGAATGCTATCCTGAATACCCGAAAGTACTGTTGCACCCGATGCAGAGCCACCAAATGAATGAATCAAAGTTCCCTTCTCTGCATCGACAATATAAACCGCACGACCTACCGGAGAAGATGAAGGAGTTGCATCAAAACTAACATCGTAGCCACCACCAAAAATGAGTACAGGCTTTTCATAACCAACGATTTTCGTCACTATAGGCTCAGACCATGTTTGTCCAAGATCAGAAAAACCATCCGTTGATGGATTAATAGTCCACATTAGAGAAGGGCTATCAGGGTTTGTCACATTGAGGGCATAATAAGACGAGCCACCTCGACGCATCCCCATATAGACCCATGCTTTAATCACTTTACCCTCAGCATCAGTTTCTGTGTAAGCAACTGGAGATGAATCCATTCCGTATACTGTGTGTACACCTGAAGGATTATTACTTCTCAGTTCTGTTAAATTAGGCAATAACTCATAGGGAATAAAGCCCCAAGTCTCTGATACAGATTCGCCCGCATCTTTAAACATATGCACAACACCTTGATTAGTGCCAAGCATGATACGAATATCAGTCGCGTTTTTTGTGCCGAAATTGAGTGCAAGTGGCTTAGAATGAAGAGGATCACCCATAACATCATTACGTATATCTGTCGTACTACCATCTTTATTATCGTCGTCGACATCTATCCCATTAAGCCAATTTAACGTATTAGCAAGCTCATCTACGCTAGTTCTCATATAGCTAGCTAGCGCAGCATCACCGCCTGCTGCAGTTTGTGCATTAGCAAGTGTTAAGGGCGTTAAACTGGAGGACCCATTTAAGTTACTTACAATATTCCTAACTTCTTGCTTTCTGATTTGTGCCGCGACTCCGCCGACTTCAACTTTATTCCCATCCTTTTGCGCAACACAATCCGACCATATAGTACAGGCACCATCTTTAATATTGCCGTTATCTGCTATAGCTGCATTCCCTTTACTATCAACCAATGTTCCATCTGCGGTTACTTTTAATTTTTTTAAATTACCGCTCCAACGAGGTCCTTTGCCTGGGAGAAACATAGCGTAATAAGCGGCATCAAATGTCTGAGTCCTATCAAAATTATTACTAGCAATACTTGGAGATGTAAAACTTGAATCAATATTCAAAATATTTGATAACGCATCATTAAGTGCATTCTGTAGTTCAAGACTGTTCTGAGCAGCAAAATATAAACCACCACCTCTTTTAGCCGTCTCAGCAAGTAAAGGTGCGGCATCTTCTGCACCTTTACTAAAACCAATAGTATAAGTACGAACATTCTGCATTTGTTCAGTATTTGAACTGTCCAATTTGTTAATTAAGTCGTTATTAAACATATAACTAGCTAATGCGGGCAAATAGCTTGCTGTATCTAGATTTTTAGAAAATGAAGAGTAATCCCCTTCCTTACTTCCAGTGGCAGTTAAACTAATAACGTCATTATTCGCATTTTTATCAACTGTTGGAGAGCCATCAGTGACATAGATAACATAAGCAATATCCGTACATACTTTAAATGGACTTGCGTAGTTACCACTCTTCTCCACTAAGCTGTCATACGGTGGTTTATTTCCAACATAAGAGCCATAATCTGTATCACTATGACCATATTTAACGCCCTTACCGGCAAAATAACGGTAAGCTTCATACATAGTCTCACATAGTGGTGTATTTGTTTTTGCCAGCAAATTATCAATAGTAGTTAATAAACTCGCACGCGTACTATCCGTCATCTGAGTAATGCCAGAGACAATTCGACCACCGTCTCGATTACCTTCATTTGGATAATTATAATTAAATACAGCAAGTCCAAAATCCACTGTTGGAGTTGAACTAATAATATTAGAAATCGCTTTCTTCGCAATTTCTAGTCTTGAAACTTTTACCGTTGGTAATTTTCCCGCTTTGGATAATCCGTACCATCTTAGGTAATTATCAGTGTACAAGGTAATAGGTTGTCCAACACCAAAGTCAGTATTATTGGCTGCGGCTAAAGCATTGGTCCAAGTTGTTCCTGGTAGTGAGGAAGTAAAATATGGATATGCTTTCTTTTTACTACCTGACCCCGTTGTTACCCCGTTAGCAGGAAATCCATTAGGATATGATGATGAATTACTCGGATTTATTTGAGAAATATCTTCCCAACAATCAATTACTTTTATTGCAGTACCATTTGTTTCAGGTAGTTCTTTCCAAACGCCAGTAGTACCACTTGATGTGAACTCTCTTATATACCCAGTAAAACGACCAAACTCTGCTAATGCAGCTTTGCTTTGACTACATCCATTTAAACTAGCTTTAAAATTACGCTTATCAGAGCTAGTATCAGGGGTGGGTAATCCCCCACCGCCAACAGCATAATAAATAAGAGTATCACTATACCCAGAACCACTTACGGCTGGGTAGTCATAGTTAGGGTCATAATCTACAACCTGAGTAATTTCTTCAGTTGACATACTTCCTGAGTTATCAAATATAACGAGCACTTTAGGTCTTGCACCCGTTCGAGTTGTTGATTCTTTTACATATAACTCAGTATCGTCACTAAAGGAGAAAGCCGACACAAAAGTCAGCGCAAGTAGTATAGAACAAGCCAGCTTTTTAATAATCATATCTAACTCCCAGTTAAAACTTCTTGCTCCACACCTGCGACAACAGTGAGTTGGCCCAGTTTATCTCTACCAAATTCTGCTGTACTACTAATCTCAACACGCCGACAGCTGATTAAATTACCACTATTTGGCCTTGTACTCCGCTGGCATCCAACATCTTTTGCACTAATGACAACATTACCTGCAGCATCAACTTCATAAGGAATTGGCATTAACGTTTGGTTAGAACCAAATTCAACCACAGATGAAATCTCAGATAGTTTGGCTAAGCTAGCACCTTTATTGGCTTCGATTGCCGCCTCTAAGCCACCATCAGCAATTGATTTAGCCTCAATCCGCTCAGAGCCTGCTCCAGACATACGCATAGATTGGGTCGAATTAACAGCCAAAGCGACACCAATAATAGTCATAAGCAACAATATGATAAGTGCAAAAAATAATACAATTCCTTTTTGCTTTTTCATCTTACCAACCTTCTAATTTCTAATTAACACTGGATTAGCAAGCACCATAGTCGTCGAAACTATCTTGCGTCGATAATGATCATTCAAATTTTTAATTTCCTTATCGCCCAGAGTGTAAGTAGTTTCGTTGGTGTAACTTTTATCTTCATCAATAGCGCGAACCAACAAGAAAACCCTTAAGGCAACAAGTCTTTGAAATAATTCGTTGTCCCACATTAATGTGGTTACATTTTCTGCTGGCATAAAACTATCGGCGGTATCATCTCCATTACTATCAAAACCATAAAGAATACGCATATTCTCAATGCCTTCAACTAACTGCTCTTCGTTATTCATGCCATTATTCTTGGTTAATGTTTTTCGGCGTAGAACAGGTACAGACCCATCATTTTTAATAAAATAAATATGATGCTGATATTCCCAAAAACGAGCATTTTCGAGTACTGGATTGGGAGGATTACCGCCTTTAAACATCACAGCTTCACTCGAAGTTGCAGCCATATAAAAACGCTCGCCATTGGGATTAGTCACTGGTGGGCCAACTAATCTTTTAATTTGAATGACATCCGTATTCTGATTCACACCTGATAAGCAACTTAATGTATCCCCACTCTCGCCCTCTTCATATCCCCATAGACGCCTAAAGTGTGCAGGTTCAGCATTAGGTAAAGTACCGTTATTTACGCCTGCACCAATACAATCATTTGCAACACCATCCCTCAAGGTCATATTGGTTCCAAGTACAAAATCAGTTCCCGTTATGTCCCCCATAAAACCTAACTGACTAATGTCTCTTTCCATTAGTGACAAAGCAATTCGTCCATTTTCTTGCAATTGGTTAAACTGGCTCGTTGTGATCACATTGGAAGAAGACATACTAAACATGCCAAAAAGCCCAAGAGTGAGAAATAAGCCAATAACCATAGAGACCATTAGCTCAACCAGCGACATCCCTTTCTCACTGTTTTTTAAATTATCCATACATAGTTAACCTAAATAATCATTGTCGAAAGAATAAAAAGCCGCCTACGCGTACCAATATCTTCTCCACATTCACTCCCAGAATAACTTGTACCCGCGCCCTCTCGGATCCCTCTCCACGCAATTGCGACCGTTACAGTTGAACCATCTACATTAATGCAAGCTGTTGGAGAGTCTAACCCACCAACATTCTGGCTATCCATAACTTCGGCTGCCCCCATAAAACTCTGTTCCCACTGGTAAAGATCCCAAGCTTCAGTCTCTTCTGGAGTACATATACTCACTGCGCCAACAGCAACGTCACAAACATTACCGGGTTTACCCAGAGAGCCTGTATACTCACCATCGTAATTGACCAGTTGTGTTCTATTAAGCTTCATCCGGTTGATAATATCGTTTGCATAATAGGAGGCTTGAGTTTGCTGAAAGGATTCAAAGCTGCCACGCTTTGCAACAATATGCAGATTAAAAATACCAATTAAGCCAATGACTAAGATCACTAACGCAACAAGCACTTCAATTAATGAGAAGCCCCGTTGAAATCCCCTTTGTGTCAACCTTTCGATTTTAGCCATATTTTTGACAAGCTTTTCAGCTATTTACCTTTTAAAATCTTAGTATTACGATAAAAATCACCAACAGTTAATAATAGATGAGTAAAATGTAAGTAGCCAGTAACATTAGCACATAAGCATTGACATCATTATGCTTTGAATGAATTTGAGACAATAAAAAAGAGGCTTATAGCCTCTTTTTTATTGTCGATTAAACAGTACACAGATTTAACGTAATTCGGCTGGCACAGCAAAAACAGTGTCTTCTTTACGCCCTTCAACTTCAGTCACAACACTAGGGGCAAGTTTAGCGATTGCTTGAACCACTTGTTGGACTAAGACCTCGGGGGCTGAAGCTCCTGCGGTGACGGCTACACGTGTAACATTATCAAACCAACTAGACTCAACATCATCTGCAGTATCCACTAGATAAGACTGGGTTCCTGTTTTCAATGCTAGCTCGCGTAAACGATTAGAGTTAGAGCTGTTCTTTGAGCCAACAACAATCAACAAATCAACGTCTGCAGATAAATTGCGTACCGCATCTTGACGATTCTGCGTTGCATAACAAATATCGTCTTTTCGCGGACCTTCAATAGAGGGAAACCTTTTTTGTAACGCAACAATAATGTCCAAAGTATCATCTACAGACAAAGTAGTTTGTGTCACGAAGCAGAGATTATTGGGATCGCGCACTTCCAAAGCTTCAACATCTGCAGGCGACTCAATCAGATAAACGCCACCATTAGGATTATCGTATTGACCCATAGTACCCTCGACTTCAGGGTGCCCTTCATGGCCAATCAGGATGCACTCAATACCTTTGCGGCTGGCACGCGTCACCTGAAGATGTACTTTAGTAACTAAAGGACACGTCGCATCAAAGACTCTCAGCCCTCGCGCCTTAGCCTCTTGTCTCACCGCTTGAGATACACCATGGGCACTGAAGATAACAATGTTGTTATCCGGCACTTGATCTAACTCTTCGACAAAAACCGCACCGCGATCCTTCAGATTCTGCACGACATAGCGGTTATGCACGACTTCATGGCGAACATAGATAGGAGGCGAAAATAATTCCAACGCCCGTTCAACAATACTGATAGCACGATCAACACCCGCACAAAAACCGCGCGGGTTAGCGAGCATAATATTTAAACTTGGGCTAGTAGGATCGAGTTTCATCTTAAAATACCTTTACTACGTCCAGTTCAAAAGTGATCTTGTGTCCTGCCAGAGGATGATTAAGATCGACTGTGATGGAATCACCCGCAACATCACGGACAATACCAGGGATCTCACTACCACCAGGGCCAGCAAAACTCACAATCACGCCAGCCTCTAAACTCATGTCAGCCGGAAAACGGCTTCGATCTAGATAATGGATAGCATCAGGATTGGATTCGCCAAAGGCATCAATCGCTTCAAGCGTGAAACTGTGCTTATCACCTTCAGCAAGCGTCACCAGCTGCGCCTCAAATGCAGGACTTAAAGTACCATCACCCACATTTAATCGAGCCGGTTTACCCGAGGCTTTAGTGCTATCGGCAGTTGAGCCATCAGCAAGCACAATGTTCATGTGGCATAATAATGAACGTGTCACAGTCACTTTTTAACCCCTTCAGCGCTATCAGCTTCAGACTTTCCGCTGACAAATGCATCCCAAATAATCAGCACTGCACCGACGCAAATGGCAGCGTCGGCAATATTGAATGCTGGATAATGGCTCTTATTCCAGAAGAAATCGATAAAATCAACCACGAAACCATGCATCAATCGATCGACTAAATTACCTAAAGCACCACCAATCACTAAGGTGTAAGCTAGATTCAGTTTCCACAAAGAAGACGATTGCTTACGCAACCACACAGTCAATAACGTACTGAATCCAATCGCAACAATCGTAAACAGCCAGCGCTGCCAACCTCCGGCTTCACTTAAAAAACTAAAAGCTGCACCATAGTTACGTACATAAGTGAAATTAAAGAAGGGCAATAATTTCACTGATTCATACAAATCAAAATTGGCTAAGACCCATTGCTTAGATAGCTGATCGGCTAAAAACACCAATACAGCTACCCAATACCAACGTAAGCCACTGTCTTTCCAAGTTAATGGCATACAGATCCTTTACGCAAACTGACGAACTTCGCCGTCACCTTCAATATTGGTTACGCAGCGAGTACAAAGTGTCGGGTGAGCCTCAATAGTGCCAACCTCTTCTCTGTGGTGCCAACAACGCTCACACTTCTCGGCAGTGCTTGAAGCAACCACTAATTTCAGTGATGCCAACTCAGTCTCAACCGCTTCCAATGTCGCATCGGCTAAAGGCAATACTTTGGCTTCAGAGGTCAACAACACAAATCTCAGCTCATCGCCGATATGGGTTAATTGCTCAGTCAAGGCAGCATCCGCAAACAAGGTCACTTCAGCTTCTAATGAGCCACCGATACGTTTGTCGCGGCGAGCTTGTTCAATCACTTTGTTGACTTCATTACGCACGGTTAGCAACTGCTGCCAATAGTCATCGCTCAAATCAGTCGCTAAGGTGACTGATTTCAAGCCTTGATACCATTCTTGGGTAAAGACATAAGCATCACGCTCGCCAGGCAGTAATTGCCATACTTCGTCAGCAGTGAAGCTTAGAATTGGCGCAATCCAACGCACCATGGCCTCAGAGATCAGATACAGCGCCGATTGACAACTACGGCGTGCATGGCCTTCTTGCTTAGCCGTATATTGGCGATCTTTAATGATGTCCAGATAGAAACTGCCTAACTCAACCGAGCAGAACTGCATCAGTTTTTGAGTCACTATATGGAAGTTATATTGATCATAGGCTTCGATGATTTCCTGTTGTAGCGCAGCGGCACGGCGAACAACCCAACGATCTAACGCCACCATATCTTCAACGGCCACTAAATCCTTAGCGGGCTCGAAACCGTTTAAGTTGGCTAATAAGAAACGCGCAGTGTTGCGAATACGACGATAGGCATCGGCACTGCGATTTAAGATTTCGTCTGAAACCGTCATCTCACCGCTGTAATCTGTTGCCGCAACCCATAAACGCAGAATGTCGGCGCCTAATTTGTTGGTTACCGTTTGTGGTGCAATCACGTTACCAATAGATTTTGACATCTTACGGCCTTTACCATCGACGGTAAAACCGTGGGTAAGCACTTGCTTATACGGTGCTTTGCCATTCATTGCGGTTGAAATCATCAAAGATGACATAAACCAACCGCGATGTTGATCGCTACCTTCAAGATACAAGTCAACCCCGTGTCCGTGGAATTCAGGACGTGCGGCTACCACTGATGAGAAGGTTGAGCCAGAGTCATACCAAACGTCCAAAGTATCAGTGACTTTACGGTATTGTTCCGCTTCATCACCCAGCAATTCTGCGGTATCAAGATCCCACCAAGCTTGGATACCCTGCTGTTCGATACGATTCGCCACGCGTTCCATCAGCGACACGCTATCAGGGTGTAACTCTTCGGTTTCTCGGTTCACAAACAGCGTGATAGGCACACCCCAAGTACGTTGGCGTGAGATACACCAGTCAGGGCGGTTTTCAACCATTTTTTCGATACGACTTTGGCCCCAATCAGGGATCCATTGAGTCTGCTCGATTTCTTTCAATGCTTGCGTGCGTAGACCGTGGTTATCCATAGAAATGAACCACTGCGGTGTCGCACGGAAGATGATCGGTGTTTTGTGGCGCCAGCAATGTGGGTAGCTGTGACGATAAGCCACGTGATTCAGCAAGGCGCCTTTTTCTCTCAGCAAAGCTACGACGTTATCGTTGGCTTTAAAGACATGTTGGCCAGCAAAAAACTCAGTGTCAGGCTTATACACGCCGTTGTCGCCAACAGGGTTTGCTACTTCTAAACCGTACTTTTGACCGACAACAAAGTCGTCTTGACCATGACCCGGTGCAGTATGAACGATACCGGTACCCGCATCAGTAGTGACATGATCACCTAAAATTGCAGGCACATCAAAATCCAAGAACGGGTGATTAAAGCGGACAAGCTCAAGCGCAGCGCCTTTGGTTGTACCAAGCACTGTATGGCTTTCGATGTTATAGCGAGTCAGGCAAGATTCAACCAAGACTTCAGCTAAAATAAGCGCTTGCGTCACACCGTCTTTTTCGAATTCGACTAAGCTGTAATCCAGTTCAGGACTCAAAGACAAGGCGCGGTTCGCTGGTAGCGTCCATGGCGTGGTCGTCCAAATCACCATAGAGACAGGATGTGAGTAATCGCTTACCCCAAACTTAGCCGCAACAGCTTTGCTATCGGCAGCCACAAACGCCACATCGATAGCAGGTGATGTTTTGTCTTCGTATTCCACTTCAGCTTCAGCTAAGGCAGAACCGCAATCAGTACACCAATGCACAGGTTTGACGCCTTTATGCAAATGACCACTTTCAATCACTTTCGATAAAGAACGAACGATATTAGCTTCTGTTGAAAAATCCATCGTTAAGTACGGATTTTGCCAATCACCCAGCACACCTAAACGGATAAAGTCTTCACGTTGACCGTTAACTTGCTCAGCAGCGTATTTACGGCATTCTTCACGGAATTCTGCCGCAGAGATTTTTTGACCTGGCTTACCCACTTTTTGCTCAACTTTCAGCTCAATAGGCAAACCATGACAATCCCAACCTGGTACATAAGGCGCGTCAAAACCAGACATGGTTTTTGACTTAACAATAATGTCCTTGAGGATTTTATTAACTGAGTGACCAATATGAATACTGCCATTCGCATACGGTGGGCCGTCATGCAAAATGAAGGGAGTACGGCCAATTCGGCTATCACGGATCTGTTGATACAAACCGTCTTTTGTCCAGCGCTCTAACATCTCTGGCTCGCGATTTGCCAAATTACCACGCATCGGAAACTCTGTTTCCGGCAAATTCAAAGTAAATTTATAGTCGCTCATTGATCCTATACCGTTAATTAAACTGATAAATTTCAGCCTGCATCATTACCAAATAAAGCTCTGGCTTCATTTGCATCATTTAAAATCTGTTTTTTTAGCGCATCCAATGAGTCAAAAGGTTGCTCATCTCGGAGTTTAGCCACCAACTCGACTTCAACATGTTTGCCGTAAATGTCACCTTCAAAATCAAAAAGATGCACCTCAAGCTGACACACTTGACCGTTCACTGTCGGGCGAAACCCAATATTGGCTACGCCCTCATAAATATCGCTGTTATCCCAATAACATTTAACCGCAAACACACCGCGTACCGGCACAACATTGCGCTTTAAGGCGATATTAGCGGTGGGGAAACCAATTGTGCGGCCAATTTTTTGCCCATGCGCTACACGACCACTCAAGGTAAAAGGATGTCCTAATAGGCGTCTCGCCTGTTCAAGATTGCCCTTCGCCAATTGTTCACGCACAGCAGTCGAGCTCACTCTTTGCGAGCCCAGCATAAAACTTTGAGTGCTGACCACAGTAAAACCATATTGGATACCCGCATGCACTAGCATTTCAAAATTGCCTTTACGGCCTTGACCAAAACAAAAATCATCACCGACGACGAGGTATTTGACACCCAGTTTGCGGACCAACAATTCTTCAATAAAATGCTCTGCAGGTTGATTAGCAAAAGTGCGATTAAAGTTAACACACACTAACCGCTCAACCCCGAGTTCATCGAGTAAAATGACTTTATCACGTAATAAACTTAAACGAGCCGGCGCGTTGTCACCGCTAAACAATTCTTGCGGCTGAGGTTCAAACGTCATTAATGTCGATGGCAGCGATAACTGCTTCGCCTTCTGCACTAAGTTCGCAATCACCTGTGCATGACCACGATGGACGCCGTCAAAATTACCTATAGTCAATACACACCCGTGGTGGGATGACAAAATGTTATGTATACCGCGGATTAATTCCATAACGTTAGACAACTGCCAAGCGCAAATCGGCTGATTATATAACAGCTAGCGATGAGAATCAGCAATCAAGCTCCCCGTTTAATTGACCAAGGACGAATTCCGAGCAAAAGCAGACACAATAAGTAACTGACTGCCCCAACTAAAATTAAGCCTATCAAGGCTTTCGCACGATCGAACAAATGCCAATCTAACCAAATTTGTTGTGAAGGCAAAAAGTAATACAAGACTACCACCATCAAGACTGTCGAGACCACGGCTTTAGCAAAAAACACCATAGTCGGCCTAGAAACACGATAAACACCAGCTAAATGCAAGCCTCGGTATAGTAATGCGGCGTTAAGCAATGCTGACATCGAAGTCGCAATCGCCAGTCCAACATACCCAAAAGGAATAGCAAACAGTAAGTTAAAGCCCATGTTTGTGATCATGGCAATAATGCCATAACGCACAGGTGTTTTGGTATCTTGACGAGAGTAATAGCCAGGAGCAAGCACCTTAATCAGCATAAAGCTAAGCAAACCACTGCCATAAGCCATCAAACTATAGGAAGCCATTTCAACATCATGCAATGAAAAAGCACCGCGCATAAATAATACCATCAACATAGGCTTTGCGAGCACGATCAATCCCATCATAGCCGGTAGACCTAGCAGTAGAATCGCTTTAATCCCCCAATCCATCGTCTTGCCAAAGCCCGCACCTTCGTCATTCACATGGTTTCGTGACAGCGCAGGTAAAATCACAGTAGCAATCGCTATCCCAAACAATCCTAAGGGAAATTCGAGTAAACGGTCGGCATAATAGAGCCAACTTATTGAACCCGTCATCAAAAAACTGGCGATAAATGTATCAAATAGCAGGTTAATCTGTGAGACAGACACGCCAAACAATGCTGGGATCATCAAAGTTCTGATTTTCACCACGCCCGGGTGATGCCAGCCCCAAGAAGGCTTGACGAGCGCATTTTCACGCAATAAAAAGGGAATTTGAAATAGGAACTGAATCAAACCACCACAAAAAACGCCCCAAGCCAAGGTAATCTCAGGCTGGGTCGATGTAGGCGCATAGAAAATAGCCGCCGCAATAATTGCCACATTGAGAAATACGGGTGTAAAAGCCGATACCGCAAAACGGCCTCGGGTATTTAAAATTGAGCCCGCTAATGCCGTAAATGTGATAAACCACAGATAAGGAAAAGTAATTTTAAGCACAACGGTAGCGAGTTCAAATTTAGCACCATCTGGCTCGTTGTTAAGCCAAGCGATGAACCAACCACCACCGAATAAAGCTGACAGCACAGGTGATGCAACCACCCCCAAAAGGGTCACTATTGTCACTAGTAAACCTAATGTGCCCGCAACTTTACTCAATAAATCACGAGTCTCTTCTGCGGTATGTTTCTCTTGGTACTCAGTTAAAACAGGTACAAACGCCTGTGCAAAAGCCCCTTCAGCAAACAAACGGCGTAAAAAATTAGGAATTTTATTTGCAAAGAAAAACACATCAGCACTTGTCCCTGCGCCCATCAAATTAGCAACAACCACATCCCTAACTAGACCTAAAACTCGGGATATCAATGTCATAGCACTAACAATCAGGCCAGATTTTAATAATTTTCTACTCAAACGTCCCCCAGACCCATATCGAATTGATTAGGTGATACATCTCAAAAAATCGATTCAGGCTCTGTCACACTGCGGTAATAGCTGCTAGAATTGCGCCACATATTACACGAGTTGGGTCGAAGATAGCCAAGGCAGGTTGGATTAATTTATCTTTATGATGAATATTCAATCATAGTCATTGACAAAGTGACTAAATGCAGGCATATTCCTCGGCCTTTAAAAGTATCAAATCCAGTTTTTAGGAGTTGCACCTTGGCTAATAGCAAGTCTGCAAAGAAGCGCGCGCTTCAATCTGAAAAGCGTCGTCAGCATAACGCCAGCCGTCGCTCAATGTTACGTACATACGTTAAAAAAGTAATCGCTGCAATTAAAGCAGGCGATCACAAAACAGCAACAGAAGCTTTTGCTGTTGCACAACCAATCGTTGACCGTATGGCGACTAAAGGTCTTATTCACAAGAATAAAGCCGCTCGTCAAAAGGCACGTTTGAACGCTAAGATAAAAGCAATCGCTGCTTAATCTATAAAATAGCAAATGAAAAAAACCGGCAATTGCCGGTTTTTTTATATCTGAAAAACACTATTAATGACAATAAATGTTGTTCAATAAGTGAATCATCTCCCGTACTTCATCACTTTTGAGTGAATAAAATACCGTTTGCGCTTCTTTGCGTGTGGTTACTAAATTATCTTTGCGTAACCAAGCAAGATGTTGTGATAGTGCCGATTGACTTAAGCCTAATTTTTTATTCATTTCGCCAACGCACATTTCTCCTTCATTCAATAAATAACAAAGAATAAATAAACGGCGCTCGTTCGCGAGTGCCTTTAATAGCACTACGGCATGATCGGCTCGCTCCTGCATTAATTCAATATTCATTACGCACTTTCTCTCCTAAAACTAACCCCTGCGCTAATATAGCGTCGCCTTACGGATATAGTCGGGACATAAAGCACACTTTTTGCTAGATTGTTTTTAAAAATGGGACATGCTTAATAAAAATAAAGGAAATCTAATGAAGCCCTATCAAACTACACTTCTCTCGAGTCTTTTAATCGGGAGTTTAAGTGCGTGCCAAACTCAAGTAGAAACTGCCCCTAGTGAAGTCATTCAATTACAACAGGCAGCATTATCTTCGCAATTAAGCTATGACTTAGTCGAATCACTCACGGTTGAAGTGGGTCCAAGACTTGCAGGTAGTCCAAAGGATATCCTCGCCGTTAACTGGGCGATAAATAAACTGACCAGCCTTGGTTTTGACCGTGTTTATAAAGAAGCCGTACAAGTGCCAATTTGGGAGCGCGGTGAAGCCAAAGCCAAAATCACCGTCCCTGTAGAACAACCGTTGGTCATTACTGCGCTTGGTGGCAGTATTGCAACTCCTGCTGGAGGTATACAAGCTAAAATCGCGCGCTTTGATAGCCTAGAGGCATTACAACATGCCAAGCCTGAAGATGTGCAAGGTAAGATTGTTTTTATTGACCAAAAAACAGAGCGCCATATCACTGGTGAAGGTTATGGTAAAAGCGTTGGTGGCCGCTCGAAAGGGGCAGTCGCTGCAGCGCAAAAAGGCGCAGTTGCTATCGTGATCCGCTCTATTGGCACAGATCATGACCGCATGGCCCATACTGGCATCATGCGCTACCAAGATGGCGTGCCTAAAATCCCCGCGGCTGCCATGTCAAATCCCGATGCTGATTTGGTTGGTGCATTACTAAAACGCGATCCTAATGCCCTGCTCGAATTGCATATGTCGCCAAAAAACTTAGGTTTTAATACTTCCTACAATGTCATTGCCGAAGTAAAGGGCAGTAGTAAGCCCAATGAAATAGTGCTCATTGGTGCTCATTTAGATTCCTGGGATGAGGGTACTGGCGCGATTGATGATGGCGCTGGTGTCGCCATTGTGACGGCTGCAGCCAAGCATATTCAAGATCTCCCCATAAAACCCGCTCGCACTGTTAGAGTCGTGCTATATGCCGCTGAAGAAGTTGGGCTCGTTGGCGGTAAAGCGTATGCAGAGGCTCATAAAGCTGAATTACCGCTGCACTACATAGCTGCAGAGTCTGATTTTGGGGCCGGTAGAATTTATCAAATCGATACTAAAGTGAATGAGAACATATTCACCGAAGTACAGCAAGCGCTCAGCCCTATGTCATTCAATGGCGTTGCACTGGGCAATAACCAAGCTTCTGGCGGGCCAGACGTGTCTATGCTCCCTGCCTTAGGTGTTCCAGTTGCATCCTTGAGGCAAGATGGCCACGATTATTTCGATTACCATCACACACCGAATGATACCTTAGATAAAATCGACCCTGCCGCATTGGCTCAAAACGTCGCCGCCTACGCACAATTTGCTTATATCATGGCAAATTCAACGGTGACATTAACGCCTTTAGTCACTCAATCTGAAAAATAGGCCATCAATAATATAGAGAACAGCATTAGCTGTTCTCTATCAATTAACATCTTATCGATATTTCGCTATTGCTCTTCACGTAAAAACGTTGGATTTGTTGGGGAACTCTGCTCTTCACTATAATAATAACCAGCAACATTAAATGCTTTTAATTCATCTAAAGTGTCAATTTGATGCGTAATGAGATATCTCGCCATCATGCCTCTAGCACGCTTAGCAAAAAAACTGATCACTTTATATTGACCATTTTTACAATCTTTAAATATGGGTGAAATTAATTGCCCTTGAAGTTTTTTAGGCTTTATTGCTTTAAAATATTCATTAGATGCAAGATTGACAATAATATCACTACTCGTTTCAGCAAGCGTTTCATTTACCGCTTGAGTTAACGTCTCTCCCCAAAACTCATATAGGTTTTTACCTTTAGGATTAGAAAGTGCCGTGCCCATTTCTAAACGATAAGGCATAATTAAATCCAGCGGTCTGAGCAAACCGTAAAGTCCAGATAAAATACGTAGTTGTGACTGAGTTCGAGCAATTTCATCTTCAGACAATGTATCAGCATCAAAGCCAGTATACACATCGCCTCTAAAAGCAAAAATGGCCTGTTTTGCATTATCTAAACTAAAATCTGGCCGCCACTCCCCAAAACGTGCCGCATTTAAACCCGCAATTTTATCGCTCACCTTCATTAAAGTGGCGATGTCTGTAGGGGTCAATTGCCGACACACTTGGATCAACTCCTGACTATAAGTTAAAAAATCAGGTTGTGAATACACCTGCGTCAGTGGCGGCTGTTCAAAATCTAAGGTCTTCGCCGGCGAAACCAATATCAACATCAAAAACTCCCAACAGAAACAAAAATACATGCCTATGATACTGAACGAACATAAAAAAACCACGCTTTAACAGCGTGGTCTTTTCGATTACAACAATCAGTAATGCCTATTCTCGATGCGCTAGGCTAACTAAAGCTTTTTAGCCGGCACGAGACTGGTATCTTGCCAAATATCATCATCAAGCTGATCCATCAACTCAGGAAATTTACTACGATCGAATTCTGGAGTCTTACCCGCGTTGATCTGTTCGCGATAATCATTAATAACGCGAATTGCCAGGCCCGATAATAGTAATAGAGCAACAATGTTTACCGTCGCCATCAACCCCATCGAAACGTCAGCCAAGTTCCACACTAAACTTATCTTAGCGACGGCACCAAACATGACCATGCCAAGCACGCACAAACGGAATAAAGGCAGTGCTTTGGTACTATTTCCCATTAAGTACATCACATTTGTTTCAGCGTATGAGTAATTGGCTATGATGGATGTAAAGCAGAATAAGAAAATAGCCACCGCAATAAATGCGCCACCCCAGTCGCCAACATGTGCAGACATGGCATTAATGGTTAATCGAATCCCATCATCACTCGAGCCAATATCCCCTGATAGCAGGATTATCGCAGCCGTTGCAGTACAGATAACGATAGTATCCGCAAACACACCCATCATCTGCACAAAACCTTGGGATGCTGGATGATTAGGGTTAGGCGATGCACTTGCCGCGACATTCGCCGCACTGCCCATACCCGCTTCGTTCGAGAAAAGTCCGCGAGCAATACCCGCTTGCATTGCCTGCGCGACAGTATAAGCCACGCCGCCAGCGGCAGCCTCTTGCCAACCAAAAGCACTTTTCACAATTAAGCTAATAATCGCAGGTAATTGTTCTAGGTTGAAAATAACGATAATGAAGGCTACAAGAATGTAGGCTAAGGCCATAATGGGGACAAGAAATTCAGATACTCGCGCGACTTTACGTAGACCACCGACAATCACAAATCCACTGGCAATCACTAGCCCAATCCCTACATAGGTTGGATTAAAACCAAATACTCGCTCCATGGCACCGGTAATAGTGTTAGCTTGTACTGCATTGAATACTAAACCAAAAGCAATGATCAAAAAGACAGCAAATAAAATGCCCATCCATTTCTGACCCAATCCTTTTTCCATGTAGTAGGAAGGACCACCGCGGAACTGGCCATTATGATCTCGGACTTTATAAACCTGCGCTAAGGTTGATTCAACCATAGCAGTCGCCATACCTAAAATAGCGATAAGCCACATCCAAAATACTGCACCTGGACCCGCTGCACCAATAGCAACAGCAACACCGGCCATATTACCAGCACCGACACGGGCTGCCATACTCGTACAAAAGACTTGAAATGAAGAAAGACCGCTATCGCAACCTTGCCGACTCATGGTCATAACTTTGATGGAATGTTTAAAGTGGGTTAACTGAATAAAGGCAAGTCTAATGGTGAAATAGAGACCAGCTCCTACTAGTCCATATACTAACAACTTACCCCAAAGTAGCGCATTCAAAAAATTAACTATGGTTTCTAACATATTATTTTACTTCTTCCCGTAGCAAATGCTCCTCTAATTGCAATTAAAGGTACAACATCTGTGGTGAATGAATCCTTCCAAGTTAAAGGTAAGAATTTCGGTAGATTTATTTTTTCAAATTATCCTTCCGTGAATTTACAACATCACGGCTACCGAATTCAACGCAGCAAAATAGCACAGTATTCGAAATTGCTCATGTGATCAAGCTCGCGTTTGCACAGTTAAACGGCATTAACATCACGTCTTACAACACTAGCTAAGCTACTGTTAAAGCTAGATTAACAAAAGGTCTAAGTTGAGCCATTATTTTTAACAGCAAAAACAACTTTTAAAATTTGGATGTAGGGCACATTTTTGTAATAAAACTACAAATATAGTAACCCCATAGAAACTTCAATCATCTCTTGTTTGTTTTAGTGAGGCTTAACATGACACAAATACATGAAATCAATGCTCTGAAAAAGTATGTCAGAGCGACAAACTTTCTTGCGACCTCGCAAATTTACCTCAAACAAAACGTCTTACATAAACGTCCACTTGCCCATACTGATATCAAGCCACGTTTACTTGGCCATTGGGGTACCTGCCCAGGTATTAACTTTGTCTATGCCAACATTAACCGTTTGATAGTGAAGCATAACCGCTCTTTTATCTATTTAGTCGGTCCAGGCCATGGTTTTCCCGCTGTACAAGCAAACTTATTCATTGAAGGCTCTTTAAGTCATTTCTACCCAGAAACTATTCCCTACAATGAAACTGGCATCGAAGATATTTGTAAGAAGTTTTCTGCCGCTTATGGTTATCCTTCACATGCAAACCCTGAAGCACCTGGACAAATTCTTGAAGGTGGCGAATTAGGCTACTCACTCTCAGTAGGCTGGGGAGCAGTATTAGATAATCCAGATCTGATCGCAACCGTCTTAATTGGTGACGGCGAAGCAGAAACGGGACCATTAGCCGCATCTTGGTATGCAAACCGCTTAGTTTCACCAGCGACCAGCGGTGCAGTATTGCCAATTGTGCACATTAACGGCTATAAGATTTCCGGTCCTACCCGCATGGGCCGTATGAGCCATGAAGAACTGGATCTTGAATTCCGTGGTCTTGGCTATTTCCCCATCATAGTTGATAACGAATTAGAAGAAGATATCTATGTGCAGATGACAAATGCCATGGATACCGCTTATACCATGATCAATGACATTCAACGTCGAGCACGCAGTGGCGAAGACGTAGTTAAACCAAAATGGCCAGTCATTTTAATGCGCACAGCCAAAGGTTGGACTGGTGTCAGTGAATATAAAGGTAAGAAATTAGAAGGTAACTGCGAATCGCATCAAGTAATCGTCAATAAATGTGCCACTGATAAGGGCCATTTAGATGCACTGGATAATTGGCTTGCCAGTTACGACTTCCAAGAACTCTATCAAATGAATGAAAAAGGCGAACTGATTTTTGATGCCGACATTTGTTCATTAATCCCACCCAAGCAACTTGCCTGTGGCCGTCAACATTTAACCTATGGCGGGGAAGTTGTTAGAGCATTAACCAATCCAGATCTTGAAAAACTCAGCTATGGTCCAGAAGTACCACGTGGTCAACGTGGCTATTCAATGTTAAAAATGGGCGAATGGATGCGCGATGCATTCAAGTTAAACCGCGACCAACGTAATCTACGTATTTTTAGTCCTGACGAAACCTATTCAAATCAACTACAAGCTGTATTTGAAGAAACCGATCGTGCATGGCAGTGGCCAATTGAGAGTTGGGATGAAGATATGTCCCGTGAAGGTCGAGTCATTGAACTGCTTTCTGAAAACTTACTTTTTGGCATGCTACATGGTTACACAGTAACAGGCCGCCACGGCATGCTACCCACCTACGAAGCATTCTCACAAGTTATCTCATCGATGGCCGATCAGTACTGTAAATATGTCTACGCCAGCCAAGGCGTACATTTCCGTAAGCCACTGCCAGCCTGTAATGTCGTATTATCTTCATTACTTGAGCGCCAAGATCATAATGGCTATTCACATCAAAACCCATCTTTCCTTGGGGCTATGCTGGAGAAACATCCAAAAATAATCTCGGCTTACTTACCCGCAGATGCCAACAGCACATTGGTTTATACAGAGCGAGCCTTCGCAGACCGTGACAAACTCAATATTCTGGTTGCAGGTAAAAAAGAGTTACCACAATGGCTAAGCTTGGAAGAAGCGCGTAAACAAACAAAAGACGGCGTAATGGTGTGGGATTTTGCCTCAGATGAGAATCCCGATATTGTGCTGGCAGGTTGTGGTGATTATGTCACTCAAGAATGTATGGCTTCTCTAGTATTAATCAGAGAACTCCTTCCAAGAGTGAAAATCCGCTTCGTTAGTGTCACTGAATTAAGCAGTGATGGCTTAGGTAGCCGTAAATTTAAAGAAAAACCTTGGTTAATGGACGAAATCTTTACTCAAGATAAAGGCGTGGTATTCAACTACCATGGTTACCCAAATACAATCAAAAAGTTAATTTTTGATTACAAAGGCAGCCGTCGCTTCAGAATTAAAGGCTACGAAGAAGAAGGTTCAACAACAACGCCATTTGATATGGGTGTTCGTAACGGTACATCTCGCTATCACCTTGTAATTGATATGGCTTACAAGCTGTTCCAACAGGGTGTTATTGATGAAACTATGCACGTCTCTATTACCACTGATATGCTGCAAAGATTAGTTGACCACCGCAACTATATTAAAGCGAATGGTGTAGACCCAGTAGAAATCGAAAATTGGGTATGGACACGCTAATAGAAACATCTAATTAACATTAGATTGTAATTTAAAGGCATTCTTCGGAGTGCCTTTTTTGCATTAAAAATACCAGTTACAGAATGGCAGCCCTTAAAAGGTTGATCTTAATACTGGAAAAAGTTAACAAACCAAGTGATAATTAACCGCTGGCTAAAATATCAAAGGATCCCCACACTAAGTGCTAGCAATGTTTTGCACAAAACCAGCAAAGCATATTGGTGGAGAATCATAATCAATGGACGTAAATAAAATGATGAAGAACACATTAAAAGTAGTATTACTGACATCTCTGCTTCCACTCGCAGCCAGCGCATCTCAGGAACTTACACCTTGGTATGTTGGTGCCGGTTTAGGCGTTAATAACTATGAGCACGTTGCCACTCAGAACGGTGAAGACAGTCCATACGCTTGGGATGTTTTCGCAGGCTACATGTTCAACGATTACTTCGGTGCTGAAATCGGCTTCCGTGATTTAGGTAATGCAGATTGGAACGCAGCGGGTATCAGCAATGATGCAGGCGTTAAAGGTTCTACACTTGGTCTAGTTGGTATTTGGCCACTAGCTAACCGCTGGAGCCTATCAGCTGAAGCTGGTGCAATGTACTATTCACTCGAAAACAGCCAAAACAATGGTGTAACGTCGAGCAAATACAGTACAAATGATTTTGCTCCATATTTAGGTGCTGGTGTTGGTTATAACTTCACTGACAACTTAAAATTACAAGCTAAATATCGTCGTTATGAAAACTTAAACGATGATTACAATATTGTTGAAGCTGATAGCAACTACTGGGGTCTAGAACTGAGCTACCGTTTCGGAACTCCAGTTGCAGCAGCTCCAGTTGCCGCAGCAGTCGTTGCAGCAGCACCTGTTGATTCTGACAACGATGGCGTTTACGACGACAAAGATCAATGTCCAGCAACACCAGCAACTCACAAAGTTGACTCTGTTGGCTGTACTATCTATGAAAACGTGAAGAACAAAGAAGACGTAGGTTCAATCCAGTTTGCTAACGATTCTGCTGTAGTTAAAAATGTTTACTACAAAGACATCGAAAGATTAGCTAACTATTTGAACAAAAACCCAGCTTTCACTGTTGAAATCGCAGGTCACGCCTCAAATGTAGGTAAACCAGAATACAACATGGAATTGTCTGACAAACGTGCTGACGCCGTTGCCAAGATTCTTGTAGAGAAATATGGTATCAGCGGAAGCCGCGTAACTTCTAACGGTTACGGTGTTACTCAGCCATTGGTTGCTGGTGATTCAAAAGAAGCTCACGCTGCGAACCGTCGCATCGAAGCTATCGTGACTACCACAACAAAACAACCTGTTCTGAAGTAATAGTACTTACTGAAGTAAAAAAGTCGCTGCTTGCAGCGACTTTTTGTTTTTGTGGGGTATACACTAGGACAAGCGACGCCCTCTACTGCAGCCAAGATGATAGCCCGTAGCTCGAGCCATACCTTAATAGACATAAAATTGTCATTTTTGTAATTTTTTTACATTCAAGGTTGGAAAAGTTGGCAAAATCGCTTCTAATAGTCATCAGTGAATTCCGAGTTAAAACTGCTACCTGAGAAGGATGTTTTTCATGGCCAATACATTAGAGCAACTCAAGTTATATACCACTATCGTCGCTGACACAGGCGACATCGAAGCGATTAAACGCTACCAACCTGAAGATGCGACCACTAATCCATCACTCATCTTGAAAGCGGCTCAAATTCCTGAATATGAATCCCTTATAGATAACGCTATCGACTGGGCAAAATCACAAAGTACCGATCTCGTGCAGCAACTTGATGATGCCAGCGACAAACTAGCGGTCAATATCGGCGTAGAAATACTGAAACTCGTTCCTGGCCGTATTTCAACTGAAGTTGATGCCCGTTTATCATTCGATAAAGAAAAATCAATCGCTAAAGCCCATAAATTGGTTCGCCTATATAAAGAAGCGGGTGTAGATAAATCACGCATTCTGATCAAACTTGCTTCAACTTGGGAAGGCATTTGTGCCGCTAAAGAACTAGAGCAAGAAGGCATCAACTGCAACTTAACCCTACTATTTAGCTTTGCTCAAGCGCGTGCGTGTGCCGAAGCGGGTGCTTATCTCATTTCTCCTTTTGTAGGCCGCATACTTGATTGGTACAAAAAAGATACAGGTAAAGATTACACTGCCGTAAATGACCCTGGTGTCATTTCAGTGACTGAAATTTATAACTACTACAAACAACACGGTTTTGACACTGTTGTTATGGGTGCAAGTTTCCGTAATATCGGTGAAATTATTGAGCTAGCAGGTTGCGATCGTCTGACCATTGGCCCTTCTCTATTAGAAGAACTGGCTAATTCGCAAGTTGACATCACACCTAAACTGGTTGCAGCAACGACCACTGTCGCTGCAGAACCCCCATTGACTGAAGCACAATTCCGTTGGGACTTTAACCAAGATCCAATGGCGGTTGATAAGCTTGCCGAAGGCATTCGAAACTTTGCGATAGACCAAGGTAAGCTCGAAGTCATGCTCACGGCTAAGCTCGCGAACTAAGCACTCTGGAGACGGTGAAATGACACTCTTGACCCAAAGCTCAACATGGCAAGCTTTATCAGCACACAGTAAAAATGTTCCGCATATGCGGGAATTGTTTGCAACTGACGCGGCACGTTTCAATAAAATGTCGCTATCAGCCTGTGGTTTATTACTGGATTACTCTAAAAACAGAGCAACAGCGGAAACGCTTGATCTGTTATTTGCGTTGGCAAGCAATAGCCAACTTGAAGCAAAAATCAAAGCGATGTTTGCAGGTGAAATCATTAACACCACAGAGAAGCGCGCCGTACTGCACACAGCGCTTCGCAGTACTGCAGAACAATCGATTATTGCCGAGGGTCAAGACATAGTTCCTGAAGTTCAACAAACTCTTGATAAGATGCAAGGGTTTGTGAACTCAGTGACGTCAGGTCAATGGAAAGGTTACACAGGTAAAGCGATAACCGATATTGTAAGTATTGGTATTGGCGGCTCTTTCCTAGGCCCCAAAATCGTCTCTCAAGCGTTGCGCCCTTATTGGAACTCCGAATTAAATTGTCACTTTGTGGCAAACGTCGACGGGACTTCTATTAGTGAGAAGCTGAAGTTATTGGATCCTGAAACGACCTTGTTCATCATGTCATCCAAATCTTTCGGGACACAGGAAACCTTAACCAATACCCTCACCGCAAGAGACTGGTTCCTAGCGAAAGGCGGTTTGCAGTCTGATGTGGCAAAACACTTTGTCGCAGTCACTTCAAACGTAGCAAAAGCGACAGATTTTGGTATCAATGCAAACAATATTTTCCCTATGTGGGATTGGGTTGGTGGCCGTTACTCTCTCTGGTCAGCGATTGGCTTACCGATTGCACTTTTGATCGGTATGGATAACTTCAGGGCTCTACTCACGGGTGCGCATCAGATGGATGAGCACTTCGCCACAGCGCCACTGACAGAGAATATGCCGGTTATCATGGGATTACTCTCCCTATGGTACGGAAACTTCTTTAATGCTCAGTCCCATGTCGTATTAACCTACGATCATTACCTACGTGGTTTACCCGCTTATTTCCAGCAGCTCGATATGGAAAGTAACGGTAAATCAGTCACCTTAAATGGTACTGATGTTGACTACAGCACAGGTCCCGTCATTTGGGGGGGCGAAGGCACTAATGGCCAACATGCCTACCACCAGTTATTACATCAAGGTACCGCACTGATCCCTGCCGATTTCATTATGCCGCTGCAAAGCCATAATCCTATCGGTGAGCACCATGACCAATTAGCGTCAAACTGCTTCGGTCAAACCCAGGCCTTAATGCAAGGTCGTACTTTTGATGAAGCTTTAGCCGAACTTGCTAATAGCGCATTATCCGCCACAGAGAAGCAGCTGATCGCTCAACATAAAGTCATGCCTGGTAACAAGCCGAGCAATACCTTACTTATGGATAAGCTCACACCAAGTACCCTAGGCGCTTTAATTGCCTTGTATGAACATAGAACATTCGTTCAAGGTGCTATTTGGGATATCAACTCCTTCGATCAATGGGGTGTAGAACTCGGTAAGAATCTCGGTAACGATGTGTTAGCACGCATTGGCGCAGAGCAAGATTCCGATGCTTTAGATGCCTCAAGCAACGCATTGATTAACCTTTATCGACAAGGCAAAATCTAATCGAACAAAAAGCCAGCAATTGCTGGCTTTTTAATTCTACCCCGTTCTTTTTATTAAATTTTCCTACTTAACTCCGCTCTACTTCTGCATATAACATCAATGACATATCACTCAAAGTTCATTTCAACTTAACACAAATGAAACATAATTCTTGCACCCTGTTTTAAAAATATGTTATTTAATCGCTGACAAAACATACAACAACAGGAGGTTGCCATGGATCGTTTAGATTATGGTTGTGCGCTAGATGAAGTCGTTGAAAGACCCGATCGTTCGCGAGGCTCCAATAAAAAGCGTAAATGGCGTGAGATCGAAGCGTTAAAAGATAAGCATCGTTTGCTCAAAGAACTCCAAGAAATCGATAATAACTTTAACTACGACATTGATGCTATCCAGTTGTAATTACATGTTTATATGAGCTAGTTATCATTTCAAACATGAATAGAAAAGCGCCCTTCGGCGCTTTTTTTATTTACAACTATTGGAGAAAACAGAATATAAGCGGGGTATGGCCTTACGAGCCGGAGCTTTAAAAACACATCAAAAAAACCAGTAAGTTACGATAAAAACCAACGTCATCAACACCGATAATACTTTACAAATCCCAACCAACTTTGGCTCACGAGACATCGCCGTCAGAATCAAAAATGTGCTCCTCAGCCGTATAAAAACACCAGCTTAAGCCGACAACATGGACCCAATAAACTAAAGAGTATTAGTCAGACGCTGTGAGATAAACCCGTAAATCTTCAAATTCTTTCTGCTCTCGGTCAAGAAACAAAGGATCATCGATCAGCGATTTCTGACACTCTAACTCAATAACTTGCCAATCTTGCTCAGTTAAACTTTTGGCTAACAAAGGAAATATTTCCCGTTCCTCCATCTGCATATGTCGCTCTTGCAATGCGACATACTCTGCAAAATCAACAATCAGTTTCTCGCGGGCAACCACAATATCACTGAGGATCAAGTTTAAAGTCGCCATCAAGGTGGCCGAGGATTGGATCACCGACTCATGTTCGGCACTCAATTTATCGATAGTATCGTTCGTTTTATGGGCTAGGTAGTAGGCATAAATAATGTCTTCAATGGGATGATGGCAACGTTCAGCATATCCTTGCATATATTCAACAATATCGCGCACGACGCTGAAGTTGATTGACTCACCTTCGGATAGTTTCATCTGCTTGTTTTTTAAAACATTTAGCAATACAGCTATATGTTTATGATCATGCATGAGTCTTTTAAGCATAATGCCTCCTGAATATGGGTCTGACTATTGATACTAGCCAAGTCGTGAACTAACACCAATATAACAGGCTAAAACCTGTTCACTTTATGATGTTGATCAAGTAAATCACATACCAAACAGTAAACAGACCACAAACATTAGCACGTCTCGGCATATTTCAGGGAAATTTAGCTGTTTATCTCACCACTTTGCGATTTCTAATCACTTTTTTATTACTAAATACCACAATCACATAGTCATTTGGCAAGCTGATGTAATTGCTGTTGTAGCTTTTTAAACTCAAGTCTTAATACTTGCTGCGATTCGATTTGCTGCGCTTCATCGACATCCTTAACTGCAAGATACGGGTAATCTTTGAGCAGTTTTTGTTCCAGCACGAATGCTTGCTCAGTCTCCTTCGCTTCGATGAGGACTTGTAACCGATGTAAATACTCAGTCAATGACACTTGATTGATTTCAGCAGACTCAGATAATTTTGGTGCATTCATAGACCTTGCAGCGATAGCGGGGCTAATTGTATCCTGCTGCTCAGTTGCTCCCAATGCGGCTTTAGCTTGCTGCATTTCCGTCTGTCTTTTATGTTCAGCCACGGCTTCTGTTTGCATTTTTAAAGATTGCATCGCTTCAGTATCAGCCATTCTTGCCATCGTTTGTGGCGCGGGGGCACTCATCACCATAGGACTTGGAACAAGTGTATCTTCGACTTGAGGTCGATTCAGCACCAGCAGACCAACAACAAGCACTAACGATGCCGCGCTCGATAACGCCCAAGGATGGCGTCGCCAGACAGAACTTGGCGCTTCAACGGCGGTTATTTTGCTTTGATGCATTTCAGCTAAGTGAGTTTGCGCCAGCTGTAAGATATCTTGATCGAGTTGCTGCGGTGGAACCTCTAAGGCCTGCTGGCGATACCAAGCCAGCACTTCCTGTTGTAATGCGCGCTCATCAGCACTTGAAGAAGAATTACTCATGACCCGCCTCCTGCCATTTCGCGCTGACACAATCTTTTAGGCTTTGGTAAGCATAACGAATACGGCTTTTAGTCGCTTCTAAGGTCACGCCCGCAATGTCGCTAATGATGGCAGCCGTAAAACCCATTTCAATATTCAGGATAAATGCCTCTTTCTGAACTTGGGGTAACAGTGCGATACAGGTCTTTAGCAATAAGCTCTTTTGCGCTTCTTGCCACTGCACATCGGGCTTATCTTGCTCACCCGCCACAAAAGTATCGAGTCCTGCATCATCTTCATCAGTAGCGACTAAATCCACGGGCTTAACCGCCCGTACATGATCAATCAATAAGTTATGAGCGATACGATATAGCCAAGTAGTAAACTTAGCACTGGCTTCGTAGTTAGCCGCAGCGCGGATCACCCGCCCCCAGGTTTCTTGATACAAATCTTCAGCTAACTGCTTATCACCTAACTGGCGTACAAAGTAGCGATAGAGTGCACCTTTGTGCTTCAGGTATAACTGTTCAAATGCTTTTGAATCGCCCTTGGCATAGCACAACATCAATTGCTCATCTGAGTGCTCATGGTTTGATAATTGCGCTATTGCTAATGCCACGGGAAATTCCTCATCATTGGGGTTAGCCCCACGAATTTACTTTTACTATTGTAATCTCTCATTGCGCGTATTGCTCTTGTCTCTCACTGGCTCGCCATGAAGCTTATCTTGGGGAGGAAAAGGTTTATCCGTACCATCGAATACCTTCTTAATCGGCACATGATTAGATTGCTCTATGGCCGCGGCGGTTTCCATTAATTGCACAAACTCATGGCGATATCCAAAGGGATCGTCCCCTAATGCCGAACGTGCTAACTGGCTTAACTTAGTATAATCAAATTGATGTAGATAATGGCTGCCATTCAGTAATTGCCCTAATCCTGCAACCGCTGCTGCAAATCTAAAATCATCACTCGCTTGTTCTAACAGCTTAACATTTTGGTCTAACCTGATGGGATAACTCAGTAACTGACTCTGTGTTTGCTCTGGCAGCTTATATCTCAGTTTAAGGAAAGCGATTTCTTCACGGCTGTATTTTTCTTGCCCCGTTTGAGCATCAACGCCATATCTGAGTTTATCATTCGCCATCTGCCCTGCTTCAACATATCTTAATTCATATAAGGTAGTCACTGTATGACCCGCGCCAATTTCGCCCGCATCCACCTTATCGTTGTTGAAATCCTCCCGTGCTAAAGCACGATTCTCATAACCGATTAGACGATACTCAGACACTAAGGCCGGATTAAACTCCACTTGCACTTTGACGTCTTTAGCAATAGTGAACAAGCTTGAACTTAACTCGTCCACCAGCACTTTTCGAGCTTCATTCAGGGTATCGATATAGGCATAGTTACCATTGCCCTTATCCGCTAATTGCTCCATGAGTTGATCGTTGTAATTCCCCAAACCAAACCCTAAGGTTGTCAGGCCAATACCATGATCTTTTTCCTTCTCAATCAAGGCAATCAAATCATCAAAATCTGTCATACCAACGTTGAAATCACCATCAGTCGCGAGGATGACTCGATTAATACCATGGGGGATAAAATGCTTTTTCGCCAATTGATAGGCTTGTGTTATTCCTTGCCCACCATTGGTTGAACCACCTGCGCTCAATTGCTCTAACGCATAGGTTAAAGTTTGAGTGTCATTCCCCGACGCGCCATCGAGCACCACACCAGCGGCCCCAGCATAAACCACAATAGAAACTTTATCCTGAGCGCTTAATTGCGCCGTCAGCAACTTGAGTGCAGTTTGCAGTAAAGGCAATTTATCGGCAGATGCCATAGAACCTGACACATCGAGCAAAAAGACTAAGTTACTCGCGCCTAACTGAGATTTAGGTAAGTCATATCCTTTAAGACCAATCCGTAACAGCATCATGTCATCGTTATAAGGGGATGGCGCAAGCTCTGTCGTAACACTAAACGGCGCGGCATTTTTAGCAGGTAAGGGATAATCGTAGGAAAAATAATTGAGCATTTCCTCAACTCTGACAGTGCCTTTCTCAGGCAAGCGCCCTTCCCTCAGCATCCGCCTTAAGGTGGCATAACTGCCAGTATCAACATCGATGGAAAAAGTCGATACTGGGATTTCTCCTGCCACCATGATGCCATTTTGCACCAGCGGCTCGAATTTATTTTGTGCTAACGGAATCGCAGCATAGTCTGACGGCATTGGGGCTATGTTCATTCCCATCACTGCACCATGGGTAGACATTTGCATCGGCGCCGCGACTCTGGCCATCTCAATCTGAGTAGCATCACGCATTTCAGCACGGCGCAGTGACACTTCTTTATGACTCTGTTCGGCTTGCAGCTCCGCTTGTCGTTGTTGAGCCTCAGAGCCTTTACCGCCACAGGCCGTTAAACTCAGCATGACTAAGAATAAAGCTGCGCTATTGCTCGCCGATATGCTGACGCTTCCCCAAGATAATAAGGAATGTGCAATGGTTTTCTGGGAGTATATTGTTTTCATGTTGAATGCCTTTGATGTTGACCTAAGGCTGTAAACGGCGCAAATGACTAAAAGGGTTAAAGTATCAAAATATTTTACAAACCACTCCTAAATGAGAATCAAACAGCCCCCAAGCACACTATTTATACAAAACAAAGTATTTTCAATCGTTTTTGCAATCAAGCTCACACTGCGTCTTGTATCAGGTCACTAAAATAGAAGCTTGTTACTCGCCTCGCTATGGGACCCACTCGTGTCACACTCAGCTCATTTGTTTTCCCTAAGAATCGCCCACGCACTCACAGAAGCTTGCGTGAAGGATAAGTATTCGTTTAAACGTTTTGGGCAAGATCTTCTTGCAGGTCTCACTGTCGGCATTATTGCCATACCGTTAGCAATGGCATTAGCCATTGCCAGTGGAGTTGCACCTCAATACGGTTTATACACTGCGATTGTCGGCGGTTTTATTATCGCCATATCTGGCGGCTCACGTTATAGCGTGTCAGGCCCGACAGCGGCATTCGTAGTATTGCTCTATCCGATAGCCCAACAGTTTGGTTTAGCAGGATTATTAATCGCGACTGTGATGTCCGGAATGATACTCGTCGGCATGGCAATGCTGCGACTTGGCCGATTAATTTTGTATATCCCTGAATCCGTCACCTTAGGCTTTACCGCGGGGATAGGTGTCGTCATCGCTACCTTGCAGCTCAAAGATTTTTTCGGACTCGATATAGCCCAGATGCCAGAGCAATATCTGGCTAAGTTGATGACATTAGCTCAAGCGCTACCCTCGGTGCATTTACCTAGCCTACTGGTAGCATCCGCGACCTTAGCGACTATGCTACTTTGGCCAAAACTCAAAACACCTGTGCCAGCGCACCTTCCAGCTATTATACTCGGCACTATGTTCGCCTTGGTTCTCAATGCCATGGGTGCAGATATAGAAACCATAGGAACCCGTTTTCACTATCAACTGAGTGATGGCACCACAGGCATGGGAATTCCTGCCGTATTACCCAGTTTCGAATGGCCTTGGCTGCAAGCTGGCGCGAATGGCCAAGCGTTTCAGTTTAATCTCGCGACCTTTCAAGCCTTATTACCTGCAGCCTTTGCCATTGCCATGTTAGGCGCAATTGAATCGCTACTGTGTGCAGTGGTGCTCGATGGCATGACAGGTAAACGTCACAGTGCCAACAGTGAATTACTAGGGCAAGGTATAGGTAATATCATCACGCCGTTTTTTGGCGGTATTCCGGCAACTGCAGCAATTGCCCGTAGCGCGGCAAACGTCAAAGCGGGCGCTCAGAGCCCGATAGCGGCCATGATCCACGCCATAGTAGTCTTAATTGGTTTAGTCGCCTTAGCGGGCGTATTAGCTTATTTGCCCATGTCAGCCATGGCAGCCCTGCTACTTGTTGTGGCTTGGAACATGAGTGAAGCCCACAAAGCACTACATTTAATTAAAACTGCGCCCACCAGCGATATCATGGTTTTTGTCAGTTGCTTTTCATTAACGGTTATTTTCGACATGGTGATAGCCATCAGTGTGGGAATTATCCTTGCTGCCTTGCTGTTTATGAAAGAAATTGCCGAGATGACAAAGCTTTACGATATCAGCACCAACAAGCGTTATGTGGATCAAGAGTTACCTGCCGATTGGGCTGTCCTCAAAATTAACGGGCCGCTATTTTTCGCTGCTGCTGACCGCATTTTCTCCGAAATCGCGAGTCTCACCGAAGATAAACAAGTGATAGTGCTTTATCTCGATGGAGTATCTATTCTGGATGCGGGAGGATTAGCCGCACTGACGAAGCTGATTGAAAAATGCAAAGCGAATAAGACTAAGCTCATTATCGCCGATCTGCAGTTCCAGCCCATCCGAACGCTGGCGAGAGCGAAGATCCAGCCAATTGAAGGTGTATTGAAGTTTTACTCGACCCTACGTGAAGCCATGACAGAAGCGCCAGTCATCACTCAGCAAACAGAAATCACTGCGGATAAGCAGACACAGTAAACCAGTAGCACGATCTCAGGGCTTAATGCTGCTGACTTATCTCAAAGGCCAATCTCAGGATTGGTCTTTTTTATAGCTCAATTCCCCAAGCCATTCATCACAGCAAAAGACGTTTTTTCGCTCGCAAAAACGGGCAGAAATGACGAGGATCATGGTATTATTCAGCGCCATGATGCTTGCCACCGGTGACGGCTAGACAAGCATCAACTGTACCTAGACCTGAAACAAGGTCAAAATATAATTAAAATTAGTGAGTTAAGGAGTTATCATGCAAGCCCTTGTTGCTGTTGTTATGGGTTCTAAAAGTGATTGGCCCACGATGGAAGCCGCCGCTGAGATAATGGATAAACTGCAAGTGCCTTATCATGTTGAAGTGGTTTCCGCCCATAGAACGCCAGATAAACTCATGGAGTTTGCAGCCTCTGCCGCCGAACGTGGTTTTAAAATCATCATTGGTGGCGCCGGTGGTGCAGCGCACTTACCCGGTATGATCGCCTCTAAAACTCGCTTACCCGTATTAGGTGTACCAGTCCAAAGTAAAGCCCTGTCAGGTATGGATAGCTTATTGTCTATCGTTCAAATGCCAAAAGGCATCGCCGTCGGCACCTTAGCCATAGGTACAGCGGGCGCATTCAATGCGGGATTATTGGCCTGCCAAATCCTTGCGAATAACGATGCAGAATTAGCGGCTCGTGTTGACGCTTTCAGAGAAGAACAGACCCGTGCGGTACTGGACAATCCAGACCCGAGGGAAGTCTAATGACCCAGACAAACACTAAACCTAAGGTTTGGGTATTAGGTAATGGTCAGCTGGGCGCCATGTTGACCCACGCTGGTGAGCCATTAGCAATTGAAGTTAACGCCGTCGATATCATGACGCCTACGGATGAAATCCTGCCACTCGCGCCCCACGACATTATCACCGCCGAGCGCGAACAGTGGCCAGAGTCCGCCCTGAGTTTACAACTCAGCTCACACCCCCATTTTGTTAATGGTCCGGTATTTAGCCGTTTAGCCGACCGTTTTAGCCAAAAGAGTCTACTCGACCAGCTCAGCGTTCCCACGGCGCCTTGGACCTTAGTCGACGATAACACCCAAGTCGATACCCTGTATCAACATTATGGTCCTAGAGTCTTGATGAAACGCCGTACCGGTGGTTATGACGGTAAAGGTCAACATTGGCTTAAACAAGCCGAAGTGGGCGATATTCCAAATGATTGGCGTAACCTTGCGATTGCTGAGCAAGCGATTAATTTTGATGAAGAAGTATCATTGGTTGGCGTGCGTACTCGCGAAGGCGAATGCGTGTTTTATCCGCTGACGCTGAACTTGCATCAGGACGGCATTTTAATGGCGTCGATTTCGCCACTGGCACGCTTAACCCCCTTGCAAACCCAAGCCGAAACTATGCTCAGCGCCATTATGCACGAGCTTGAATACGTCGGCGTGATGGCGATGGAATGCTTCCGTGTTGGCGATGAGCTACTGGTGAATGAGCTGGCGCCGCGAGTGCACAACTCTGGGCATTGGACCCAAGCCGGAACCCATATGGATCAATTCCAGCTGCATCTTAGAGCACTTTGCGGAATTGCGATCCCACAGCCACAAGTGAATTTTCAGTGTGTTATGGTCAACCTTATCGGTATCGATAATGACCCTCGCTGGTTAAGTTTGCCCAATGCTGAGTTGTACTGGTACAACAAAGAAGTTCGCCCGGGTCGTAAAGTCGGACATTTAAACCTATCAGTGCCAAATCAAACTGTGCTCAACCAGAGCATAGCCGCACTGCAAACTTGGATGCCAATCCAATACCAAGCACCATTAGCTTGGATATTGGCCGAATACGCAGAAAATTCGCGTTAATTCAGTATTTAGTACCAAAATCACTGATATGAAATTGTTCACAGTTTCATATCAGTTTATATTTCAATTTTCGTTATATACTTAACTGAACTCAGTGTGAATACGTTAGTGATGTATAGCATTCAATGATTACTAGCAATGACACAGATAAAGGAATAGTCGAGTGAAATTAAGGGATAATTTCAAACGTAAGACCATAGATCGCTTAGATTATCGCTATCATCTGCTACTGCTTATAGTGCCGATATGTCTATTCATCCTGCTGTTTATCTTTAATGCACCCACAGAAAATTGGACTATCCTGCCCTTACTGTTTGTTTGCATCATTTATATTTTTGCCTACAGCCTAATTTACTATTTGCATCAGGGCCGTTTAACTCGACTATGGCAGCATTTAGAGCAAGTCGTCACCATCAACGATGCCATCTATGAACTCGCCCATCTCTCGAGCCATTATAAAAATGAGCATGCCTTTCTGGACGCCTTACTCAATAAAGCCGTGTACGTGATTAATGGTGCCGAAATGGGCAGCATCATTAAAATCAACGAGGTGAATAATAAACTGTATTTTGAATCTGTCGTGGGGCTCGATTTAGCAAAACTCAGACAACTGGATTTTACCTTAGAGCAAACTTTTGAATATCGACTCACTGAAGGGAGATGCGATCAAGTAGTGGTCATCAATGATATGAAGAATATCAATGCGGCTAGCACCTTAACGGAAGATGATCAAAAAGTGTTACTCTCAGTGTCGAAGCAGCCGATACGCTCAACCCTGTCTAGCCCTATTCGTATTGATGGCAAACTGTATGCCATGCTCAATCTCGATAGCAGTAGCCTTGGCGCCTTTAGCGATTACGACCGCAATCTTGTCTCTATCCTAACTCACGAAGCTAGCAATGCCATTGCGCTCTATCAGAAGTCACTGCAGATCACTAAACTCGCCAATTTTGATCCATTAACAGGACTTTATAATCGAAAGAATTTTGAAGATGAACTGCACCATTGGCAGCACAAACCTCACTTAGGCAGTTTTTTAATTATTATCGATATGGACAATCTCAAGTCCATTAATGATGCCTATGGGCACCAGATGGGTGATGTTGCCATCAAGCGAACGGCCACTGCCATGCTCACCTATTGGCAAAACAAAGGCATTATTTCCCGTTTTGGTGGCGATGAGCTTGTCGCTTTATGCCATGGGCCGTTAGCTCAAATTGAACAGGACTTAGATGATATGCGCAAAACCTTGAATCAAGGTTCAGAGCTTAGCCTAGGTTTTAGTTTTGGTATTGCCCCCTTCGAAGCCGATTGGTATCAATCCTTTAAGACTGCAGATCATGCTATGTATGAGCAAAAGCGTGCGAAGAAAAAAGCCATTCAGGCATTAGAAACCTTCGCAGTGAAAGCGCAATAAATCAATTGAAGTCAGTTGCTGCAGCCGATGTCAAAAGGCTAATATCAACAATCAGTAAGCGTCGGAGTTGAATATCTGAGTTTAAGATTTGAGTTTACTATCTCGATTAGCTATCTCGATTAAATATCTAAATTGAACACCGACAGTCAGCCATTCTCACTTAAGTGGCTGACAATGATATAAAAACGTAATCCTAACCAAAAAATAAACGCCACAGCCAAGATGAATCTAAATCTTCTTGGCAGGTTTTATATTGAGCCGCGTAGCGTTTCGACCTCGCATCCACCTTGTTCGCCACTTTCACTAACCACGCCTTAGATTTATAACTGCCACGGCGATAACCGCCCCAGCCTTCGTGATAATTAAGATACTGCGCCCGCGCATCCCATTTAGATACGCCATTTATCTTATGGGTTTTGCTAATAAACCAGCCCATAAAATCCAAGGCATCATCGAAATCACTGCGGCTCGACCAACTGTTTCCCGTCTCACGCACATAATCATCCCACGTCATGGTCTTAGCCTGCGCATAACCATAGGCATCGCTGGCACGGCCAATAGGGATAAAACCTAAAAAGTATTCCATCGGTGGCGCGGCGTTGTGCTTGAATGAACTCTCTTGATACATCATAGCTAACGGCACATGCACTGGCACACCCCATTTATCACGGACATCTTTAGCGGCATCGTACCAATCTCGGTGTTCTTGAAATATCTCACACAAATTTTCGGGAGACTTAGGCGGAGATGTCGCACAACCTGACAAGATGCCGAGACTTGCGCAGAGTAAGATAGCGGAGGATTTATTCATTAATATCATGTTCTTTGGAGAGTTAGCTCGCGCCATGATGTCATAGACTCAGGCTGAGGCAAGCATAAAAAGCCTTTTTTGCGCTTAGAAGATCTCAACGCTAGGGGCTAAATCAATATGACTTAAATCGTATGTTGCTGGCTTACCACTTGAACTTAACACTTTGGCTATTTCGTTTCGGGACTCAGCTCAAACTGACACTCATGATCTTCTTGCTGCCACACGCCGGGTTCCCAATACGCAGTGTCTTTACCCATATAGCGCTTATCGGTGTGAAATAACGCACCGATATGATAACGCTGATGACTTTCAACATTGAGCTTGAATACTTTGGGTGTCCGCGCGGCAAGCGTGACTGACAAACTTGGATCATCGATCAGCTCCGCAACGGTAAATTCATATTCGCCAGGCGCTAACTGATAATTAGGCTTAGAAACGACTGCCTGCCCGTTTAAATGGGTCACCACAACTCGATACCAGTGAGTACTGGCATCGGGCTGCAAATAACCCGACACAGTACCACAGCCCAGTGGGTCTTCAGGTGACGCGGCGCAGCCAGATAACAAGGCACTGAACACAATCAAAGCTGCGCGGGCACGTAGGCCAGTGAAAGAGAATAACCCCTCTTTCACGGCTTCACTCCAAAGTAATCTTCCAGATAATCATCGAATGAAACTGCACTCTGCGCCGCCTCTAGTTCAGCTTGCTTGTTAAGCGAACTGGATGCTTCAGCTTGATACTGCGCTATGGTCTCGCTCGACAAGGGATAATCGATAAAATATTGATAGTATTGCTGCGCTAACGTCATCACCCACTGACCATGATCTTGGCCCTTGTTGATCACGTTTTGCAGTACTTGTCCCGACAGGGTTAAATTCGGATCTTCAGCCGCTTTACGCCAATGGGCCAAAGCCACTTGATAATCCATCCCCTCACCATCAAGCAATACTGCCAAAGGTTGCAAGGCATCAAACAACTCTTCTAACCAAGATTTAAGCGAACGTGAACCGTCTGCAGTTAATAACTCAAGCCCAGGTTTACGGCCTTCAAGCACCACAGCTTTAAGATTCGCGCTTAATCTCGCCTCTTCGCTCGCCTCAGACTTAGGCGACTGCGTTAATAAACAATAGAGTAGGAATAAATCGAGGAAACGCACTTGTGTCGCCTCAATGCCAACTGGGCTAAATGGATTAACATCCAGCGCTCTCACTTCAATGTATTCCACCCCAGCACGGGCCAGAGCTTCAGACGGTTTCTCGCCACTACGTGTGACCCGTTTCGCACGGATTGGCGAGTAGAACTCGTTTTCAATCTGCAATACATTGGCATTAAGTTGACGATACTCACCATCGACTTTAACGCCGATATTAGCAAAGTTTGCTGAAGGCATTTTAGTGGCAGCATTCACGCCAGCCAGATACTCAGGCAAAGAGTTATAGCTGATATTTAGATCTTCTTGCTCTTTGTTGGTGTAGCCTAAATCACTCATACGCAACGAAGTGGCATAGGGCAGATACAGAGTTCCGTGGCCCGTTTTTTCAAACTTGAGGTCGGTTTTTTGATCTTTAATAAAGGAGCTACATAACGCTGGCGAGGCACCAAATAAATAAGGTAGTACCCACACTAAACGGCGATAGTTACGGATCAAGCCGAAATAGGATTCTGAAATAAAATCATCGTAAGTTAACTCTTTATCACTTAACTCATACAGACTTTGCCATAATTCTTGCGATACCGAAAAGTTAAAGTGCACCCCAGAGATGATCTGCATCAGGGCGCCATAACGATAGGTTAACCCCTTACGATACAAGGTTTTCATCATGCCAGTATTCGATGAGCCATAGCGGGCAACGGGGATCTGTTGCTCATCTTTCACATAGCAAGGCATGCTCACGGGCCACAAACGCTGACCATTTAAGTGGCGCACGCTGAAGGCATGAGTCTCAGTTAACCCAGTGAGAAGTTGCTCAACATTGTGATTTACTGGCGTAATAAACTCGAGCAAGGCTTCACTGTAATCCGTCGTAATACGTGAATGCATTAACGCCGAGCCTAAGGCTTCGGGATGCGAGTCTGTAGCGAGATAACCAAACTCATCAATCCGCAACGCCTCACGTTCTATGCCACGTAACATACCCAAGAGTGCGGTGCGCCCATTGGCGTCCGAGAGATGTTGTACTAATTCATTGAATGACTTCAATTTGCGCTTCTCTAATTGGTGATTCGCTATCGCGACAAGGTTAACAGTCAGACCTTTATTTTGAGGCTTATCTTGCAAAATATGCCTCAAAATAAATCTAAACCTGTCTGTGGGGCAAGCCAAATTCACACCTTGTATGATTAAAAGCAGACGGTGACAGCTAATGCTGTCACCGTCTTTCGATGTAAATCCGGTAAATATAGGGCAAATAGTCGTTAACTAATGCACCCGTCTATCTACCTATATAAGGGCGAAATACTAATTTACAATACTAAAGTTTCAATTGGATAGCCCAATACCGCTAAATCCGCTTCAATTGTCGCTTTATCTCCCACCACCAGAATCACCATTTTATTGATATCTAGCTCGGAAGCCGCGAGGGCATTGAGTTCATCTTTTGTTACAGTATTAATGATCTTGTCCTGTTGAGTCGTAAAATCTTGACTCAATTGGTAACGTTGGATCATCCGCATAAAGCCCGCTTTTTGATACGGTGTTTCATAATCAAGAGCTTGCCCTTGAGAGACTGAATTACGCATAAAGGCAAGTTCAGCATCTGTCATGCCCTGCTGCTGATAAGCACTGATTTCTTTTACAAACTCAATGAGTGCTTTCGCCGTCACGTCACTGCGAACGTTACTTGATGCGACAAAATCGCCCACTTCAGCACCGCCAGTAAAACGAGTGCGAGCACCATAGGTATAACCTTTATCCTCACGTAAATTCAGGTTGATACGGCTATTGAATGCGCCGCCTAACGGATAATTCATCAGATAGGATTTAAAATAATCGCCTGTGGCATCGTAGGGTAATGCGCGCTTGGCAATATTGATTACCGATTGCGCCGCACCAGGTTTATCAATCACATAAATTGTGCCGCCTTTTAATGCAGGGAGTGGCTTAAGTGGCGGTACCACAGCTGCTTCTCCTTTCCACTGGTTTAATCCCGCTAGTTTAGGCAGCAATGCAGATTCAGATAAATTAGCAACAGTGACAATTTTAGCGTTGCCGCCTTGATACTGCTGGGCATAAAACGCTTTTACATCGGCTAACGTAAGCGCCGCGACTGAATCGAGCGTACCGAGATCATTCACACCTAACGCATTGTCTTTACCGTATAACAAAGACGACAACGCCGTATCAGCCAGATAGCTAGGATCGGACTGCATATGCTGGATCTGTTGTAATTGCTGCTGTTTCACTCGCGCAAAGTCAGCTTCGCTGAACGCTGGTTGAAACAGCTTTTCTTCCATAATCGCCAGCGTCTCATCTAAATGTGCTGTCAGAGCCGATACTTTGATCGAACTTTGATATTCAGACGCACTAAAGTCGACACTACTACCTAGCATTTCTAAGGCTTGTGATAGTGCTTCACTGCTGCGCTTCTGGCTCGATTCATTAAGCATTTCCGCAGTCAGCGTTGCTAAGCCTGCTTTTTCGACGGGTATGAGTCTGTGGCCACCATTGAGATAAACAATTAACTCAACTGTTGGCGTTTCAGTACTTTGAGTGCCCATGACTTCGATGCCATTGGCTAAGGTTTTTGTCCAAATTTTAGGTACTTTGAGCATAGGTGCAACGCCAGATGCAGGCATCTTAGTCCGATCAAAACTTGAAACAAGTTCAGGCTTGGGCAAATCCCCCTCTACCGCAGAGTGTGCAATCGGCAACGTTGCTGGCGTGAAGTTATCCGCATGAGCAATAAGTGACGTCATTCCCTGCGGCACCACACTCATAACCACCATAGGTTTATCTTTAATGTATTGCTTAAACACGCGCATCACATCGTCTTTGGTCACATTGGCATAACGATTCAGATCTGAGGCAATCATGTTCGGATTGCCCGACAGCGTTTGGTTCATCGCTAAGGTCGACACTTTGCCAGAAACACTCTGCAGGCTATAAATAGTATCAGCCTCAAACTGCACTTTGACTTTTTGCAAATCGTCATCGGTAACGCCACGTTGCTCAAACTCCTTAATCGAGTCGAGAATACGTTGCTCCAGATCTGCCAGTTTGCCGCCCTTTTCAGGATTGGCTAAAGCATAAATCGACATCTGACACGCAAGCTCTTGACAAGGATGACTCACATTAGCCTGCACGGCATAACCGTCCTTAACCAAGTTTTTATATAATAAGGATGTTTTACCACCACCTAAAATATTGGCTAACAGATCGAGCGCGGCTTCATCAGGATGCCTTGCGTATACGGTTGGAAAACCAATACGGATCAAAGGCAAGTGCACTTGATCTTCCATGGAGAGGTAACGCGTTTTATCTAAGTTAACCAGCGCCTTTTGCTCTAACGAGACTTCAGGACCGCGGGGGATTTCACCAAAATATTTATTGACCCAGGCTAAGGTCTGCATTTCATCGAAATCGCCACCTATGGTCAGGGTTGCATTGTTAGGGCCATACCAACGTTGGAAAAAGTGTTTCACATCATCAACTGTGGCGCGATTAAGATCGTCCGGCCAGCCAATCACAGGCCAAGAATAAGGATGCCCGACAGGATACATGGCTTGGCTAAAACGCTCACTCATGCGGCCATAGGGCTGATTATCGATACGTTGTGCACGCTCATTTTTGACGGTTTCGCGCTGCACTTCAAATTTTTCACTGGTGAGTGCCGGCAACAAAAAGCCCATACGGTCCGACTCGAGCCACAACATTTTTTCTAATTGATTGTTGGGTACTGTCTCAAAGTAATTGGTTCTGTCGGTATTGGTCGTGCCATTTAGGGTACCACCGGCTTCGGTAACCACTTCAAAATGCTGTTCATCGGCAACATGCTGCGAGCCTTGGAACATCATGTGTTCAAATAAATGCGCAAATCCCGAACGCCCAGCTAATTCACGGGCAGAGCCCACATGATAAGTGACGTCGACATGCACTAAGGGATCGGAATCATCTTGATGTAAAATAACCGTTAACCCATTGGCTAATTGGTACTTTTTGTAGGGGATCCCTACTTGCGAATCGGCCAATTGCACATTTTCGATAAGTTTAACGCCTGCGGGTAAGTTCGCCGTAATCGTTTCAGATGCACAACCCGCAAGTGCGGCAGAAATTGCGACCGCTAATATCCATTTCTTCAAAACATTCCCCTCATACATCAATGGGCCAAAAATACAGCTTCATAATCATAGTGCTGCGTTTAGTCATAGTGCGCTTAAATGATTAAGCATTGGGATTTATGACTCGCAAAATTAACACTAAGTTCCTATCTATACAGTAAATTCAGTCTAAACGGAAAAACACTCCCCACCCTTGACCATTAAATACATCCTAGCGCCATCATGCCATCCATTGCAGCACGGCAGCGGCAATAATTAAGTAACGAATTGTTTTACCAATTAAAATCATCACCAAAGAGGGTATTAGCGGTAGCCTCAACCAACCCGCCAATAAACAGAGAATATCGCCGACAACTGGTGCCCATGAGAGTAACAACGCCCACACGCCGTAGCGTTCAATCAAGGTGAGCCCCTTTGCGTGTTTACCTGTCGCTAACGCTTCTGGTGATTTTGCGAGGCGACCTAAGCGGCCTAAATAGAAACTAGTCATCGCGCCCAACGTGTTACCAATACTGGCCACCACGACCAGCGCAACCCAAGCCTCTGGAGTTTTGTTTAATAGCGCCACGAGTAAGACTTCAGATCCCCCCGGTAACAAAGTCGCCGCTAAAAAAGCGCCGGAGAACATAATGCCTAACTCAGTCATAATGGCTTACTCAATGATAAATCTCTCTTTTTGTATTCAATGCGATAAGGTTTGCCATGGGTTAATTGAATGTTTCACTTAATCTTTTTACAACAAACTCACTTATCACAATAAGTTATAAGAAAAACGGTTTGTTATAACCCTAGCTCTGTCGATACAATGGTTAACTATGGCAGGCAATAACCATGCGCATGACTGAGAGCGCGTTAACATCACGCTCAACTCGTTAAATACGAATCCTATCATCGCAGGCCTATTGGCTCACTCTTAATTTATTTTTCTGGAATATGCATGATCCTTCAAACCATTAGCCGCATTCCGTTTTGGCAAAAAGTCTTAGCAGGCTTTATCTTAGGTGCGCTCGTTGGCGTTATTTTAGGTGAAAGCGCCACAGTGCTAAAACCATTAGGTGATCTGTTCATTGGGGCCATTAAGATGTTGGTCGCACCTTTGGTATTTTGTGCCATTGTCGTGAGTATCACATCGCTCAACTCGCAAACCAGTCTGAAACGCCTGAGCTTGAAAACTTTGGGTATGTTCATGCTGACAGGCACAATCGCCTCTCTGATCGGCTTAGCTGTGGGCTCAATGATCGACATGGGTGGCACCATGCAACTCACAACGACTGAAGTGCGCGAGCGTAATATTCCCGGTTTCGCACAAGTGTTGCTCGACATGATCCCTGTCAATCCTTTTGCTTCACTCGCTGAAGGCAATGTACTGCAAATTATCGTGTTTGCAGCTTTGGTAGGTATCGCTATCAATAAAGTCGGCGAGAAAGCAGAGCCATTAAAACGCACCATTGAAGCAGGTGCTGAAGTCATGTTCCAACTGACTCGCATGGTCTTAAAACTCACTCCTATCGGTGTGTTTGGTTTAATGGCATGGGTTGTGGGTGAATATGGTTTATCAACCTTATTGCCTTTAGGTAAGTTTATCGGGGCTATCTACATTGCCGCTTTTATCCACATCATCTTTGTTTACGGTGGCTTAGTGAAATTTGTCGGTGGTTTAAGCCCACTGCAATTTTTCCGCAAAGCTATGCCAGCGCAGTTAGTCGCCTTTAGTACTTCCTCAAGTTTCGGTACTTTACCTGCGAGCACCCGCGCAGTCGAAACCATGGGTGTATCAAAGCGTTATAGTGCCTTTGTGATGCCATTAGGTGCGACCATGAATATGGACGGTTGTGGAGGTATTTACCCTGCGATTGCCGCTATCTTCATCGCGCAGATTTACAATATTCCGCTCGATACACTGGACTATGTGATGATCGCCGTGACTGCGACAGTAGCTTCTGTTGGTACCGCTGGCGTACCAGGAAGTGCGATGGTGATGTTAACTGTCACCTTAGGTGTGATTGGTCTGCCACTTGAAGGCATTGCCTTTATCGCCGCGATTGACCGTATTATCGATATGATCCGCACAGCAACGAACGTAACGGGCGATATGATGACTGCTGTTGTGATTGGTAAATCCGAAAATGAACTCGATGAAGTACAGTTCTATTCGAATGACAATCAAGACATTACACCTGTGAGTTCGTAGCAATAACAATACTGTATAAACAGTATTAAGCTAAATCATCAGTACCATTGACCACAGTAAGAGACCGCTTCGGCGGTCTCTTTTATTATCCTGCAAACAGTCTTTAATCTATTGGCTTTAGAGACCACAATCGACTTCGACAGTCTCTATTAACTGCAAAATAGGTTACTCAAATAAGATCAAGCTGTTAGACTCTAAAACTACTCTAACTCACACTTTAGCAGAACAGACAATGACGAGACTCTTCCTTATCCCGCTGATCCTATGTTTGTTTTGGGCGTTATTTTTAAAAGCCAACAAACTCACGCTAAAACAAGGCCGGCGAGGTTTTATCTACATTATCGGTATAGGTGGCGGGCTGATTTTAATCCTTATGGCATTACTCTGGTTAACAGCTTAGGTTAATACCAAGGATTTATAATATAAATGAGTGACTTAATAAAAAAGCCAACTCAATACTGAGTTGGCCTTAGTGATAAAACAGCGTTAACAACTAGAATAAATTCGAAGATAAACCCGCTTAATTTACCCACTCAGTCAAGCACAATCAGTTAACCCAATCTGTCATCACCCCAGCACGGCAAGCAAAATCCCCGCAGCCACAGCAGAACCTAGCACTCCCGCCACATTGGGTCCCATGGCGTGCATCAACAAGAAGTTATGTTGATTGGCCTCTAATCCAACTTTATTCACGACTCGTGCTGCCATAGGTACAGCCGACACCCCTGCGGCACCAATCAACGGATTAATCTTACCACCCGACAACTTACACATCAGTTTTGCCATCAATACACCTGCAGCAGTACCAATGCCAAATGCTAAAGCTCCCAATACCAAAATTCCTAAGGTTTCAAGCCGCAGGAATTGGTCGGCAGATAACTTAGAACCGACAGCTAGACCTAAGAAAATCGTAACGATATTGATGAGCTCGTTCTGCGCCGTTTTCGATAATCTATCCACTACGCCAGATTCGCGCATCAAGTTACCAAGACAAAACATACCCACTAACGGCGTAGCCGCAGGTAAAAAGAGAATCGTTAATCCCAGTACCATCAAAGGAAAAACGATCTTTTCCTTCTTACTGACTTCGCGCAGCTGCTCCATTTTAATTTCGCGCTCGGCTTGAGTTGTCAGTAAACGCATGATCGGCGGTTGAATAATAGGGACTAACGCCATGTAGGAATAGGCCGCGACCGCAATCGCACCTAATAACTCAGGCGCCAGTTTTGAGGCAAGGAAAATCGCCGTTGGTCCATCGGCACCGCCAATAATCGCAATGGCCGCCGCATCCTTCATGGTGAACTCAAATCCCGGCACTAAGTTCAGCGCGATTGCGCCAATCAGTGTCGCAAAAATCCCAAACTGCGCAGCAGCCCCTAATAACAGAGTTTTAGGATTCGCAATCAAGGCGCTAAAGTCGGTCAGCGCACCAACACCCATAAAGATCAACAGTGGAAACACCCCAGTCTCAATCCCCACATAATAGGCGTAATACAACATGCCACCTTCTTCGGTAAATCCCGCATGGGGAATGTTCGCCAGCACTGCACCAAAACCAATGGGCAACAATAGCAAAGGCTCAAAACCACGTACGATGGCGAGATACAAGAGCAAAGCGCCCACTGCCATCATCAACACTTGCCCGCCAGTAAAGTGAGCGATTCCCGTCTCGGCCCAAAAAGCCATTAAACCTTCCATAATGCCTCCTACGCCAAGGCCAGTAATTGAGAACCCACAGACACTGAGTCACCTTCTTTCACCCAGAGCTTAGCGATAATGCCATCGCCCTGAGCACTAATTTCAGTTTCCATCTTCATCGCCTCAAGGATGATCACGACATCGCCTTCACACACTCTATCGCCTGGAGAAACATGCACTTTGAAGATGTTGCCCGACAGAGGCGCGCTCATTTCAAGCCTGATCTCTCCATGGCTCGCAGTTGGCGTTGAACTCGCAATAGCAGCTTGTACGGCATGAACACTTTGGCCCTGTGACTGGATTTGCGAGATCTCCCCGCCTGTGGCGACTTCAACTACGTACTCTTGCCCTTCGACAGTTACCGTGTAGGTTTCAGGGCCGCGATCTGTAGCATTAGAAGCAGCAAGTACCGAAGTCAATTCAGGCTTAGGCTCAAAGGCGCTTGGATCGTCACGATTCTTTAAGAACTGCAATCCTATTTGTGGGAAGAGTGCATAGGTCAGCACATCATCGTCATGCTCTGAAGATAGGCGAATGCCTTGTTCCTGTGCTTTATCAGCTAACTCAAGCCGTAATTTAGCCAGCTCTGGCGTTAATAAATCAGCAGGGCGACATGTAATGGCTTCGGTTCCTTGTAAGACTCTCGCTTGCAATGCGGCATTGACTGGCGCAGGCGTCGCGCCATATTCACCCTTAAGCACGCCTTCAGTCTCTTTAGTCAGTGACTTATAACGCTCACCCATCAACACATTAATGACCGCCTGCGAGCCGACAATCTGCGATGTAGGTGTCACTAAGGGCAAAAAACCTAAGTCAGCACGCACGCGGGGAATTTCTTCCAAGACCAAGTCCATCTTATCGGCCGCGCCTTGTTCCTTAAGCTGGCTCTCCATATTGGTCAGCATGCCACCAGGCACTTGTGCACGTAAGATCCGCGAATCAATGCCTTTCAGCGCGCCTTCAAACTTAGCGTACTTCTTGCGTACTTCACGGAAATAAGCGGCAATCTCCTCAAGCAATACCATATCGTAACCAGTCGCACGCTCAGTATCTTCCACCATAGCGATAACGGTTTCAGTAGCAGTATGTCCATAGGTTTGGCTCATTGACGAAATTGCCGTATCGAGCACATCGATACCCGCTTCAATGGCTTTCTGATAAGTGGCGGTACTTAATCCTGTCGTCGCATGACAATGCATAGATAACACGAGTTGCGTTTGGGATTTTAGTCTGCTAATGAGCTCAAACGCTTCCATAGGCTTAAGTAATCCCGCCATATCTTTGATACACAAAGAATCACATCCCATATCTTCGAGACGTTTTGCCATATCAACCCAAGTCTCTATGGTATGCACTGGACTTGTGGTGTATGAGATCGTCCCCTGCGCATGGCCGCCAACTTGGCGCACCGCTTTCACCGCAGTTTCGAGATTACGAACATCATTCATTGCATCGAAAATACGAAATACATCGACGCCATTAGTATGGGCACGCTCAACAAAACGCGTGACTAAATCATCGGCATAATGGCGATAACCTAATAAGTTTTGGCCACGCAGCAGCATTTGCTGCGGCGTATCAGGCATTGCCTTTTTCAACTCACGAATTCTGTCCCAGGGATCTTCACCAAGATAACGAATACAGGCATCAAAAGTCGCCCCGCCCCAAGATTCCAACGACCAGAAACCAATCTTATCGAGTAACGGCGCTATAGGTAACATGTCATCAATGCGTAAGCGCGTCGCTAAAATGGATTGATGTGCGTCCCGCAATACGACATCAGTTAAAAATAATGGCTTAGCCACTGCTGTCGTAGAATTAGATACAAAAGTCATACTGCTCCCCATTACTTAATCTGTGAACGATACTGCTTTACCGCTAGTGAAATCGCAGCGACCAAACTTGGCTCTAAAGGTTTAGCATCAGATTGCGCTACCCTCTGCTGACTCTTAGCATGATTTTTAGCAAAACGTGCAGATGCAGCATCGACTGCACACCAACGCGCAACCAAATGAATCCCAAGGATTAGTACACTTAAAAATAAATAAACTAAGCCCATCCCCAAAAACATAATGCCAACGGCATCCAATAAAGATTGCGTTACATCCTCCATAGCTCCCCTAACCCTTACTCTCTAGATCCCTATCAACAGCGCGATTGCCCCAAAATCATCGCTATCGCATTACAAGTTCAAAATTCATCAAATGAACAGCTCCAAACTATGGTTCTTCCGTAAACAGACACATAGCGACCACCAATCAGAAAAATCGAATAAAAAATCACATTTCAAAGCTAACTAATCACACAACAAGAAAACCAGTTGAACTCAACCTGCTACGAACATAACCAATTGATAACAAAAAAACCATATCAGTGTAAATTGGTCTTACCAAAATTAAGTAAATCCACAGGCGGCAAGTTATTAATCCTCATAAATCGAGCGATTAATTCAATATTCCATAATGAAACAAGCATAATGTTGGATTTAAGCTGAAGTGATGTCTTAGGCTAAAAAATGATTCCTAAATTGAAAACAACGAGCATAGGAATAAATCAAGTGAAAAAATATGCAAATTTAACAATCCAAGCTACTGCCATCTGACTAAGTGGCAAAATAAAAAGGAATATTGTTCTGAAGACATTGCTTGAAGCAGAGGAATGGGTTCAATTCAGCAAATTAAATCAACTTAAATGCCCCCTAGATACCAACACAGAGCAGTACCTAGCAATACGGTTGGTGTGGAACGGCTATTTAAAAGATAAGCAACAGTGCTACCTGAGCTAGAGCTCAAGCGTTTAGTTATGCGCAGGATTAAGCAATAGGACGAGAACGAAATAGGAAATCCTAGGACCGACAAAGAACTCAGTAATTGAAATGGCTAGTGAGTTGGTGAGTTGGTGAGTTGGTGAGTTGGTGAGTAAAAATAGCGGAGAAACATGCAAGCTGAAAGAAAAACGGACTAATTTCTACAAATTGCGAATGCAAAAAAGCCAGCTTATTCAGCTGGCTTGGTTACATCTCAATGAGATAATTAGGCGCTTAGCGATGACCTACTCTCACATGGGGGTGAAATCATAACGCTATCAATACGGAGTATTTAACCATGATTGAACGCGAAGAAGCTTGTCTTCGTAGCCGGGGAGTCCGCTTAGCGGCGGGCGACCGCCATGGATGGTGGAAGTGTCAATATTGGAGGAACATTTATTGACCGACATCGAGATAAGTTTTTCGCGGAGCGTATAAAACACAAAAGCCCTAGCGATTTAGGCTAGGGCTTTTGTGTTTATTTGGATGCTTGGCGATGACCTACTCTCACATGGGGAGACCCCACACTACCATCGGCGCGTTTGCGTTTCACTTCTGAGTTCGGGAT